>NZ_VCKW01000252.1 GCF_005889715.1 Actinomadura soli
GCCCCGGCCAGCGCGAGCGCCGCCGCCCCGGCCAGGCCCCAGAGCGCAAGGTGGCGCGGCGAGCGGATCCGCATGGTCCTCCTCGTCCACCCGCATAGTTCGCCGGGCGGCGGTCATGAACTGTCCTGGAATGGTTCCGGGCCGCGCCGCGATCCGGTCCTAGGCCGAAATACCGAGCGCCCTGGCCGGACGGGCCCACGGGCACAAGAGTAATGTCGGTGACCTGAGCATGATCCACAACGAGGGAAGGGAATCGCAGGTGTTGCTCAAGCTTCTGCGCCCGAAGACCACGGTGTCCGCGCACTGCGACCTGCCGTGCGGCGTCTACGACCCGGCGCAGGCCCGGATCGAGGCCGAGTCGGTCAAGGCGATCGCCGAGAAGTACGCGGCCAACGAGGACCCGGAGTTCCGCGCCCGGGCGATCCTGATCAAGGAGCAGCGTTCCCAGCTGGTCAAGGAGCACCTGTGGGTGCTCTGGACCGACTACTTCAAGCCGCCGCACTTCGAGAAGTACCCGCACCTGCACCAGCTCTTCAACGAGGCGACCAAGCTCGCCGGCGCCACGGGGACCAAGGGCAGCATGGACGTCGGCGTCGCGGAGCAACTGCTCGCGAAGATCAAGGAGATCGACGAGATCTTCAAGGAGACGAAGCAGGGCTGACCGGCAAGGCACTGAGGGCCGGCCCCGGCGGGGGCCGGCCCTCAGCCGTGTCCGAACGGCTTCCCAGCCCGCGCGGCGAGCACGGTCGGTAATTCGTTCCGCACTCACGGTCAGCGATGGATTCGCGTGCGCGAAAGGGCGTTGCCCGGCGGGCGCGAGCAGGTCATCCTTCTCTCAAGGAAGTCCGGCATGGCGGGGCCGGCGGCGGACTGCGAACGCGGCGGTGCGTGTGAGTGACGAGATCGAATGCCCTGAGTGCGGCGGGACGGGCGAGGAGCGCCTGGGCCCGCTGCAGTTGATGTGCATGTTCTGCCACGGCCGGAAGGTCGTCAGTGGCGAGCATGAGCCCGCGGACGACGGGAGCCGTGGCCCGGGATGGCCCGGGGAGGCCGAGGAGCACGACGCCCGCGTGCACGGCCCGCTTCCGCCTGTCTGGGAGCATCCGGCGGTGCGGGGGTCAGGGCTCTGCACGCACTGCCTCGGAGCCGGTGTCGTCGTGTCCGAGGGCAGCTACGCGGAGGCGCCGTGCCCGGTGTGCTCGGGGGGCGGGCGGTAGGACGCGGCGGCCCCGGTGAGCGCGTCGCCGGTGAGGCGGTAGATCGTCCACTCGTCCTGCGGGCGGGCGCCCATCGACTCGTAGAAGTCGATGGCCGGCTTGTTCCAGTTGAGGACCGACCACTCGACGCGGCCGTAGCCGCGCTCGTCCGCGATCCGGGCCAGCTCGGTGAGGAGCGCCTTGCCGTAGCCGTGACCGCGGACGCCCGGGTCGACGAACAGGTCCTCCAGGTAGATGCCGTGCGTGCCGTTCCACGTCGAGTACGTCAGGAACCAGACGGCGAACCCGGCGACGCGGCCCTCGTGCTCGGCCACGTGGGCGAAGACCTTCGGGTCCGGGCCGAAGAGGCTCTCGCGGACCTGCTCCTCGGTGGCCTTCACCTCGTGCAGGGCCCGCTCGTACTCGGCCAGGTCGCTGATCAGCCGCAGGATGTCGGGAACGTCGTCGGGCGTCGCGAATCGGATCACCTGTGCAGGCTAATCGAGCCGAACGGGTGGGACGGCCCCCCGCAACCCCGTCCGCGAGCGCACCCCGTACGCCGCCGTCGCCCCCGGCGCCAGGACGTGACGCATCCCTCCCTCCGAAGAGGTTTGGATCGCGTCCTTTCACGTCGCCGGGGACATTGGTGAGAAAGCCACGCGCGGCGAAGTCTCGCACAGGGGCGTGCAGGCGGTAGTTTCGGAAGCAGCGGGACCATCCTGCGAGGGAGTGACGTGACCGAGGAAACCGCTGCAATGCCGACCAGTACGAAGTTGTCCGTCCGCGACGTGGTGACGGTCAAGTTGCCGGCCGCGAGCGCCTACCTGTCCGTGCTGCGGACGGCGACCGCCGGCCTGGCGGCCAGGCTGGACTTCACGCTGGACGAGATAGAGGACCTGCGCATCGCCGTCGACGAGGCGTGCGCGATGCTGCTCGCCCAGGCCCTTCCGGGCACGGACCTGGTGTGCGAGTTCGAGCTGACCGGCGATGCCATGCGCATCTCCGTGTCCGTGCTCACCGTGGACGGCGAGGTGCCGAGCCGCGACACCTTCGCCTGGACCGTCCTGTCGTCGCTGGCGGGCGAGGTCGACTCCCAGGTCGGCGCCGACGACCGGGTCACCGTGACGCTGCAGAAGCGCCGCGGTTCGGCGGGGGCCCCGTGACAGAGAAGACGACGATCGCCGGCGCGAGCAGCGAGCGGTCCGAGAGCGCGGTGCCGGACCGCGCCCGCGCCCGTGCCCTGTTCGAGCGCCTCGCCGAGCTTCCCGAGGGCGACCCCGAGCGCCAGCGCATCCGCGACCAGCTCGTGGAGCTGCACCTGCCGCTCGTGGAGTACCTCGCCCGCCGCTTCCGCAACCGCGGCGAGTGGCTGGACGACCTGATCCAGGTCGCCACGATCGGGCTGATCAAGTCGATCGACCGGTTCGACCTCGACCGCGGCGTGGAGTTCTCCACCTACGCCACGCCCACCATCGTCGGCGAGATCAAACGGCACTTCCGCGACAAGGGTTGGGCGGTGCGCGTCCCGCGCCGCCTGCAGGAGCTGAAGCTGTCGCTGACCAAGGCGATCAGCGACCTCGCCCAGCGGGAGGGCCGCGCCCCGACCGTCAGCGAGCTGGCCGCGCACCTGCAGATGAGCGAGGAGGAGGTGCTGGAGGGCCTGGAGTCCGCCAACGCCTACTCCACCGTCTCCCTGGACGCGCCCGACTCCGGCGACGAGGACGCGCCCGCCGTGGCCGACTCGCTCGGCATGGTCGACGAGTCGCTGGAGGGCGTCGAGTACCGCGAGTCCCTCAAGCCGCTGCTGGAGAAGCTCCCCGCCCGCGAGAAGAAGATCCTGCTGCTGCGGTTCTTCGGCAACATGACCCAGTCGCAGATCGCGGCCGAGCTCGGCATCTCCCAGATGCACGTGTCCCGGCTGCTCGCCCGCACCCTCGCCCAGCTCCGCGAGGGCCTCACCGCCGACGAGTAGACCCGCCGGCGGTCGGGCGGACCGCCGGTCAGTCCTTGGTGGGCTGTTCCTTCAGGCGGTCCTTGAGGCGCTGCCCCAGGGACCGCGGTTCACCGGGGGCCGGCGCGGGCTCGGCGGAGTGATCCGGGGCGTCCTCCCGGACGTCGTCCTCGTCGTGATCGGTGATCAGCCAGGCGGTGCTCGGCGGGCTGAGCACGGCGATCAGCGCGAGGACGGCGACCACCCCCATCGGGACCGCGAGCGCCGGACGCTCGCTCTGCCACAGCGACCACGCGACCGGCAGCGCGAACAGCTGGGTCAGCACCGTGGGCGCCCGGCTCCACTGGTCGGCGCGCAGCAGCCCGCGGGCGCAGGCGAGCATGCCGAGGCCGCCGGCGAGCGCGAGGACGGTGACCCCGATCGCGCTGGCCGGGTCGACGGCGGCGCCGGTGGCCGTCTCCACGCCGGTGTACACGCCGAACCCGACGGCGGCGACGCCCTCCACGGCTTCGAGGACGGCGGCGGCCTGCACGGTGATGGGACGCTTGGACACACCGGAACCCTACTCGTCCCCGCTCCGGGGCCGTGCCCAAGGGCGGTTCTCGGGGGGCCTGGCGGTCGTCCCCCGGAATGACAGGCGACGCCGGGGCTAACGCATCCGGAACGATCGATACCCTGACGCCGTGCGCGCCATGCTCATCGCCAACCCCAAGGCGACCTCGACCTCCCGGCGAGCCCGCGACCTCCTCATGCGGGCGTTCACCGGGGATCTCGACCTGGTCCTCGCCGAGACCGGCCATCGCGGCCACGCCACCGAACTGTCCCGGCAGGCGGCCGTGGACGGCTACGACGTCGTGATCACGCTCGGCGGCGACGGGACGGTGAACGAGGCCGTCAACGGGCTGCTCGCCCACGGCCCGTCCTCCGGGCTGCCCGCGCTGGCGGTACTGCCGTCCGGGAGCACCAACGTCTTCGCGCGCACGCTCGGCCTGCCGGGCGACCCGATCGGCGCGACGAAGGCGGTCCTCGAAGCGCTGCGCGCGGGACGGCACCGCACGATCGGGCTCGGCACGGCCTCCCATGCGGGCGGCCCGGAGCGTTATTTCACGTTCTGCGCGGGCGTCGGGCTGGACGCCGAGGTCGTCCGGGAGGTCGAGCGACGGCGCGCGGCGGGGGCCACCGCCTACAACTCGCTGTACGTCCAGACGGCGCTCCGGCATTTCTTCTCCGGCACCGACAGGCGGCATCCCGCCCTCACTTTGGAACAGCCGGGGCGTCCACCGAAAACCGGACTGTTCCTCGCGTTCATCTCCAATACCTCGCCCTGGACTTTCATGGGCCGCCTCCCGGTGAATCCGAGTCCCAAGGCGAACTTCTCGCGCGGCCTGGACGTGTTCGGCATGCGTTCGCTGGACGTCGGCCCGACGCTCGGGGCGGTGGCGCAGATGCTCACCGCCCGGGCCCGTCCAGTGCAGGGACGGCACGTGGTGAACGTGCACGATGCGGCGGAGATCACCCTGCACGCCGAGCGCCCGATGGCCTTTCAGCTGGACGGCGACTACCTTGGCGAACACCACAGCGTGACGTTCCGATCGGTTCCGAAGGCGATACGGATCGTCATTTGAGCCCGTAAGGGTTGCCAGGTGAGAGCCAAGTAACACGCCCGACCCACGGGTGTGACACATGCGACATCCATACTTTGAGAATCCTTTCTCAAAGGTCTTGCGTCTCCCCGCGCCCCCCTGACACGCTCAAAGTGCGCCAGCCGATAAGAGACCCCGACGACGCCGGTCTCCGTCTCGCGGCGCCGCCGAACATTCACCCCTGGACATGGCCACCGCCACCCGGGTGTTCGCGACATGTGAAACCGTTCACAAGAGTGGAGTGTCTCCACCACCTGACGAAGGAGTGGACCGCATGGACTGGCGCCACCGCGCAGCCTGCCGTGACGTGGACCCCGAGCTGTTCTTCCCGATCGGCAACACCGGGCCGGCGATCCTGCAGATCGAAGAGGCCAAGCAGGTGTGCCGGCGCTGCGACGTCACCGACGCCTGCCTGCGCTGGGCGCTGGAGTCCGGCCAGGACTCGGGCGTCTGGGGCGGCATGGGCGAGGACGAGCGCCGCGCCCTCAAGCGCCGCGCCTCCCGCGCACGCGCCCGCGCCGGTCTGTAGTTTATTGCGTTTCTCTCCTCCTTCGGGCCTTGGCGGCCCTCCATCGTCGAGCACTGCGCGCGATCGCTGCATCGTTTCGGCTCGCCTGGCGGCTCGCTGCGCGATCAGGTTTCTGCAGGCTCGAAACCTGCCTTCGGTCGCGATCGCAAGCGTTGAGGTCGGCGCGTGGCCGGGGTGCTGGCTGATGCCCGTGCGATAGCAGGTGCAGGCCTCTTAGGTGGCTTGCGGCGGTTGGCGCCTTGAGGACTGGGCGTCGCCTAGGGGGATGTCTACGACGACCTCGGTGCCGCCGCCTGGGCGGGGGCGGAAGTCGAGGTGGCCGCCCAGTTCTCCGACGATCAGCGTCCGGACGATCTGGAGCCCCAGGCTGTTGCTGCTCTCGACGTCGAAGTCCTCGGGGAGGCCGACGCCGTCGTCCGCGACCACCGTGACCAGGCGGCGTCCCGTGGCCGGGTCCTGCTTCGGGACGGCGGCGCGCGCGTGCTCGTCGGCCCCCGGCCAGTCGCCCCAGACCGAGACGCCGCCCGGATCGCGGGGCGCCTCGCCCTCGCCGTAGCGGTGCGCGACGACCTCCAGCGTCCCGAACCGGTTCGTCAGGCCGTGCTCCAGGGCGTTCTGGAGCAGCTCGGTGAGCGCCATCGCCAGCGGGGTGGCGACCTCGGCGGGCAGGACGCCGAAACTGCCGGACCGCTTCGGCGCGACCTTGGTCTCCGGCGTCGACACCTCCCCCGCCATCGTGATCACCCGGTCGGCGATGTCGTCGAAGTCGATCAGCTCGTCGGGGGTGTGCGAGAGCGTCTCGTGGACGATCGCGATGGACCCGACCCGGCGGACGGCCTCGTCCAGCGCCGCCCGCCCCTCCGGGATCTGCAGCCGCCGCGCCTGGAGCCGCAGCAGCGCCGCCACCGTCTGCAGGTTGTTCTTCACCCGGTGGTGGATCTCCCGGATGGTGGCGTCCTTGGTCAGCAGCTCCCGGTCGCGCCACCGCAGCTCGGTGACGTCCCGGCACAGGACGATCGCCGCGATCCGCGTCCCGCTGACGACCAGCGGGATCGTCCGGAGCTGCATGATCGACCCGTGCGACTCCACCTCCACCTCGCGGGGCGCCCGGCCCGACAGGACGACGCTCAGCGCCTCCTCCATCGGCTCCCCCGTGTCGCACAGCTCGGCGGTGATCTGCCCGAGCGCCTCGCCGACCAGGTCCGCCGGGTAGCCGAGCCGCCGGTACGCCGACTGCGCGTTCGGGCTGGCGTAGGTGACCCGGCCGGAGCGGTCGAGGCGCATCAGCCCGTCGCCGACGCGGGGCGAGCGGACCATGTTCGGCTCCTCGCCCGGCGCCGGGAACGTTCCCTCACAGATCATCGTCGCGAGGTCGCTGGCGCTCTGCAGGTAGGTCAGCTCCAGGCGGCTCGGCGTGCGGGCCGAGCTGAGGTTCGTGCTCCGCTGGATCACCCCGAGGACCTTCGGGCCGCGCCGCACCGGGATCGACTCCTCCCGGACCGGAATACCGCTGCCCCACTCAGGGTCGCCCTCCCGGACGATCCGCCGCTCCCGCCACGCCACGTCGATCAGCCCGCGCCGCCCCGTCCGGACGACCTTGCCGACCAGGTCCTCCGGGTAGGCGGTCGGCCCGGTCGTCGGCCGCATCTGCGCGATCGCCACCCAGCCCGGGACGGCGGCGCCCGTGTCCGGCAGGGGCCGCCGGGTACGGTCGGCGGGCAGCGCGTCCGCCGAGCGGAGCGGCACCCAGAGCAGCAGGTCCGCGAACGACAGGTCGGCGAGGAGCTGCCAGTCGGACACCAGCGCGTGCAGCCACTCCAGATCGTCCTCGGTGAGATCGCTGTGATCGCGGACGAGATCGGTCAAGGTAGGCACGCCACCATCATCGCCGATGGGTCTTGGTGCCCGGGCGGGTCCCCCGTCCGGCGGGGGGCCTGGCAGGATTCACGGCATGACCGCGGCACGAGACCCCCTGGCCAGGCTCCGGGACGCGGCGGCGCGGCGCGAGGACGCCGGGCTGCGCCGGACGCTCCGCCCCCGCCCGTCCGGCGCCGGCGGGCTCGTCGACCTGGCGTCCAACGACTATCTCGGGCTGGCGGGCGACCCCCGCCTGGTCGAGGGCGCCGTCGCCGCCGCCCGCGCGTGGGGCACCGGCTCCACCGGCTCCCGCCTCGTCACCGGGACGACGGAGCTGCACGCCGAGCTGGACCGGCGGCTCGCCGCGTTCACCGGCAGCGCCGCCGGGCTCGTCTTCTCCTCCGGCTTCCTCGCCAACCTCGGCGCCGTCACCGCGCTCGCCGGGCCGGGCACGCTCGTCGTGTCCGACCAGGTCAACCATGCCTCGATCGTGGACGCGTGCCGCCTTTCGCGGTCCCGGGTCGTGATCGTCCCGCATCGCGACACCGCCGCCGTCGAGCACGCCCTCGCCGGCCGCGACGAGGACCACGCGGTCGTCGTCACCGACGCCGTGTTCTCCGTGGACGGCGACCTCGCGCCGCTGCGGGCCCTGCACGACACCGTCCGGGCGCACGGCGCGCTGCTGGTGATCGACGAGGCGCACGCGCTCGGCGTCGTCGGCGACCACGGACGCGGCGCCGCGCACGCCGCCGGGCTCGCGGGCGAACCGGACGTGATCCTCACCGTCACGCTGTCGAAGTCCCTGGCGTCCCAGGGCGGCGCGGTCCTCGGCGCCCCCGAGGTGATCGACACCCTGATCGACACCGGCCGGTCGTTCATCTTCGACACCGGCCTCAACCCGCCCGCCGCCGGCGCAGCGCTCGCCGCGCTCGGCGTCCTCGAATCCGACCCCGCCCTGCCCGGACGCGCCCGCGACCGCGCCCGCCGCATCTCGGCCCTCGCCGCCGGTTCCGGCCTGGAG
Source organism: Actinomadura soli (assembly GCF_005889715.1). GTDB lineage: Bacteria > Actinomycetota > Actinomycetes > Streptosporangiales > Streptosporangiaceae > Spirillospora > Spirillospora soli. Next base: position 8,198 of record NZ_VCKW01000252.1, read on the forward strand.
ACCGCGTCCCCGGCCGCCGCCGTCGTCCCGGTGTTCCTCGGCGAACCGCACGCCGCCGTCCGGGCCGCCGGGATCTGCGCCGAGCACGGGCTCCGCGTGGGGTGCTTCCGGCCGCCGTCCGTCCCCAAGGGCCGGGCCTGCCTCCGCCTCACCGCGCGCGCCACGCTGGAGGAGCCGGAGCTCACACGCCTGGAAGCGGCCCTGGCGAAGATCGCATGTTCTACCGGTCGTAGTCTTCACACATAACATCGGGGAAACCGATGATGAACGTGAGGAGATGCCGTGACGGAGGTCAGGGGCGGGCCCCGGCACGGGGGCGGATTCGAGCACGGCTACGACCGGGCCTCGCTGGGCGACGTCGGCAAGCGCCACCCGAACCAGGCGCCCCGCATCCCCAAGTACTACAAGCTCAAGGAACTCCTGGTCGAGCTGATCCAGTCCCTGCCCCCCGGCAGCCCGCTGCCCCCTGAGCGGACCCTCGCCGAGAAGTACGAGACGTCCCGCACCACCGTCCGGCAGGCCCTCGCCGAACTCGTCGTCGAGGGACGCCTCCAGCGCATCCAGGGCAAGGGCACGTTCGTCGCCAAACCGAAGGTCTCCCAGGAGCTCCAGCTCGTCAGCTACACCGAGGACATGCGGCACCACGGCCTGCGCCCCGAGACCCGCATCCTGGAGGCGGGCTACGTCAGCGCCGACGAACGCCTCGCCACCCTCCTCTGCATCCGCCCGGGCGGCCGCGTCCTGCGCGTCCACCGGCTCCGCCTCGCGGACGGCGAGCCCATGTCCATCGACACCTCGCACCTCCCCGCCCGCCGCTTCCCCGGCCTGCGCCGCGAACTCCCCCGCCACCGCTCCCTGTACGAGACGCTCGCCACCGCATACGACGTCCACCTGACCGAGGCCGAGGAGACGATCGAGACCGTCCTCGCCACCCCGCACGACGCGCAGCTCCTCGGCGTGGACGTCGGCCTCCCCATGCTCCTCCTCTCCCGCCACGCCTTCGACACCACCGGCCAGCCCGTCGAATGGGCCCAGTCCCTCTACCGAGGCGACCGCTACAAGTTCATCACCCGCCTCCGCCGCTGACCTGCGCGCACGACTCTCCTTCGAATTCCTCGACCACCAGTTCGAACGATTTGGCTACGCTGAGTGCAAGCCTTCTCTACGATGACCGGGAGCAGATCGTGAGGGAGGAGTCACAAAACGTGAAGGTCCTGTCGGACGAAGAAGTGTCGTTGTTGCCCGACACGCCCTACAACCTGTGGGTACGCGGTGAACTCGATGACTACGTCGACGCCCCCGAAGGGTCCCGAGTCGAGATCATCGGAGGGAAGGTCGTCGTGTCCCCGCCGCCCGGGCTGCCTCACAACGCCATCGCCGGCGACATCAACTACCACCTCGTTCGCGCGCACGTGCTGGGGACCGGCTACCCCTGGAAGACTGACCAGGGCACCGGGATGTCACTTGTCGGCATCGGCGACGGGTACGTCCCGGACCTCATGGTCATAGACGAGGAGGTCTATCTGGCCGCCCGTCGTGCCGGAGTTCGGACGGTGGTGCCCGACCAGGTCGAACTAGTCGTGGAGGTCACCTCGTCCAGCAACGCCAAGCACGACCAGCAGCCCACGGGACGGGGACGCCGCAACAACAAGTGGAACGGGTACGCGGGGGCCGAGATCCCGTACTACCTCCTGGTCGACCGCTCGCCCAAGGTCGCGCGCTCCATCCTGTATTCCATCCCGGACCAAACGCTGGGCGCCTACCTGCACCAGGAGTCCTGGACGTTCGGCGAGCCGATCCACCTCCCCGACCCGTTCGACATCGATATCGACACCACCGAGTGGAGGTCCTGGGACCAGTGACCCGTCCTAGAGGGTCTGGCTCAGGGCCTTGATGGGCATCTGGAGGTCGGTGAGGAGTTCCAGGTCCTTTTCCGCGGGGCGGCCCAGGGTGGTGAGGTAGTTGCCGACGATGATGGCGTTGATTCCGCCGAGCATGCCGTCGCGGGTGCCGAGGTCGCCGAGGGTGAGCTCGCGGCCGCCGGCGTAGCGGAGGATGGTGCGGGGCAGGGCGAGGCGGAACGCGGCGATGGTCTTCAGCGCCTCCGTGCCCTCGACCAGCGGGAGGTCCGCGAACGGGGTGCCGGGACGCGGCGCCAGGAAGTTCAGCGGGACCTCGTCCGGTGAAAGGTCGGCGAGCTGGCCGGCGAACTCGGCGCGCTGCTCGATCGTCTCGCCCATGCCGACGATGCCGCCGCAGCACACCTCCATTCCGGCGTCCTTCACCATGCGGAGGGTGTCCCAGCGCTCCTCCCACGTGTGGGTGGTGACCACGTTCGGGAAGTGGGAGCGGGCCGTCTCCAGGTTGTGGTTGTAGCGGTGGACGCCCATCGCGGCCAGCTCGTCCACCTGCTCCTGGGTGAGCATGCCGAGCGAGCACGCGACGTTGATCTCCACGGCGTCGTTGATCGCCTTGATGCCGTCGCGGACCTGCGACATCAGGCGCTGGTCCGGGCCGCGAACGGCGGCGACGATGCAGAACTCCGTCGCGCCGGTCTTCGCGGTCTCCTTCGCCGCCTCGACCAGCTCGGGGATGTTCAGCCACACCGAGCGGACCGGCGACTCGAACTTGCCGGACTGGGAGCAGAAATGGCAGTCCTCGGGGCAGCCGCCGGTCTTCAGCGACACGATGCCCTCGACCTCGACCTCCGGGCCGCACCATCGCACCCGCACCTCGTGGGCGAGAGCGAGCAGGGCGTCCAGCCGGTCGTCGGGGATGGTCAGGCAGTGCAGGACCTGCTCGGCGGAGAGGCCCTTGCCCTCGTCCAGGACCTGGCGGCGGGCGACTTCGAGGATGTCCGTCACGTGTTACTCCTTGTCGAGGCCGTGGCTGTCGCGGAACACGGCGGCGTCGAACGTGCCGCCGAACGAGGGGGCCAGGCCGCGGTGCGCGGCCAGGAGGAACTCCGCCGGGTCCAGGGCACCGGCCCCCGCGGGCATTACACCCGACAGCGGTCGAGCCGCGATCGTTTCCAGGTCGCGGATGTTGCTGCGCATCGCGAGATCCGGGTCGTCCGGCCACTCCCCGATGACGACACCGGCGAGCTGCACGCCGCGGTGCGCCATCGCCTCCAGCGTCAGCGCGGTGTGGTTGAGCGTGCCGAGGCCCGGACGGGCCACGACGACCGCGGCGGCGCCGAGCCAGCGCGCCAGGTCGGCGATCGTGGTGCCCTCGTCGTCGTAGCGGACGAGGAGACCGCCCGCCCCCTCGATCAGCACGAGGCGGCGGGTGGCGGACAGGGCCTGGACGCGTTCGGCCACGTCCGCCAGCCGGAGGGGCGGGACGCCCGCGCGCCGGGCCGCCGCGGCGGGCGACAGCGGGTCGGGGAACCGGGCGAACTCGTGCACGTCGTCGAGACCGGCGAGCCGCCGCACCTCGTCCAGGTCGCCGGGCTCGCCGTCGCGGACGCCGGTCTGGCCCGGCTTGACGACGGCGACGGACGCGCCGCGCGCGGCGGCGACCGCGGCCAGCGCAGCGGTGACGACGGTCTTCCCCACTCCCGTGCACGTCCCGGTGACCACGACAACACTCACAAAGCGGCACCCTAGCGCGGGCCCCCGGCCTGGACGCCCGCCGGACCCCACAGTCTTCGGCGCCGGAATTTGTCGGCGGTGGAACCGGATCGGGCACGGGCGCGTCCAAAGCGTCATGGCCGGTCCCTACACACGCTCCCGCCGGGTGTCGGCGTTCGCCGTCGCGGCCTGCGCGGCGCTGACCTCCTGCGGCGGCTCGGAGACGGCCGGGCCGTCGCCGTCCTCCCCCGCAC
>NZ_VCKW01000253.1 GCF_005889715.1 Actinomadura soli
CGGCCGGGCTCGGCGCGGCCTGGTCCGCGGTCTCCGCGGCGTCCTTGGACGTCCCGCCCGGTGCCTGCCGCGTCGCGGTGGCGGCGGACGTGCCCGACTCGATCGCCTTCCCGGAATGGCCGGGGACCTGGATCCGCGGGAACGGGCCGGTGTTGCGCAGCGGCATCAGCGTGATCTGGTTCAGCGTCACGGGCCCGGCGATGGCGCGCGTCTGCGCCTCGGGCAGCTTGGGCTTCTCGTTCTGCGCCTCGACCTCGCGCGACACGTACCGGTGCAGCGTGCGCAGCAGGACGAAGAGGCCGAGCATCGACACGATCGGCGGGACGGCGGCCGTCGCCTGGTAGGAGAACGACTGCTGGCCGACATGGCCGACGTTGAAGATGAGGCTCGCCGTCCAGCCCGCGATGGCGATGGTCAGCGGCAGGGAGAAGTCGAGCCAGCTCATCAGGTGCCGGCGGCGCAGCACGAACGCGTCGATGGCCAGCAGGAAGAGGCCGAGCTCGCCGACGATGATGAAGAGGTCGACCAGCAGCGGGAACGACTCGGCCTTCCAGCCGCGCAGGCCGTGCTCCATCGCCCAGTGGTAGAGGCCCGCGTAGGACTGGGCGAAGCCGCCCGCGGTCGCGGTCAGGACCGCCGCCGCCATGAAGGCGATGGCCCCCCACCGTGTGATGACCTGTGCCCGGTTGGCAGCGTTCATGCCGCGTGTGCTCCCAGTTTTCCCTGCACGACGGAAAGTGATCGGTGGGAGACTATCCATTTCTTTGGCGGTTCGCGGGGGATTTAGATCACTTCCCGGTTTCATCCGGTCCGGTTCCGCCGGGGCGGGTTTCCTCCGGGCGGGCCTCCTCCGGGCATGCGGAAGTCCCCGCCGGGGCGCGCCGGTGCCCGGGCGGGGACTGGATTCCGCGGGAGCGACGGAACCGTGCTTCAGTACGCGGTCAGACGCGGATGACGAAGTCGAGCGTGCCGGTCAGGCCGGTCGGCCCTTGGCTCATGGTCATCAGGAGGCGCGGGTCGAAGATCGTGTCGCTGTTGTTCCGCGGCTCGTTCGGGAAGTACATCTGGGTCGTCAGGATCCGGGCGTTCGGCGCCTGGACCTTGACGTGGATGTGCTTGGTACGACCCGGGTAGAGGCCGGGGACGATCGTCGTCAGGGTGTACCGGCCGTCGGCGCCCGAGAACAGGTGCCCGCGCAGGACGTAGCCGCGGTTGTCGTAGACACCGGCGGCGTCGCACTGCCAGAAGTCGAGCAGCGCGCGGTTGACCGGCTTGCAGTCCTGGGAGTAGACGATCCCGGTCACGGTGAGCAGGGTCCCCTGCTTGCCGGCCCTGATGTCCGACCGCTCAGGCGAGCCCGGGGTGAAGTAGGGGCCCTCCGTCTGCGCGGGAGTGGGATCGTCGTCGCCGTCGGTGCACTTGGGCGTCAGCGGCAGCCGCCGGGGCTGGGTGCCGGCCGAGGCGGTGGCCGAGGTCACAGCCGTCACGGCCGTGGGGACGGCGAGCGCGCCGATGCCCGCGGCGACGATGAAGTTCTTCCGGCTGATGCCGGATTCCAGCTGTTCCTGCTCGTCCTCTGGCATGGGGGATTTCCTCTCGAGGTCTTTCCGGGCATTTCGGGATCTTCCGATGCCCGGCTGGCGGGGCTCCCAGGAGTCGTCGCGACATGTATAGGCCGGTCACGAGGGGTTGGTCTTGGGTTTCCCTGCCCGACATTTGGCGTCGAGTGACAAAGCCCGCCGCGAGCGTCGTGCCGACTCGCTCATTGACCTTCCCGAAACCTCGTAGAAACCTGGCGGGTGGCGTCCGAGACCCCCCGCCCGCCCCACCTCGGAGGAGCGTCATGTCAACGCTCGCTGACACCTCGGATCATGCTGCCCGCGATCAGGCCGAATACTGGCGCCACCTGATCACGTCGGCCTTCGGTCCTTTCCATATTCACCCGCGTCTGGCCAGCGGATTCGCCGCCCGGCTCGCCGGCCGCACGCTCGGCCCGGTCGAGGCCGGCGACGTGTACGCGCCCGCGCACGCGGTGCGCCGCAGCGCCCGCCAGATCGCCCGCGACACCAGGGAGTGCTACAAGCTCGGCCTCGTCCTGCGCGGCTCCTGTGTCCTGCGCCAGAACGGCCGCCACGCCCGCGTCGGCGTCGGGGACGTGGTGTTCTACGACCTCACCCGCCCGGTCGAGATCTCGTTCGACGCGCACCACATCTTCACGGTCGTCATCCCGCACCGGGCCGTCCCGCTGCCGCCCGAGCGCCTGGCCGCCTTCGGCGGCACCCTGATGGCCGAGCGCACCCGCCACGGGCGCCTGGTCTCCTCGCTCCTCGGCGCCCTCGCCGAGGACGGCGTCGAGGACGGCGCCGCGACCGACGAGCCCTACGCCCACCACCTCGGCGGCGCGATCGTCGAGCTGGTCACCGGGGCCGCCAGCGAATGGCTGGGCGCGCCGCCGTCCCCGTCCCCAGAGGGAGCCGAGATGCTGCGTGCGATCAAGGAGTGGATCGAGGGCCGGCTGCACGACCCCGCCCTGTGCCCCGCGACGATCGCGGAGGCGCACCACATCTCCGTCCGGCAGCTGTACCGGGTGTTCCAGCCGGCGGGCACGACCGTCGCCCGCTACGTCCGCACCCGCCGCCTCGAACACTGCCGCCGCGAGCTCAGCGACCCGTTCCTCGGGACGCAGCGGATCGGCGCGATCGCGAACCGCTGGGGGCTGCCCGACGCGGCCGCGTTCAGCCGCGCCTTCCGCGCCGCCTACGGCGTCACCCCGACCGCGTACCGTGCCGCCACCACCGGCATCCTGCGGGACGCCTAGCGTCCCCCTCCACGCCGTCCCGGATCGGTTGCATCGTTCGTCCGATCCGGGGAACGTGGTGGCTACGCGGATACGGGCCGGAGCGAACACTGTCACATTCTGCCGATGGCACCGCGACTGCGACGCGGGCCCCGCCTGACGAGCAGGCCCGTTCCCCGCCGGGAGGACACCAGACGCCGGGAGGCTTGGCAAGTTGGGAGGCACGGCATGTCCCTGACCATGCGTCCAGGGCCGCTCGCGGGCTCGCCCGGAGACGAGGTCAACTTCACCATCGACGGGCCGAAGCACCGGTTGTTCATGCACGGCTTCCCGCGCCGCGTCCGCGCGCGGTTCGCGGGGGAGACCGTCCTCGACACCGAGCGCGGCAAGCTCCTGCACGAGACGGGGCTGCTGCCCGTGCTGTACGTCCCGGAGGACGACGTGCGCACCGGCCTGCTGGAGAGGACCGCCCGCACGACGCACTGCCCGTTCAAGGGCGACGCCGCGTACTGGACGGTCCGCGCCGGCGGCCGGTCCGCGGAGAACGCCGTGTGGGCGTATCCGGAGCCGAAGCCGGAGGCGGCGTGGCTGCGCGGCCACATGGCGTTCTACTGGGACCCGATGGACGCCTGGTACGACGAGGACGAGGAGGTCCGCGGCCATCTGCGCGACCCGTTCCACCGCGTGGACGTCCGCGCCACGTCCCGGCGTGTGCGGGTGCTGCTGGACGGCGAGGTCGTCGCCGAGACCGGGCGGCCGAAGCTGCTGTCGGAGACCGGCCTGCCGAACCGGTTCTACATCCCGGCCGCCGACGTCCGCCGTGAGCTGCTGAAGGAGAGCGCGAAGCGGACCTACTGCCCGTACAAGGGAGAGGCGACGTACTGGTCGCTGGACGGCGCGGAGGACGCCGCCTGGTCCTACGAGGAACCGCTGGAGGACGCCGTCAGGATCAGGGGCCATGTGTCCTTCGACCACGAGGCGCTGACGATCGAGACCGGGCCGCCGACGGGCACCTGACACGGGGCCGGGACGGAACCGGTGCCGGCACGTGACGCGCGCCGGAAACGAACGGCGGCCGGGAGCGGACGCGGCGGAGTTTCATCGCCATGCCCGGACGCCCTTGTCGGGTTTACTGTTCTGGTAAGCCACAGGCAAGGGAGGCGGCGGGTGGCACCGTACGCGGCGCCCTCCCCGCGCGCGGGGTTCTGGGCGGCGCTCGATCCGGCGCAGCGGTCCGCGCTGCGCGCCGCGGGGCGGCCCCGGCAGTACCCGGTGAAGGCGCCCCTGGTGTACCAGGGCGACGAGTCCGACCACGTGATCATCATCGAGCGGGGCTGGGCGAAGGTGACCTCGGCGACCGAGGACGGCCACGACGTGGTGCTGGCCGTCCGGGGGCCCGGCGACCTGCTCGCCGAGAGCGCGGTGCTCGGCGGCCGGACCCGGTCGGCCACGGTGACCGCGCTGTCGCCCGTCCGCGCGCTGGTGGTCCCGGCCGCCCGCTTCACCGGCTTCCTGGACGTCCACCCGGACGTGTGGATGCTCGTCACCGGCACCTTCGTCCAGCGGCTCGACGACTCCGACCGGCGGCTGACCGCCCACATGAGCAGGGGCGGCGCCCAGCGGCTCGCCGCGCTCCTGACCGACCTCGCGGAGTTGTCGGCGCACCACGTCCCGCCCGCGGCGGACGGCTCGATCGAGATCGGCCCGCCGCTCTCGCAGGAGGAGCTCGGGAGCTGGATGGACGCGTCCCGGGAGACGGTCGCGCGCGCCCTCAACGGCCTGCGCCGCAAGGGCCTCATCCGGACCGGCTGGCGCAAGATCACCGTGATCGACCTGCCGGGCCTGCGCGAGTTCGCCAAGGAACCCGACTGAGCGCGCGAAACTTGTCAATGGCAAGATAAGATCGCCGCATGACCGACCAGCCGAGCTACCACCATGGCAACCTGCGCAGGGCCGTCCTGGACGCCGCCGTCGAGGCGATCGCCGAGGAGGGCGCGGCCGGGTGGAGCCTGCGCCGGCTCGCCCGCCGGGCCGGGGTCTCGCACGCGGCGCCCGCGCACCACTTCGGCGACAAGGCGGGCCTGCTCACGGCCGTCGCCACCGAGGGCTACACCCGGTTCGGGGACGCGCTCGAAGCCGCCGGCGACGACCTGGACGACCTGGGCCTCGCCTACATCCGCTTCGCCGTCGACCACCGGGCGTACTTCGAGGTGATGTTCACGCCCGCGCTCTACCGCGCCGACGATCCGGACGTCAGCGCCGCCCGCGACCGCGCGGGCCGGATCCTCGCCGAGGGCGTCCGCCGCGTCCCCGCGGACGACCGCCCCGAGGACGAGCGGACGGCCGGGCTCGCCGCCTGGTCGATCGTGCACGGCTTCGCGCATCTCTGGCTGAGCGGCGCGCTGTCCGGCGTCGGCGACGACCCTGTGGAGGCCGCCCGTCCCGTCATCCGCCTCCTCTTCGAGCGCTGACCGCCGTCACCGCGGTCACCGCGTCACTGCCGCGAGACGGGCCCGGACTCCGATTCCGCGCCCTCCGTGCCCTCCCCGCCCGTGAGCGCGCGTCCGTGGCCGTTGCCGTCCTCGTCCCGGTGCCGCTCCGGGACGACCACCAGATCGGCCCGGAACCGGCGGTTGAGCGCGGCGCGCACCCGCTTCACACCGCTGCGGGCGCGCGGGCTCTCCACGCCGTCGATCTCCGGCGGCACGTCCAGCGGGACGGCGGCCGCCGGGCGCGGGTCGGTGATCGGGGCGATGGCCTCGTCCGCCATGGGCCGCTCGACCTCGCTGAACCTGCCGTCCGGCGACATCCGGATGATGCCGGTCTCCAGCCCGTGCTCGGCGATGCCGAGGTCGCGGCGCTGCAGCCCGACGCAGATCCGGTAGGCGACGATGTAGCCGAGGATCGGTCCAAGGATGATCGCGACGCGGAAGAACCACGTCGTCGCGAACAGCGAGATGTGGAACCGCTCGGCGAGGATGTCGTTGCCGCCCGCCAGCCAGAGCAGCCCGAAGAACACCACCCCGGCGACGCCGATGCCCGTGCGCGCCGGGACGTCGCGCGGACGGTCGAGCAGGTGGTGGATCTGGTGGTCGCCGGTCACCCAGCGTTCCAGGAACGGGTAGGCGGCGAGGCCCGTGAACAGCGCCCCGGGCACCACCAGCGCCGGGACGACCACGCTCATCGTGACCGTGTGGCCCCACGCGTCGATCTCCCAGCCCGGCATGGTCCGCAGCGCGCCCTCCAGCCAGCCCATGTACCAGTCCGGCTGCGAGCCGGAGCTGATCGCGCCCGGGTCGTAGGGCCCGAACAGCCAGACCGGGTTGATCTGGACGAACGCCGCCAGCAGCGTCGTCACGCCGATCACCCACAGGAAGAACGCGGTGGTCTTGGCGATGAACACCGGGAAGAAGGGGTAGCCGCGGACGGTCGTGTTCGAGCTGCCCTTGCCGGGGAACTGCGTGTGCGTCTGCCGCCACGTCAGCACGATCGCGTGCAGCGGGATCAGCGCGGCGAGGATGCCCGGGATCAGCAGCACGTGGACGACGTACAGCCGCGGGATGATGTCGGTCCCCGGGAACTCGCCGCCGAACACGAACATCACCGCGTAGGAGCCGACCAGCGGGACGGCCGCGAGCACGCCCTCCAGGATCCGCAGGCCGGTCCCCGACAGCAGGTCGTCGGGGAGCGAGTAGCCGAACAGCCCGTTCAGCATGACCAGCATGAACATGAGGACGCCGATGAGCCAGTTCAGCTCGCGGGGCTTGCGGAACGCGCCGCTGAAGAAGTTCCGCAGCATGTGGATGAGGATCGCCGCCATGAAGATCAGCGTCGACCAGTGGTGCATCTGCCGGACGAGCAGCCCGCCCCGCACATCGAAGCTGATCTTGAGCGTGGAGGCGTACGCCTCGCTCATCTTCACGCCCTGCAGCTTGGTGTAGGAGCCGTCGTAGATGACCTCGTGCATGCTCGGCTTGAAGAACAGCGTGAGGTACACCCCGGTCAGCAGGATGACCACGAACGAATACATCGCGATCTCGCCGAGCAGGAAGCTCCACTGGTCCGGGAACGCCTTGCGCATGGCCTTGCGGACGAAACCGGTCGAGCCGAACCGCTCGTCGAGCGCGCGCGCCGAGCCGTCCACGAACCTCGGTGGTGTCCGCCCGCCGGACCGGCCGCCGGCCGTCCGATTACCCGCCATCGTCAACGTCCTCTCGTCGCCGTCGAGCACATGCGCATCTGCACAGAAGACCGATCGGGGCCGGAGAATGTGACATCCCGCGATGTGGACCGCGTCACATCGCGGGGAACGGGAGCCCGGGGGTCAGCGGGCGGGCCCGGCCGGCCGGTTCCGCCGCCGGTAGCGGGACCGCCAGCGCGCCCGGTACACGACCCGGATCGGGGGCGGCAGCAGCCGCAGCACCGCGCGGCGGGTGGGGTCGGGCGCGCCGTCCAGCAGCCAGGGCAGGTACACGCCGAGCCCGCGCAGGCCCAGCTCGCCGCGGAACTCGACGTCGAACGTGCCCCACTCGAACGGGGTGAGCGCGTCCGGGATCAGCGGCAGGACGTCCGACTCCTTGAACTCCACGAGCGTGTCCACCGCCGCGCGGAGCTCCCGCGCGTACCGGGCGAACATGGCGCGATCGCGCTGCTCCAGGGCGGCGTCGACCGCGTCTATCACCGGGACGACCCGCAGTGCGCGCAGCGCCATCGCGTCGAGGACGAACCCGAGCCGCCTTCCACCGCCGCTCGGCTCGGGGTCCGGCTCCTTGGCGTACATCACCGACCACAGGGTGCGCTTCTCCGCGATGTCCTGGACGTGCCAGTGGAACCTGAACAGGGCCCAGCCGTTCTCGACCGCCGGACCGGCGAGCGCGCCGTCCGACTCGGCCGCGGCCTCCAGCCGGGCCGCGTGGCGGCGGAAGGCGTCGTACGCGGCGTGCAGCATCGTGAGATCGAACCGCCGTGGCTCGGTGCCCATGCCGCCTCCCAAGCTCTCCGCACCCTGGGTGCCGCCTGAGGGGCACCACACAGAAGATGTGCCGAGCGCCCCGAAACGTGACGCGATCCGGAGCCGGACTCCTGTGATCTGCCCCACGATGCCCCTGATATTCGGCGCCCGGTACGTTGTCGGGGATCGGTGCGCGGGGACGTTCCCGTGCCGGAAAGGAACCGCTCATGGCCGTGGACGCGGCGGGCGCCGACATCGCGTCCCTCATCCTGCGGGTGTCCGTCGGCGGCACACTCGTCGCCCACGGCTGGAACCACGCGTTCGGCGGCGGCGGGATCGAGGGCACCGCGGGCTGGTTCGAGTCGATGGGGCTGCGGCCGGGCCGGCTGCACGCGCTGATGGCCACCGGCACCGAGCTCGGCGCGGGCGTCCTGCTGCTGCTCGGGCTGCTCACCCCGCTCGCCGCGGCGGGCGCGGTCGGCACGATGGCGGTCGCGTTCATCACCGCGCACCTGCGCAACGGCTTCTTCATCTTCCGGCCCGGCCAGGGCTACGAGTACGTCGTGATGATCATCCTGGTGGCGTGCGCGCTCGGCGCGCTCGGCGGCGGCGCGGTCTCCCTCGACCGGGCGCTCGGGGTGTCGGACGACCTGGCCGGCTGGCCGGGCTTCGCGATCACCGCCCTCGCCGGCGGCGCCGGCGCCGCGCTCCTGCTGGCCGTCTTCTGGCGTCCGGCGGCGAAGGCCGAGGACGGGTCCGCGGCCTGATCAGCCGGGCGGGCGCGCGCCCAGGGCCCGCAGCGCGAACCTCGTGATCTGGGCCGCCGCCTCGGCGGCGGTGGTCTTGGCGGTTCCCGCCATCTGGTCCTCGAACGCCTGGCCGAGCGCGGCGAGGACGAACCGCGCGTCCGGGCCGGGGTCGGCCCACGGGAACGAGCCGTCGGCCAGCCCGGCCGCGAGGATCTCGGCGATGATCGCCTCCTGCTCCGCCATCACGCGCCCGCGCTCCCCGGCGTAGCCCCGGGCGCGGGTCGCCTCGCCGGACGTGAGCGCCAGGACGCGTTGGCGGCGGCGCTCGTCGGCGGTGATGCCGAGCATCCCCGCGATGAGCGCGCCGAGCGCCTCGGCCGGGGACCCGGCGGCCGCGGCGAGCTCCCGGAGCTCGTCCATCACCCGGGCGCCGTCGCGCCGGAACATCGCCAGCAGCAGCGCGTCCTTGGACTCGAACTGGCGGTAGAACGCGCGGGTCGACAGGCCCGCCGCGGTCAGGATCTCGGTGATGGACACGGGGGCGCCCTGCGCGTCGGCGAGGCACCGGTACGCGGCTTCGATGATGCGCGTTCTCTCGGCGGCCTGACCGGGCACGGAGGGCCCCTCTCCTGCGCCTGCAGTAAGGGGCCAGCCTATCCAGCGGCGGCCCGGAGCCGCTCCCGTTGCGGGATCACGGTGTACCTGGGGTCGCGCGCCGACTGCGTCCCGGCGTGGAACACGCCGAAGCGCGTGCAGGCCGAGCCCGCCAGGAGCGCCGCCCCGCTGAGCGCCGCCGCCGCGCGGCCGCGCCCGCCGAGCAGGACGCCCCCGGCGGCGCCCGCGACCGACAGGATCTCGCCCGCGCGCACGAACCGGCCGGCCTTGCCCTTCTTGTACGGCTCGGCGGCCAGCCCGGCTCGATGCTCCAGGATCTTCGCGGCGGCCAGCTCCAGGGCCGCGCCGAGCGCCGCGGCGGTGCGCATCGGCCCGGTCTCGCGGGGCGGAGCCGTGACCAGGGCCATGCCGGACGCGGCCGCCACCGCCGAGGCCGCGAACACGAACGGCAGCTCGCGGTGGGCCTCGTGCCAGGCGGGCACCGCCGTGTCGGCGGCCAGGACGGCGGTGTAGGTGCAGACGGACGGGCCCAGCGCGGCGGCTCCGGCGGTGGCCGCCCCGCCGAGGCGCGGGAAGAGGCCGGTGACGTCCAGGACGGCCGCCGCGCCCACGGCGGGACCGTAGGCGACCAGCAGCCACGAGCCCATGCTCATCGGCGACGTCGGCTTCATCACCCGCAGCATGTTGACGAACCGCTCGGGCCGTCCGAGGTCGTGGATCAGCGCGGCCGTGGACCCGCCGAGCGCCGCCAGCGAGGAGATCTTCAGCGCCCGCGCCGCGACGGGACGCCCGGTGCGGTGCGCGCCCGCGGCGAGGACCGAACCGGCCCCGGCCAGGCCGCCGAGGAAGAAGTACGCGGCGACGTCGGACGCCTTCCAGACGGGCGGGTTCAGGATCGGCCTGCCGTAGTACGACGTGAACTCGGCGTCCGGGACCATGGCCTTCTCGCCCCGGTGCCTGCCGCGCTTCCGGCCGCGGCGCTGCGGGCCCTTGCCGACCTGCGCCTCCCGGCCGGGCCGCTCGCCGTGCATGCCGTCCTTGCCGACGCCGGACGTGCTCATCGTCCGCCTCCCGCGCGGCCGTGGACGGCGAAGACGGCGGCGAGCCCGCCGAGCATCGCGGCCGCCGCCATGCCCGCGTGCCTCCACATGGACGGCAGGTCGCGGGTCGTGACGACCGGGTCCGGTGGCAGCCCGTACACCTCGGGCTCGTCCAGCAGGAGGAAGAACGCGCCGTCGCCGCCGACGCCGTCGTCCGGGTCGTGGCCGTACAGGCGGGCGTCGTCGACGCCGAGGTCGTGCAGCTGGTCGACGCGCAGGGCGGCGCGCTCGCGCAACTCGTCGAGCGGCCCGTACTGGATGGAGTCGGTCGGGCACGCCTTCGCGCACGCCGGCTCCATGCCCGCGCCGATCCGGTCGTAGCAGAGCGTGCACTTCCACGCCCGTCCGTCGCCCTTGCGCTGGTCGATGACCCCGTACGGGCACGCGGGAATGCAGTACCCGCACCCGTTGCAGATGTCCTCCTGGACGACGACGGTGCCGAACTCGGTGCGGAACAGCGAACCGGTGGGGCAGACGTCCAGGCAGGCGGCGTGCGTGCAGTGCTTGCAGACGTCGGACGCCATCAGCCACCGGAGGTCCGTGGCGCCGCCGTCGCCGGCTCCAGTCTCGGCGTGGCCCATCGGCTTGTTCTGCTCGATGAACGCGACATGCCGCCAGGTGTCGGCGCCGAGGCCCTGCGTGTTGTCGTAGGACATGCCGGTGAACTCCAGGCCGTCCTCGGGCACGGCGTTCCATTCCTTGCACGCCACCTCGCACGCCTTGCACCCGATGCACACCGACGTGTCGGTGAAGAACCCCATCCGGGGCGGCGGGTCGGGATGGCCCGCGTCGGCGGCGACGTCGGGTTCGGGCCCGGCGAGCAGGTTCCGTCCCACCAAACCGCCCATCCCAGACCTCCCATCGCGGCGGCGACCTTCTCCGACTTCCCCGCGGCGCGCCTCCTACACCCCCCGCCGGGGTCAGCCGTCCGCCATGGCCTTCCACTGGCGGACGGCGACGGGACGCCACGCGGCGCGGCGCTCGTGGAAGAGCGCGGCCGCCCGGAAGCCGCTCCAGCCGTCCGGCAGCAGCTCCGCGGGCAGGCCAGGGTCGAGGAACGGGAACCGGCGCCACGCCTGGACGAGCCTGGTGTGCGCGGCGAACGTCCCGGGTTCGTCGCCGGGACGCAGCTCGCGGACGGCGTCGACGAAGTCCTCGTAGGCGGGCTGGATCTCGTCCAGGTCCCACGCCCGCCGGGCCACGCGCCGCGCCTCGGACAGGTCGCCGAGCCGCCCGGTGAACAGCGTGGACGTGTCCGCGACGCCGATCTCGGCGAGGACCTCGCGCACCTCGCGCTCGCGTCCCGGACGCGGGCTGACCCACACGCCGGGGGAGAGGTTCCCGAGCCCGTTCCAGGCGAGCCGCGTGCGCAGCAGGTGGCGGAGCCTGCGGCTGGTCTCCGGGACGGTGGCGAGGACCACCAGCCACTGCCCGTCCCAGTCCCCGGCGGGACGGCCGAAGTCGCAGAGGCGGTCGGTGCCGTCGGTGAGGAGCCGCTTCCCGGACGGGGTGAGCCGCCAGGCGGTGCACCGGCCGTGGCGCTCACCGGCGAGCCAGCCGTCGGCGGCGCTGCGTGCGAGCGCCTGCCGGACGGCCTTCTCCTCCAGGCCGAGCAGCGCGAGCGCCCGCAGGAACGCCGCCGTCCAGACCGGTTCGCCGCCGGGCAGGACGAACTCTCCCAGCACGGTCAGCAGCAGCGACCGGGCGCTGGCCGCGCCCAACTCGCCGGCTGGGGCCATGTG
>NZ_VCKW01000254.1 GCF_005889715.1 Actinomadura soli
GCGTCGCCCCCGCCCGCGCCCGCGGCGTCCGCCGCGGGCCCGGCCGAGCTCCTCCAGGACGAGGCCGGCGCCGATGCCGAGGAGCCAGGTGTCCTTGGCCAGCGGGATGCCCTGCTGGGTCGGACGCAGCCCGCCGGGCTCCCGCATGCCGGGAAGCCGCAGGTACAGGCCGCCCAGCCCGCCCGCGAACGCGGTGAGCGCCGCGCCCGCGAGGAGCGAGGGCACCAGCGGCACCATCACGGCCGTGCCGAGCGCCACCTCGGTGGTGCCGAGGGCGCGGGTGAACTCCCGCGCGTCCCGCGATTCCAGGAACGGGTAGGCGGCCTTCGCCGTGCCGTGGGTCTGCTCGGCCACCTCGTCCCCGCCCTTGAGCTTCGACAGCCCCGAGTTCACGATGAACGCCCCCACGATCAGCCTGACGGGCACCTGGTGAGCGCGAGCCAGAAAACGCATCGTTCCCCATTGAGGTCGGCAGAGATCGGGCGCAGGGATCATTCCCGGCGTCCGCCCGCTACACCTGGGGCCGGGTCAAGTCTCCGCATCGGGGTAGCGTTGACGGGCGTGACCAGCCGACCGGACGGATCGCCGCCGCCCCCCGAATGGGCCCCCGAGCGCGAGGTCACCGCCGACCTGGCCGCCGCGCTGATCGGACGGCGGTTCCGCGAGCTGCGCGGCGCCCCGGTGGAGCGGCTCGCCACCGGCTGGGACAACACGGTCTTCCTCGTCGGGGGAGCGTGGGTGTTCCGGTTCCCGCGCCGCCGGATCGCGGTCCCGGGCGTCGAGCGGGAGATGGCGGCGCTGCCCGTCCTGGCGCCGCGGTTGCCGCTGCCGGTGCCCGTGCCGCGCTTCGCGGGCGAGCCGTCGGACGACTTCCCGTGGCCGTTCTGGGGCGCGCGGATGATCCCGGGCCGCGAGTTCGCCGGCGTCCGCCCGCCGGAGGACCGGCGCGCCGCCCTCGCCGCCGAGGTCGGGGCGTTCCTGCGTGCCCTGCACGACCCGGCGCTCGTCCGCGCGGCCGGGGACGGGCTCCCGCTCGACCCGATGGGACGGGCCGATCCGGCGAACCGGGCGGCGCGGACGCCCGGCCGCCTGGACGCGCTCGCCGGGCTCGGCGTGTGGGAGCGCGACCCGGCCGTGGACGAGTTCCTCGCCAAGGCCCGCGGGTGGAGCGTCCCGGACGGCGAACCGGTGATCGTCCACGGGGACCTGCACGTCCGGCACCTGCTGCTCGCCCCGGACGGGCGCGCCGCCGGAGTGATCGACTGGGGCGATGTCTGCCTGGCCGACCCGGCCGTCGACCTGTCCCTCGCCTACGCGGGGTTCGGCGGCGCCGCGCGGGCCGCGTTCCTGGCGGAGTACGGGCCCGTGCCGCCCGACCGGGAGGCGGCGGCGCGCGTGCTCGCGCTGAACCTGAGCGCGACGCTCGCCGAGTACGCCGCGTCGACCGGGCGTGAGGCGCTCCTCGCCGAGACGCTCGCCGGGATCACCCGCGCGATCGCCCCGTGAGCACGGGCTCAGCGGCGCATGTAGACGCGGACCGTGGTGCCCTCCGGGCCGGTGTGCATCCGGACGAGATCGGCGAGATGGTTGACCATCAGGATGCCGCGGCCGCCGTCGGGGCTCATGTCGGCGGGCCGCCGCCCGGCCAGCGGGTCGGTGATCGTCCCGGCGTCCCGGACCTCGCAGACGACCTGGCCGTCCTCCGACCACAGCCGCGCCGTGCCCGCCCCGCCGCCGTGCAGGCACGAGTTGGCGGCCAGCTCGTTCGCGGCCAGCTCCAGGTCGCCCACCGCCCGCGGCCCGAGGCCGAGCCGCGCCGCCCACCGGGTGACGAACTCCCGGAGGAGGGGCAGCGCGTCCAGGTCGAAGCTCATCGCGACGGCGGCGGACGGCTCCGGCAGCGGCCGGTTGTAGGCGCTGATGACGCGGTCGGGCGCGTAGTCGCCGCTCACGTGCTCGCCGTGCCGGTCGATCACGACGGGATGGGTGGCGCGGGCGTCGGCGATCGCGACGTCGTCCAGGCCGCTCACGTCGTAGGGGCACAGGATCGACACGCCGCGCCCCTCGAACGCCAGGTTGATCAGCGCCTCGTGCTGGGCGCAGGCCGGGTACTCGGTGGCGGACCGGCCCGGCCACACCGGCTCACCGATGATCCGCACCCGCCCGGCGGCGTGCCGGTCGGCGAAGTCGCGCAGCACGCCCGGGATGATGCGGCCCGGGTTGCGCCCCGCCTCGGACATGTCCAGCCAGGTCACCTCGCCGGCCGTGCGGCCCAGCGCCGCGCGCAGCGTGCCCAGGCGCTCGCCCGGCACCGCGACGGCCACGGGCTCGCCCGCCACGCGTCCGGCGCGGATGAACGGCACCGTGCCCGCGAGGTACTCCTCGCCGTCGCGGTAGAAGAGGGCCGGGTGGACGAAGGTGTCGCGCGGCGACGTGCCCGGCCCCCCGGGCCTGGGGCTCATCGCGCGGACACTCCGTTCGGGGCGGATGGCGTATGCACGTGCATCGGGTCGAGGGTACCGTCGGGAGCCGCTCGTACGAGACGGCCTTTCCGCCGCGTTCCCCCGGGCTGGACGGCCGCCTCGGCGAGCGATGGTCACCACGTCGCCTACCCGCTGATGACCTCGAAAAAACGGGTTAAGTCCGTAAAGTCACATTTTTCATAGCCGAAAGCGCTTACCGGGCCGTCGAATCGCTCCCCGGCGGGCCGGGCTCACCGGTCGCGCAGGATCGCGGCGTCCACCACGTCGGTCAGCCGGCCGCGCCGCCGGTAGGCGCCGCGCTGGCGCTCCGCGCCCGTCCCGCCGGTGAGCAGGCGGTGGACGCCGCGGGTGACGGCCCCGAGATCCCCGGCGTCGCGCAGCGCGGGCAGCACGTGCGCGAGCAGGTCGCCGGCCAGCTCCCGGAACCCGGCGGGACGGCCTGTGCGCACGTCCACGCCCTTCCCGGCGAGGCCGTCCCGCGCGGCCAGCCAGTACGCGGCGCGCAGCAGCTCCTGCGGCGGGTCGGGCGCCCGCTCGCCCGCGTCCACCGCGGCGGACGAGACCCGCACCAGCGCGCGGATCAGCGCCGCGAACACGGCCGCGTCCGTGGCGGTCGGCGCGACGTCGGCGAGCCGGATCTCCACGGTCGGCAGCCGCGCCGAGGGCCGCACGTCCCAGAAGATCGTGCCGGTGTCCATCAGCGCGCCGCAGCCGAGCAGCGTCGCGACGACGTCCTCGTAGTGGGCGGACGACTCGAAGAACGGGGGCGGGCCCGCGACCGGCCATCGCGCCCACGCCATCACCCGCCAGCAGGCGTGGCCGGTGTCGCGCCCGGCCCAGTACGGCGAGTTCGCCGCCAGCGCCAGCAGCGTCGGCAGCCATGGCCGCAGATGGTTGCTGACCTGGACGGCGTGCTCGCGGTCGGGCATCTCCACGTGGACGTGGCAGGAGCAGATGCACTGCTCGTCGTCCAGGCCCCGGTAGGTCGCGCGGCTCTCGGCGTAGCGGGCCCCCGCGCTGATCGGGGCGGGGAACAGCTCGCCGAGCACCGGGGTCCCGGTCGCGGCGAGCCGGACGCCCTCGGCCGCCGCCGCGGCCGCCATCGCCGCCCGCATCGCGCGGATCTGCTCGTCGAGCTTGTCGAGGTCGTCGCACGGGGGAGTCTTGGCCTCGGCGAGGAAGTCGACCAGCTCCGTGGAGGCGCGCTCTCCGAGCGCCGCCTCGGCGCGCCGCACGACGGCGGCGGCACGCGGGACGACCTCCCGGGAGACGGGATCGACGACGAAGTACTCTTCCTCGATTCCGAATCGCAGCGGCATCCCACCACCTCGGGCTCGGGAGCGACGCAGGAGGCTGCTTCCCCTTGACCGTACGTGGCCACCGCCACGCGCGCACCTGCCGGACGGTCCGAAACCTTCCCCCGTGACCGGTCTTGATCCGCCCGGGAGCCCCCGCGTCAGCCGCCGGAGTCGAAGAAGTACAGCGACAGCGCGGCGAAGTGCGTGACCACGACGATGCCGATGCTGACGAGGAACAGCATCCTGGCGGGGGCGTGCGGGAAGACCTTCCCCGGCTTGAGCGGCCCGAGCTCGCGCTGCCGGGCCGCGATCCGCTCCTCGATCGGAGGGCGGCCGAACATCGTCAGCCCCGGGGCTCGTCGACGACCACGTCGGTCATGATGTCGACGGCGAGCGCGATGATCCCGCCGATCACGGTCAGCGCGGCGCCCGCCCCGAACACGATCCAGTCGGGTCCCATGACGAGGCCCACGCCGCCGACGACGAAACCGACGAAGATGATGGTCACCGCGACCCAGGACTTCGGGCGCCCGGCGTGGCTGCCAGTCGACATGCGTTGGTCTTCCTCTGCAGGGATCCGTTGGGGATTCGAGCCGAACGCTCTGCGCCGAACTTTAGCAACGCCCCTCGCCACAGGGCCTTCCGGGGTCAGGCGAAGGGCCGGACGAACGCGCCGGTCGAACGCGCAGGGTCAGACGAACGCGCCGTGGCCCGTCGCGGCGCGCCCGACGATCAGCGTGTTGATCTCCCGGGTGCCCTCGTAGGAGTAGAGCGCCTCGGCGTCGGCGACGAACCGCCCGATGCCGTAGTCGAGGACGATCCCGTTGCCCGCCATCAGCTCCCGCGCCCAGCCGACGGCCTCCCGCATGCGGCTCGTGCAGTACGCCTTGGCCAGCGCCGAGTGCTCGTCGCGGTACAGGCCGTCGTCCTGGAGCTGGGCGAGCCGCACCACCATGCCGAGCGAGGCGGTCGCGTTGCCGAGCATCCTGACCAGCAGATCCTGGACGAGCTGGAACCTGGCGATCGGCCGTCCGAACTGCTCGCGCTCCACCGCGTAGTCGCGGGCGATCTCGTAGGCGGCGAGCATGACCCCGACGGCCTGCCAGGCGACGCCGCTGCGCGTCCGGCGCAGGATCGCGGCGGTGTCCTTGAACGTGGCCGCCCCGGCGAGCCGGTCGCCCTCCGGGACACGGCAGTCGCTGAGGGTGATGTCGGCGTTCTGGACGGTCCGCAGCGCGATCTTGTTCTCGATGCGGGTGGCGGTGAACCCGGGGGTGCCCTTCGCGACGAAGAACCCCTTCACCTGGCCGTCGGCCTCGTCCCTGGCCCACACGATGGTGTAGTCGGCGAACGTCGCGTTCCCTATCCAGCGTTTGGCGCCGTTCAGCACCCATTCGCCGCCGTCGCGGCGGGCGGTGGTGCGCAGGCCGAGCGCGACGTCCGACCCGCCCTCCGGCTCGGTGAGCGCGAACGCCCCGATCTTCTCCATCCGTCCCATCGCGGGCAGCCAGCGCTCGCGCTGCTCCGGCGAGCCGCACCGGCCGATGCTGCCCATCGCCAGCCCGGCGTGGACGCCGAAGAACGTGGCCATGGACGGGTCCACCCGCGCCATGTCCATCGCCAGGAACCCGGTGAGCAGGCTGCTCGGCTTCTCGCCCGGGCACTCGTCGTGGGCGAGCCCGGCGATGCCCAGCTCGCCGTACTCCGGGATCAGGTCGAACGGGAACTCGGCCCGCGCCCAGCAGCGGTTCGCGATCGGCGCGACCTTCGACCCCAGGAAGCCGCGCACCCGTCCGACGATCTCCTTCTCGCGCTCGTCGAGGAGCTCTTGCATGTGGTACAGGTCGCCGGGGAGCGCAGCCAGGGTCATGGCCTGGTCTTTCCCGGGCGCCGCACCGCTAACCGGGACGCGCGCCGGCCGCCCTCCGCCCGGCCCCGGTCGGCGGGACCCGCATTAGAGGCGCGTTCGGTCGCTCGCCTACGATCCAGGACATGACGGTGCCGCCTGACGAAATCGAACTGGCTGCCGCCTTCTCCCCGGCCGGACGCGACCGGTGGCGGGAGATGGTGAAGGGGGTGCTGCGCAGATCCGGCGCGGCGGCGGAGGACACCCCTCTCGGCGAGATCGAGGACCTGCTGACCCGCGAGTCGTACGACGGCGTGCCGATCGCCCCGCTCTACACCCGCGAGGACGCGCCGCCGGGACGTCCCGGGCTCGCCCCGTACGTCCGCGAGGTGCGGCCCGACGGCGAGGGCATCGCGGGCTGGGACGTCCGGCAGCTCCACGCGCATCCCGACCCGGCGGTCACCCGCGAGGCGATCCTCGCCGACCTGGAGAACGGGGCCACGTCCATCTGGCTGCGGCTCGGTGACGGCGGGCTCCCCGTCAGCGCGCTCGGGGAGGCGCTGCGCGGCGTCCTGCTCGACCTCGCGCCCGTCGCCCTCGACGCGGGAACGGAGACGGCCGGGGCCGCGGACGCGTTCCTCGCCCTGGTCGCCGAGCGCGGGAACGCGGCGGACGCGTCCGGTACCCTCGGCGCCGACCCGCTCGGGCAGGCCGCCCGCATCGGGACGCCCGGCTCCCTGGACGGCGCCGCCGCGCTGGCCGTCCGATGCGTCCGCGAGTTCCCGAAGCTGCGCGCCGTCGTCGCGGACGGCACCCCGTACCACGACGCGGGCGGCTCCGATGCCGAGGAACTGGGCGCCGCGGTCGCCGCCGGAGTCGCCTACCTGCGCGCCCTCACCGAGGCCGGGCTGAGCGTGGACGAGGCGTTCGGCCAGATCGAGTTCCGCCTCGCCGTCAACGCCGACCAGTTCGCCTCGATCGCCAAGCTCCGCGCCGCCCGCCGCCTGTGGGCGCGCGTCGCCGAGGTCGGCGGGGCCGCCGACGGGACGTCCGCGCGGATCCACGCGGTCACCTCGTCGGCGATGATGACGCGGCGCGACCCGTGGGTGAACATGCTCCGCACCACCCTCGCCGCGTTCGCGGCCGGGACCGGCGGCGCGGACGCGGTCACCGTCCAGCCGTTCGACGCCCGCCTCGGCCTCCCGTCCTCCAGCCCCCACCCACCACCATTCAAACGACGAGCTTCGCTCGGCCTCCCCGACGGCTTCGCCCGCCGCATCGCCCGCAACACCCAGACCCTGCTGCTGGAGGAGTCGAGCCTCGCCCGCGTCGTCGACCCGGCCGGGGGGTCCTGGTACGCCGAGAGCCTCACCGAGGGCCTCGCCCACGCCGCCTGGGCCTGGTTCACCGAGATCGAGAAGGCGGGCGGGCTCGCCGCCGCCCTCGAATCGGGCCTGGTCGCGGACCGGATCGCCGCGACGTGGGCGCGGCGCCGCGAGGACATCGCCCGCCGCAAGGCGCCCCTGACCGGAGTAAGCGAGTTCCCCAACCTCGCCGAGACCCTCCCCGAGCGGGAGGGCGCCCCGGAACGGGCCAGCGCCTATTCGCACTTCACGTCGCGGGCCCAACTCCCTGTCGTCACGTACGCGCAGGACTTCGAGGCCCTCCGCGACCGCTCCGACGCGCACGCCGAGGCGACCGGCGCGCGTCCCCGGGTGTTCCTCGCCACGCTCGGGCCCATCGCCGTCCACACGGCGCGGGCGTCGTTCGCCGCCAACCTGTTCCAGGCGGGCGGGATCGAGACGGTCAGCGGCCCGCCCGAGGAGTTCGAGTCGTCCGGGACGACCCTCGCCTGCCTCTGCTCCAGCGACGCGGTGTACGAAGATCAGGCCGCGGAGGCGGCTCGGGATCTCCGGGACGCGGGTGCTGTGAAGATCTGGCTCGCGGGTAAAGGTACCTATGAGGGCGTGGACGCCGGCGTGTACGCGGGATGCGACGCGATCGAGGTGCTGGAGACCGCCCTCCGTGATCTGGGAGTGAACGAATGATCCCCGACTTCAGCGAGATCGAGCTCGGGACGGCGCCCCCCGCCGACGAGGCCGCCAAGCGGTGGCGCGCCGCCGTCGCCGACGCCACGGGCCGCGACCCGGACGCCCAGACGTGGGACACGCCCGAGGGCATCGGCGTCAGGCCGCTGTACACCGGCGACGACCTCGCCGGGCTCGACTTCCTCGACACCTACCCGGGCATCGCGCCGTTCCTGCGCGGCCCGTACCCGGCGATGTACGCGACGCAGCCGTGGACGATCCGCCAGTACGCCGGCTTCTCCACCGCCGAGGAGTCCAACGCGTT
Organism: Actinomadura soli; assembly: GCF_005889715.1. GTDB lineage: Bacteria > Actinomycetota > Actinomycetes > Streptosporangiales > Streptosporangiaceae > Spirillospora > Spirillospora soli. Next base: position 7,980 of record NZ_VCKW01000254.1, read on the forward strand.
CTACCGCCGCAACCTCGCGGCCGGGCAGAAGGGCCTGTCGGTCGCGTTCGACCTGGCCACCCACCGCGGCTACGACTCCGACCACCCGCGCGTGTCCGGCGACGTCGGCATGGCGGGCGTCGCGATCGACTCCATCTACGACATGCGGCAGCTCTTCGACGGCATCCCGCTGGACAGGATGAGCGTGTCGATGACCATGAACGGCGCCGTCCTGCCCGTCCTGGCGCTCTACATCGCCGCGGCCGGGGAGCAGGGGGTGGAGCCGGAGGCGCTCGCGGGGACGATCCAGAACGACATCCTCAAGGAGTTCATGGTCCGCAACACCTACATCTACCCGCCGCAGCCGTCCATGCGGATCATCTCCGACATCTTCGCGTTCACCTCGCGGCGGATGCCGAAGTACAACTCCATCTCGATCTCCGGCTACCACATCCAGGAGGCCGGGGCGACGGCCGACCTGGAGCTGGCCTACACCCTCGCCGACGGCGTCGAGTACATCCGCGCCGGGCGCGAGGCGGGCCTGGACATCGACGCGTTCGCGCCCCGCCTGTCGTTCTTCTGGGCGATCGGGATGAACTTCTTCATGGAGGTCGCCAAGCTCCGCGCGGCCCGCCTGCTCTGGGCCAGGCTCGTGAAGACGTTCGACCCGCAGAACCCCAAGTCGCTGTCGCTGCGGACGCACTCGCAGACGTCCGGCTGGTCGCTCACCGCGCAGGACGTCTACAACAACGTCGCCCGCACCTGCGTCGAGGCCATGGCCGCCACGCAGGGGCACACACAGTCGCTGCACACCAACGCGCTGGACGAGGCGCTCGCCCTCCCGACCGACTTCTCGGCCCGGATCGCCCGCAACACGCAGCTCGTCCTGCAGCAGGAGTCCGGGACGACCCGCACGATCGACCCGTGGGGCGGCAGCGCCTACGTCGAGCGGCTCACCTACGACCTCGCCCGCCGCGCCTGGGGCCACATCACCGAGGTCGAGGAGGCCGGCGGGATGGCGAAGGCGATCGACGAGGGCCTGCCGAAGCTGCGCATCGAGGAGGCCGCCGCCCGCACGCAGGCCCGCATCGACTCCGGCAGGCAGCCCGTTATCGGCGTGAACAAGTACCGTCCGGACACCGAGCAGGAGATCGACGTCCTCAAGGTCGACAACGCCGCCGTCCGCGCGCGGCAGATCGACAAGCTGCGGCGCCTGCGGGAGGAGCGCGACGAGCCCGCGGCGCTGGCCGCGCTGGACGCCCTGACCCGCGCCGCCGAGGCCGCAGAGAACGGCACCCGCGAGCCCGGCCTGGAACGCAATCTGCTGGCGCTCGCCATCGACGCCGCCCGCGCCAAGGCCACCGTCGGGGAGATCTCCGACGCGCTGGAGAAGGCGTACGGGCGGCACGCCGCGCAGATCCGTACGATCTCCGGTGTGTACCGGGAAGAGGCGGGACAGGTGACCGCGATCGAGAAGGCGCGCGCGGCGGCCGCCGCGTTCGAGGACGCCGAGGGCCGCCGCCCCCGCATCCTCGTCGCCAAGATGGGCCAGGACGGCCACGACCGCGGCCAGAAGGTGATCGCGACCGGCTTCGCCGACCTCGGCTTCGACGTCGACGTGGGCCCGCTGTTCCAGACCCCGGCGGAGGTCGCCCGCCAGGCGGTGGAGGCCGACGTGCACATCGTCGGCGTCAACTCGCTCGCCGCCGGGCACCTCACGCTGGTGCCCGCGCTGCGCGCCGAGCTGGCCGCGCTGGGCCGCGCCGACATCATGATCGTCGTCGGCGGGGTGATCCCGCCCGGGGACTTCGACGAGCTGCGCGCCGCCGGCGCCGCCGCGATCTTCGGGCCCGGCACCGTCCTCGCGGACGCGGCGTCCGGCCTGCTCACCGAGCTGACCGCCAGGCTGGGCCACGGAGAGACGTGAGCGCGGGGCTGGACGACTACGCGGCCGGGGTGCGGGACGGGTCCCGGGCGTGGATCGCGCGGGCGATCACGCTCGTCGAATCGACCCGTCCCGACCACCGGGAGCTGGCGCAGAAGCTGCTGGTCGAGCTGACCCCGCACACCGGGGACGCCCGCCGCGTCGGGATCACCGGCGTGCCCGGCGTCGGCAAGTCCACGTTCATCGACGCGCTCGGCACCCGCCTCACCGGCGACGGGCACAGGGTCGCGGTGCTCGCCGTCGACCCGTCCTCGACCCGGACGGGCGGCAGCATCCTCGGCGACAAGACCCGCATGCAGCGCCTCGCCGCCGACCCGGACGCGTTCATCCGCCCCTCGCCCACGGCCGGGACGCTCGGCGGCGTCGCCAAGGCCACCCGCGAGGCGATGGTCGTCATGGAGGCCGCCGGGTACGACGTCGTCCTCGTGGAGACGGTCGGCGTCGGCCAGTCGGAGACGACCGTCGCCGAGATGGTCGACACGTTCCTGTTCCTCACCCTCGCGCGCACCGGCGACCAGCTCCAGGGCATCAAAAAGGGCGTCCTGGAGCTGGCCGACGTCATCGCCGTCAACAAGGCCGACGGCGAGCACCAGCTGGAGGCCAAGCGCGCCGCCCGCGAGCTGTCGGGCGCGCTGCGGCTGCTGCGCAGCGACGAGCGCGTCCGCGACACGCCCGTCCTGACCTGCAGCGCCAAGGAGGGCACCGGCCTCGACACGGTGTGGGGCAAGCTCGCCGAGCACCACGATCGGCTCCGCGAGTCCGGCGAGCTGGAGGCGCGGCGCCGCCGCCAGCAGGTCGGCTGGACGTGGGCGATGGTCCGCGAACGGCTCCTCGGCGAACTGCACGCCCACCCCGACGTCCGCAGGCTCGCGCCCCTGCTGGAGAAGGAGGTCGCGGACGGCGGCCTCACCCCCGCGCTGGCCGCCGAGCGGATCTTGGAGGCGTTCTCGCGGGGCCGCTGACCCTCGTTCGCGCTGTCCGAAACCCCCGCGTTGCCCCGGGCCGCCGGTCGCGCGGCACGCCGATCAGGTACAACAGTCGAATGGACGTCATCGCGCTCGATGATCCGACGGAGGCGCAGATCCGGGAGTGGCACGAGGTGCTCAGCGCCGTCCACGCCGCCGACCCCGCCGGGGACCCCGCCCCCGACCCGGAGCAGACCGCGCTGCGGCTGCTCGGCGCCGAGCCCGGATCGCGGCGGCGGCTGTGGGGGGTGGCCGACGGCGACCGGCTGGCCGGTGTGGCCGCGCTCCGGCTGCCCGGCGAGCCCGGCGCGGGGCGTCCCGCCGAGATCGACATCCAGGTCCGGCCGCCGCTGCGCCGCCGCGGGCTCGGCGGGCGGCTCCTCGCCGCCGCGGCCGAGGGGCTGCGCGCCGACGGCCGCACCAGCGTGATCGCGCAGGTCCTCGCGGGCACGCCCGCCGTCCCGTTCCTGGAGTCGCACGGCTTCGAGTGCGTCCTCACCCTGCGCGGCATGCTGCTGCGGCTCGACGACGTCCCGCCCGAGCGGCTCGCGGGGCTCCTGGACGCCGCGCCCGCCGGGTACCGGCTCGTCCGCTGGCGGGGCGTCGTGCCGGACGAGCACGCGTCCGCCCTCGCCCGCGCCAAGCACGCCATGGCCGACTTCGCCGAGGTCGACGGCTCGCCCTGGGACGCCCACCGCGTCCGCGAGACCGAGGAGGTCGTCGCCAAGCGCGGCGACGACCTGTACACCGTCGCCGCGCTGTCGGGCGACGTCGTCGCCGGGTTCACCGAGGTCGTCGTCCCGCACGACGACGCCCGCCGCGCCGGCCAGTACGACACGGCCGTCGTCCCCGAGCACCGCGGCCGGCGGATCGGCATCTGGGTGAAGGCGGCGATGCTCCAGTGGCTGGCCGCGGCCCGCCCCGAGGTCCGCGAGATCGAGACCGACAACGCCGGCGACAACGCCCACATGCTCGCCGTCAACGAGGAACTCGGCTTCCGCATGGAGCGCGAGTCCATGGAATACCAGGCCCCCGTCGACGCCCTCCCC
>NZ_VCKW01000255.1 GCF_005889715.1 Actinomadura soli
GAACCCCGGAACCAACGGCTCGACCAGCTCCCACAACTCATCCGGCACCAACCGGAGCGCAAGATCCGACACGATCCCGGATTATCCCGCAGACCACACCCAACCCACATGAGACACGCTCTAAGCCCGGCCCGCCGGACCCGCCCGCATAGAGCGCATCGGGCGCCCGACGCGCCCGATGCGCTCAGCCACCCAGCCGCCTACTCGGACTCGGCCGGGCGGGTGCGGAGGCCGTCGAAGGCGACCTTGCACAGGGCGTCGGCGATCTCGTCGGCGCCCGCCCCGCCGCGCCGTGGCCGGTACCACTCGATCAGCGAGTTGACGAGGCCGAACAGCAGCCGGGCCGTGATCACAGGATCGATGTCGGGACGGATGTCGCCGTCCGCCTCGGCCTCCGCGACCAGCCCGGACACCAGGCGGTCGAACTCCCGGCGGCGGGCCAGCGCCTGCTTCTCCACGGCGGTGTTGCCGCGCACCCGCAACAGCAGGGTGACGAACGGCTGCTCCGCGACGAGGACGGCGACACTCGCCCGGACGAGGTGTTCCAACCGGTCGATCGCGCGTCCCTCCACGGCCGCGGCCTCGTCGGAGGCGGCGAAGAGCCCGTCGAGCGCGCGGTCGACGGCGAGCTGGAGCAGCTCGTCCTTGCCCGCGACGTGGTAGTAGATCGCGGACTTGCTGATGCCGAGCCGCTTCGCCAGCTCGTCCATGCTGGTGCCGTCGTAGCCGCGCTCGTTGAACACCTTGACGGCGACCCGCAGCAGGGACTCCTTGTCGTAGCCGGGCCGCCCCCGCCGGTTCGCCCGCCCGTCGCGCCGCTCAGGTCGGCCGGGGCGGCCGGGCCCGTCGCGCTTGCCACGCCCGTCGCGTCCGTCCCGCTCGTTGGTCACGGCGGCCATTATCGCAGCGCCGGAGCCTTCTCCGGTGACCGGTTCCGGGGTGATATCCTGACTGAACGGACGGTCGGTAATTCAGGTCGGCCGCCGACGTCGAGGAGGGCCGATGGCTCCGCTTCCCAGCTACGTGTCCGGCGCCTGGCAGGTTCCGCAGGACGAGGGCGTCCCGCTCACCGACGCGGTGACCGGCGCGGAGATCGGGCGGATCTCGTCGTCCGGCATCGACATGGGCGCGGCCCTGGAGCACGGGCGCCGGGTGGGCGGCCCGGCGCTGCGGGAGCTGACCTTCCACCAGCGTGCGGTGCTGCTGAAGCAGCTCGGCCTGCAACTGCGCGAGCACCGCGACGAGCTGTACGCGCTGTCCGCGCGCACCGGAGCCACCCTCGCCGACTCGAAGATCGACGTGGACGGCGGCATCGGCGTGCTGCTGTCGTACGCGAGCAAGGCCAAGCGCGAGCTGCCGAACGACACCGTCCTGGTCGACGGCGACGTGGAGCCGCTGAGCAAGGGCGGGACGTTCGCCGGACGGCACATCTGCACCCCGCTGCACGGCGTCGCGGTGCAGATCAACGCGTTCAACTTCCCGATGTGGGGCCCCCTGGAGAAGCTCGCGCCCGCGTTCCTGGCGGGCATGCCGACCCTGGTCAAGCCGGCGAGCCAGACCGCGTACCTGACCGCGCGCCTCGTCGAGCTGATCATCGAGTCGGGCGTCCTGCCGGAGGGGACGCTCCAGCTCGTCTGCGGAAGCACGGGCAACCTGTTCGACCATCTCACCGAGCAGGACCTGGTCGCGTTCACCGGCTCCGCCACCACCGCCCACAAGCTGCGCACACACCCCATGGTGGTCGGGCGCTCCGTCCGCTTCAACGCGGAGGCCGACTCGCTGAACTGCTCGATCCTCGGCCCGGACGCGACACCCGGCACGCCGGAATTCGACCTCTTCGTCAAGCAGCTCGTCACTGAGATAACGGTGAAGGCGGGCCAGAAATGCACCGCGATCCGGCGTGCGCTCGTGCCCGCCGCCCTGATGGACGCGGTCGCCGAAGCGGCGGGCGAACGCCTAGCCCGGGTGAAGATCGGCAACCCGTCCAACCCGGACGTCCGGATGGGCGCGCTCGCCGGGCTTGAGCAGCGCGAAGAGGTGCGCCGCCGCCTGAAGACGCTGCTGGACGCGGGCAGCATCGCGTTCGGCGACCCGGAACGCGTCGAGGTCGTGGACGCCGACGCCGAGCGCGGCGCGTTCATGTCGCCCGTCCTCCTGCGCGCCGACGACCCCGGACGCGCCGAGCCGCACGAGGTCGAGGCGTTCGGCCCGGTCAGCACACTGCTCCCCTACGACGGCACCGCCGCGCAGGCGGTCGCGCTGGCCGCCCGCGGGCAGGGCAGCCTGGTCGGCTCGGTCGTCACCGCCGACCCCGGGTTCGCCCGCCGGGTCGTGCTGGGCGCCGCGCCGTGGCACGGACGGCTGCTCGTCCTGAACAGCGAGAACGCCGCCGAGTCCACCGGGCACGGCTCTCCGCTTCCGCCGCTCGTCCACGGCGGTCCGGGGCGCGCGGGCGGCGGCGAGGAGATGGGCGGAATGCGCGGCGTCATGCATCACATGCAGCGCACAGCCGTCCAGGCCGGGCCGTCCATGCTGTCCGCCATCACGGGCCGCTGGACAGCGGGCGCGCCCACCCGGCCCGACGACGTGCATCCGTTCCGCAAGCATCTCGAAGAGCTGCGCGTGGGAGACACGGTCGTCGCCGGTCCGCGCGCGGTCACCCTCGCCGACATCGAGCATTTCGCGGAATTCACCGGCGACACCTTCTACGCGCACATGGACGAGGAGGCCGCGAAGGCGAATCCGTTCTTCGGCGGACGGGTCGCGCACGGCTACCTGGTGCTCTCCTTCGCCGCCGGTCTGTTCGTCGACCCCGAGCCCGGGCCCGTCCTGGCGAACTACGGGCTGGAGAACCTGCGCTTCATGGCGCCGACCTTCCCCGGCGACGAGCTGACCGTCAGGCTCACCGCCAAGCAGCTCACCCCGCGCGAGGACGCCGCCTACGGCGAGGTCCGCTGGGACACCGAGGTCACCCGGCAGGACGGCGCGGTCGTCGCGAAGTACGACGTCCTGACCCTGGTCGCCAAGCGCCCGGGGCCCGCGGGCCCGGAGGGGAAATGACATGACGCAGGAGCATTTCGACCGGACGATCGACCGCGACCAGCGCATCGAGCCCCGCGACTGGATGCCCGACGCGTACCGGACGACGATGGTCCGGCAGATCGCCCAGCACGCCCACTCCGAGATCATCGGCATGCAGCCGGAGGGCGAGTGGATCACCCGGGCGCCGTCGCTGCGCCGCAAGGCGATCCTGCTGGCCAAGGTGCAGGACGAGGCGGGCCACGGCCTGTACCTGTACTCGGCGGCCGAGACGCTCGGCGCCGACCGCACCGGCCTCACCGAAAAGCTCATCTCCGGCAGGCAGAAGTACTCGTCCATCTTCAACTACCCGACGCTGTCGTTCGCCGACGTCGGGGTGATCGGCTGGCTGGTGGACGGCGCCGCGATCTGCAACCAGGTCCCGCTGTGCCGCAGCTCCTACGGCCCCTACGCCCGCGCGATGATCCGCATCTGCAAGGAGGAGTCGTTCCACCAGCGGCAGGGCTACGAGCTGCTGATGGCGCTGATGCGCGGCACTGACGCACAGCGCGAGATGGTGCAGGACTCGGTGAACCGCTGGTGGTGGCCGTCCCTCATGATGTTCGGCCCGCCGGACGCCGACTCGACGCACACCGCGCAGTCCATGGCGTGGAAGATCAAACGGCACACCAACGACGAGCTCCGGCAGCGGTTCGTGGACATGACCGTCCCGCAGGCGGAGGCGCTCGGCGTCACGCTCCCCGACCCCGACCTGCGCTGGAACGCCGACCGCGGCCACCACGACTTCGGCGAGATCGACTGGTCGGAACTCAAACGCGTGATCAGCGGCGACGGCCCGTGCAACGCGGAGCGGATCGACGTCCGGCGCACGGCCCACGAGGACGGCGCCTGGGTCCGCGAGGCCGCCGCCGCCCACGCCGCGAAGCAGACCGCCGCACCCTCTTCGAAGCAGATTGCCGAGCGCGCGGAAAGGAGGCCGTAATGGAGAAGGACTGGCCGCTGTACGAGGTGTTCGTCCGGGGCAAGCGCGGCCTGAACCACGTGCACGTCGGCTCGCTGCGCGCCGCCGACGACACAATGGCCCTCCGCAACGCCCGCGACCTCTACACGAGACGGAACGAGGGCGTGAGCATCTGGGTCGTGAAGGCGCAGGACATCACCGCGTCCAGCCCGGACGAGAAGGACCCGTTCTTCGCCCCCAGCGGCGACAAGGTCTATCGGCACCCGACGTTCTACGACATTCCTGAGAACGTCCCGCACATGTGAGGCCGTAATGGCGTTCGACAACGCACTCGGCGCGATAGCCGAGGACAATGACGAGACCCGCTGGGCGTTCGGCACCGGTTTCCACGACCCGCTCGCCGGGATCGACACGTCCGTCCCGGACGGGATCGACCGGCACGCCCTGTCGGCGTACTGCCTGATGCTCGGTGACGACGCGCTGATCATGTCGCACCGGCTCCAGGAATGGTGCACGCACGCGCCAGAGCTGGAGGAGGAGGTCGCCCTCGCCAACATCGCCCTGGACCTGCTGGGCCAGGCCCGCCTCCTGCTCTCCCGCGCGGGCACCGCCGAAGACGCAGGCCGGGCCGAAGACGACCTGGCCTATTTCCGCAACGCCCCAGAATTCCGCAACATCGTTTTGGCCGAGTTGCCGAATGGCGACTTCGCACATTCCACCGTTCGCCTCCTGATGTTCGCGACCTGGCGCCTGGCCCTGCTCGACCGCCTCACCACGTCACGTGACCCGGTGCTCGCGGCAATCGCCGCAAAAAGCGTCAAGGAGGTCGCCTACCACCGCGACCACGCCGCCCTCTGGACGATCCGCCTCGGCGACGGCACCGACCTCTCCCATGCCCGCACCCAACGAGCGCTGGACGCGCTATGGCCGCACACAGGCGAGCTGTTCACGGCACACAAAATCGAGCGCGACCTGGCCGCCATGGGCGTTGCGGTCGACCCGTCCGACGTCCGCGAGGAGTTCGACACCGTCCTGGACGAGGTACTGACAAAGGCCACCCTGCGACGCCCCGCCCCCGCCCCACCGGCGAATTCGGCCGGACGTGACGGCAAGCACTCCACGCCTCTCTCCGACCTGCTCGCCGAATTGCAAAGCGTTGCCCGCGCCCACCCGGGGGCGACATGGTGAACGCCCGCACGATCGCCGAAACGGTCACCGACCCCGAGCTGCCGATGCTCACCCTCGCCGAACTCGGCGTCCTCCGCGACGTGAGCGAGGCGTCCGGCCGCGTCGAGGTGACCATCACCCCGACCTACACCGGCTGCCCCGCCCTGGACGCGATGCGCGACGACCTCCGCACCCGTCTGACCGAGGCCGGTTACGCGGACGTCCAGGTCCGCACCGTCCTGGACCCGCCCTGGACGACCGACTGGATCAGCGAGCCGGGCCGCCGCAAACTGTCAGCCGCCGGGATATCGCCCCCGGGCTCCGCACCACGCCGCACATCCGGCCCGATCCCCCTCACCCTGGGCCCGACCCGCCGGATCGACTGCCCGCGCTGCGGCTCGTCCGACACGGTCGAGCTGTCCCGGTTCGGCGCCACCGCCTGCAAGTCCCTCCGCCGCTGCGACGCCTGCCACGAGCCGTTCGAGCACTTCAAGGAGATCTGACCGTGCCTGGTTTCCACGCCCTGCGCGTCGCCGGTGTTGAGCGCCTGTGCGACGACGCGGCCGCGGTCACCTTCGACGTGCCGCCACCCCTGCGCGACGAGTACGCGTTCCGTCCCGGCCAGTTCCTCACCCTCCGCCGCATGATCGACGGCCGCGAGGAACGCCGCTCCTACTCGATCTGCGCACCCGCCGGGGCAGCGCCGCGCATCGGCGTCCGCGAGATCCCGGACGGCCTGTTCTCGTCCTGGCTCGTCCACGACGTACGCCCCGGCGACACCATCGAGGTCCTCGCCCCGTCGGGCAAGTTCACCCTCTCCGCCGACGAGGCCGCGCACCACGTGCTGATCGCCGCCGGTTCCGGGATCACCCCCGTCCTGTCGATCGCCGCGTCCGCCCTCACCGACCCCACCGCCCAGGTCACCGTCCTCTACGGAAACCGGCGCAGCGGGACGGTCATGTTCGCCGACGATTTGGCCGACCTCAAAGACGCGCACCCTGACCGCTTCGAGCTCGTCCACGTCCTGTCCCAGGAGCCGCGCGAAGCCGAACTGTTCACCGGTCGCCTGGACGCGGACAGACTCCGCGTCCTCCTCCCCCGCCTAGTGCCCGTCGCCGACGTGGACCACTGGTGGCTCTGCGGCCCCTTCGCCATGGTCAAGGACGCACAACGCGTCCTCCGGGGCTTCGACGTGCCGCGCGAACGCGTCCACCAGGAGCTGTTCCACGTGGACGAGGTCCCGCCCGAGCCGAACCGCAAGAAGTCCGCCCCCACGGGCCCGGCCAGCCAGGTCACCGTAATCCTGGACGGCCGCTCCACCACCCTCGCCCAGCCGCAGGACGCGACCGTCCTGGAATCGGCCCAGAAGGTGCGCCCCGACCTCCCCTTCGCCTGCAAGGGCGGCGTCTGCGGCACCTGCCGCGCCAAGCTCGTCGAAGGCGAGGTGGAAATGCGCCGCAACTACGCCCTAGACCCCGCCGAGATCGACGCCGGCTACATCCTCACCTGCCAATCGATCCCCGCCGCACCCCGCCTCACCATCGACTACGACGCCTGACCGGCCACCCCCCTTCAGCCGACCGGGTTGTCCGGCGAGTCCAACCAAACGCGCTGGTGATTACGCTGTCCGGACGCTAGTCCTCCGCTACGCCACCATCGAAAAACTCTAGCTTTGCGGTTTTCGCGTTACTTGCGGACTAAATCCCGATTGGGGTCTAAGTCTGGGCCTGGAAGTTTGTTCTAGATTCGAGGCTTTAGGTCCCATTGGTCTGGTGGTCTGGTGGTCTGGTGTTCTAGTGTTCGGATGGGGTGACGCTGCGTACGGGGCCAGCTTTCGTCGGGCAGGCTCCGCCCTACCCCGCGCGACGCGCCACCCCACACACTCAGTTCCCTGAATTCGAAGATGGGGATGGGGATGGGGGACGGCTTCGGAATGGCCGTCCTGTTTCGGGTTGACTCCGACTATCCAACCGGTGACAAAAGTCCAACCCCACACCACCCCTATTCCACGACAGGTAAGGGTGCGTGCTTGATATCATTCGAACATGGGTTCGGTTGAGGTTGATCTCGCAGCGGCGTCCACCAGGGAATTGGTGAACGCCATCGCCGCGATCACCCACGAACTCGCCGGACGCAACACCCCCGAATCCCCGGCCGCGTGCATGGACATCGCCGAAACCCTCGCCGCCGCATCCGATCAGCAGGAGAGCGCGCTGGCCGCCCTGATCGCCCGGGTGGACACCTCGGGTGAACTGCGCCGCTGGGGCCTGCCCTCCACCCAAGCCTGGCTGCGCTCACGGCTGGGCATGCGCGAAACCCGCGCCAAAGAGCGCATCACCCTGGCCCGCCAACGCCACCGCCTGCCCCGCCTCACCCAACGCCTGGCCACCGGGAACCTGACCCACGGCCACGCCACCACCATCACCGACGCCGTCGCCCGCCTCAACGACCAAGACTGCACCCAAGCCGAAACGGTGCTGCTCGGCATGGTCGACCAAGGGTTCTCGGCCGCGAAGGTGGCCGCGTTCGGGCGGCGGATCGGTGAGGTGATCGCCGAACGCGACGGCACCGACACCGCCGACGACGATTCGCGGCGCGGGTACGAACGGTCCTGGATCACCTGCACCCGTTCCCTGGACGGCGGCCGCTACCTCAAAGGCTGGCTCAACGCCGAAGACACCGCCGTGTGGGACGGCACCCTGGCGCCCTTGGCCAAACCCGCCGGGGCCGACGACCGCCGGGACCTGCCCGAGCGCACCGCCGCCGCGCTGACCGGTGTGCTGGCCGGCGGGCACCGCGCCACCAAGGTCACCGTGATCTGCGACCTGGACACCCTCACCGGCGGCACCACCCCGGGGCGTCGCACCGACGGCACCCCCATCCCCGCCGCGCACGTCCGCCGCATCGCGTTGAGCGCCGGTGTCTCCGCCCTCATCCTGGGGCGCGGGCATGTGCCGCTGTACCTGGGGCACCGGGCCCGGTTCGCCACCCCCGGCCAACGCCAGGTCCTGGAAACCCTCTACCCCACCTGCGCCGTCCAAGGCTGCGAAGTCCCCGGCACCCTGTGCGAGGTCGACCACGTCACCGGCTGGGCGGTAGGCGCCCCCACCGACATCGACCAACTCGCCCTGTGCTGCGGATGGCACAACCGCTTCAAACACACCAACGCCGAACAACTCCACATCATCCGCGACACCACCGGACGCCACATCTACCGCGTCCTCCCACCACCCCACACCACCACCCCACCCACACCAGCCACCCAACCCAGCCGACCCGAGCAACCCGCCCGACACGACCAATCCGGCCGACTCGCACAGGCCGCCTGACCAGTCCCCGCTCTCACGCGACGGCCGGGGCTGGCGGGCTGGCTGGGCTGGCTGGATCGCGGGGGAGTCCCATCACCGCTGGAGCGGGACGGGGCTCCCGGGGTGGACGGTCGAACACCTGACAGGGCGGCGGCCGTAGGGCCCTGTGAAGGATCTCGAAAGGCATGCACCCATGCGCCCCACCTCCGAGACGACCTCAGCGGACTTCAGACGACCTCAACGGCGTCTCGGGGACATGCCTTCGAGGGGTCACCGTGTCCCGTGTCTTCGGGGGTCACCGCTGCTGTCTTGGCTGTGCCGTCGATAGCGGCACCGTTTGTTGACGGGTTCGGGCACCGGCCGGTGATCAACAGGCCGAGAATGTTGATGGCTTTGGACACCGCTTCGACCGCTTTGGGTGGGCACTGGCGAGGCAGCGGCGTCACGGGGCCGCAGGGAGGTCGCGAACTTGCTAGCTATTGAGGCGTTCGAGGCCAAGGCATCCGGGAAACGAGATCTGGATGCCTGGTGCCATGTGTTCGGAGAGGGGCAGGCGGAGCTTTCGGGCGGGGTGGTTGATCCCGGAGTACTGGCTGAACAGTTGCGCGTTGAGGCCGGGGGTCGTGCGCGACGGTGGCTGGCGCGTAGGGCCGGGTCGATCTGTGGCGTGGCAGAACTGCGGACCCAGCAGCACGATCCCGCGGCCGGGTTCCTTCGCCTGTTCGTGACACCGTCGGCGCGGCGAAGGGGAGTCGGGTCCAGGCTGCTTGCTCGGGTCGCTGCGGACGCGGGTGTGGAGCGGATCCAGGCGACCGTACTGGCGGGACCACCTGGAGAGCCATTTGTTGGCGGATGGCGAGTGGTGTTGCGACTGGAACTGCACGAGCAGCGACTCGATCAGGACACGCTGCGGCGCTGCCATGAGCTGGCGATGGCTGCGCACCCGGATCACCGGCTGGTGTTCTGGCAGGGGGCGGCGCCCGCCGACCGGGTGGCCCCGTTCGGACGGGTGATGGGCCATGTGCTGGACGCTCCGGGCGCCGAGCTGCAGATGGCGTCGCGGGCCTGGGACACCGCGGCGGTCCGTGCATGGGAGGCAGGGATGGGCGGCCGGCACCTGCTCGTCGGTGCGGTGGTTCCTTCACCGTCGGACGAGGTGGTCGGTGCCACGGTCACCACGGTTGCGTCTTGGGAAGCCAGGGTGGCTGAGCAGCACGACACCGCGGTGCTGCCTGGGCACCGAGGCGGCGGGCTGGCTCGCTGGATGAAGGCCCGGCAGACCTTGCGCCTGCATGAGCTGTTCCCCAGAGTCGAGTCGGTCACCGTGACGGTCAACCAGCAGAACGCGCCGATGCTCGCCGTGAATCGGGCGGTCGGCTACCGCCTTGTGCGAGAACGTCTGCTCGTGGAGACATCAACCCACCGATTGAGGACCTGAAGAGTCGGTGAATCCCGCCGGATCAAGTCGCGGCCGAAGGCTCAGCCGGCGTTGTACTCGGTCCGGGCGCGGGTCTGCGCGAGGCGACATGAGTCGGTGCCGGTTTCGATGATGGTCCCTTGTAGGTGAGGCGGTCGACGATTGCGGCGCAGAGGCGGGGATCGGTGAAAGTCTTGGTCCAGCCCCCGAAACTGTCGTTTGAAGCGATGGCCAGACTGTTCTTCTCCTCCCGCTCGGTCAGAACCTGGAACAGCAACTCGGCGCCGCGCCGGACCAGCGCCATGTAGCCGAGCTCGTCAATACAGAGAAGATCGACTCGGCCGTAGCGCGATGGTCTTGGACAGCTGCAGATCATTGGCGGCCTCAACCAGCTCGTTCGCCAGCTTGATGGCCAGGTGTACTTGACTCGGAAGCCCTTCATCGCGGCATCGATGCCCAGCGCGATCAGCAGGTACAACTTGCCGGTTCCCGAGTAGGCGCGGGTCTCCAACAGGCGGGAATGAGGGTCGGCTGGAAGTTGCGTATGAGCGCCAACTACCGCTCAAGACTCCTGAGATCCAAAGCACCGGGTGAGATAAGGCCCTCGCAGGGCCGCTCCCTACTCTGGCTGGCGGTGTGCCCGGCGTGCTCGGCGAGGTAGAGAAGGGGAGGGTCGGAGGGACCTTCGGAGGGGAGCGTCGTGGACGTTGTAGAAGTCGAGAAGGTCGGCTAGTTCTCGGGGTCGACGGTGTGGAGGCCGTTTCCAGGGTGCTGAGCCAACTTCTGGAGCAGCTGGAGCGGCTGTAGCGGTGGGCAGGCGGTGTTGACGGTCAGGTTGTTGGCTTCGCGGGCCTTGCGGAGGGCCAAGCCGATCTGGCCTGGCCAGGATCCCGGAGTCGCACTGTGGGTTGGTTTCGGGCGGGCATTCCTCACACCGTCAGCCCTCCGTGCATGATCGGGTGCGTGAGGTGGGAGGACGTTCGCTCGCCGGTTTAGGGGTTGACTTGGCGGCGGGTGTCTATGCCGCTCTCGTTCGACGGGTCGCGGCCGGGGACATGCACTTCGTGGTTTGTGGCGTGGGCCAGGTAGAGGCGCAGGCGGGCGTCGCCGCTCAGTTCCTCGGGCTGGAATGCCCTGGCGCCTGGGTCGGTGCGGGCGAAGGCTTCGGCGCAGCGTTGCGGTAGTTCTTCGTCTGGGACGATGGAAGCGGTCGCGTCTATGTAGGCGCAGCGGCCGTAGCCGATTTCCGCGGTTGAGTCGTAGATGGCGAGGGCCACGGATGGGCGGGCCTCAACGTTGCGGGAATGTTGCGCGGACGGGGACGACACCCAATAGAACGTCTGGTAGTTGGCGTGGGTGAAGTAGACCGGGGAAAGGCGCGGGCGGTTGTCGGGTTCGGTCGTGCCCAAGGTCATGTAGCGGTTCGCGTCGATGATGGCACGTGCCAATTGGTCGAGGTCGTCCGGCAGATTCATGATGCCTCCTCCATCCTTCGACTGGACGCGATCATGACACGTTGTTTGTCGGATCGGGGGTGCGATCAGGGAAAACGTTCGTGCCGGACCTGAACGGGCGACGGGTTCCCCTGCGTACAGCGAGAGTGACGGGCGACTTTCCCGAGGCGAAGGGAGCCGTCGTGGACGCGTTACGAGCTGCCGGCCGAGGCGATGCGGGCCTCGACGTCGATCGTGCCCGGTGTCGGGGAGGCGGTGCTGGAGGCGATGCTGTGGGGGAGGCGCGGGACCGGGCGGTGATCGGCGAGATCACGTTGCCGGGGGTGCGGCGGTCGGTCGGGTTCGCGCGGAGCTTCGTCCGGGACATGGCGCCCGACGTCCCGGGCCTGGACGACATGATCATGGTGGCTGTCCCTTATACACATCT
>NZ_VCKW01000256.1 GCF_005889715.1 Actinomadura soli
GATATGTATAAGAGACAGCCGCCCCGAGCACGTGCCCACGCTCGCCACCCCACCGGAACCGCCGGCCGTCGCACACGATCACCCGCTCGTCACCTGCGCCCAGCGACGCGGCCAGCCTTTCCCCGTGCACCGTCGCGCGGTATCCCCGCTGCCTGAGCTGCACCGCCAACTCCTCCAGCGGCTTGCCCGTAACATCTCCCATAAGTCCGACTCCTTTCCAGTCGGGCCCAGGGCCCCGGGACAAGTGCTGGTGACACCTCCCGGGGCCCACTCCTCTAATTCTCGGCGACCATCGCGTGGCGCGACGGAGCCAGGAGAAAATCGGACAATATCGGCCCAATTAGTCCGTTCCCCATATTCAGCTCCATCCACCACTCTCCGGGCTTTCGATAGCGGAGGAAGGGAACACTTGCCTGGAATCACCCTCCGCTTCGCGCTCCGAGGGATAGAATGCTCGCAGGGAGAGAAAGCGCGCTAGTTGTACGGGCATTTTTACTACCCCCGGGGAGTGCCACATGAGCGCCGCCAACGAGCTTCGTCCAGAGGACTCGTTCTGGAATCTGATTTCCGTCTACCTGCGGATGGAGCGTCTTCGACGCGGGCTCTCACAGTCCCAGGTCGCCGAGATCATTCAGGCCGACAAGCAGCGAGTAGCAAACACGGAGGCCGGACGCCTGAACATGACTTCCGTCCAGGCCGAGCAGCTTGACGAGGCTTGGGGCACTTTGTTCCGAGTTCTCCGCAAGTACGCCGTCACCCTCGGCCGCGACCAGGAGTGGTGGAAGCAGCTCATCGACTTCGAGACCGGCGCCCTGATCATCAAGTCCTACATCTCGAAGTACATCCCGGTCCCGTTCCAGACGGAGACATACGCACGGCATCTGCTCACCGCCCGGCGAGGTGTCCGAGACATCGAAGCCGCTGTCAAAGGACGGATGGCCCGGTCGAGCCTCCTCCTGGACCAACTCCCGAAGCTCGACCTCTGGGCCCTGATCGACGAGGAGGCCCTGGACCCGCCGATCCCTTCCGAAGCCAAGCGGGAGCAACTCCAGGTGCTTCTGGACCTCACCGAACGAACTAGTGTGAGGATCATCCCGGCCAGAACCTGGCACATCGGCGGAGAAGGGAACTTCGAGCTGATCACTACATCAACCGGGGCAAACGTAGGCTACATGTGGGCCCAGCTAGGGGGCCGACTGGTCCACGACGCCCCGGAGGTCAGGGAACTGGCGCTGCGGTACGACCGAATCGGGGCAAAGGCCCTAACCGAACAGGGCTCACGAGAGCTGATAGAGCAGAGGTTGGAGCGGCTCAATGAACATCGAGTGGCGCAAGAGCAGCAGATCAGGCATGGGTGATACGGCCGGGGACTGCGTTGAGCTGGCCTCGCTGGACGGCAAGATCGGCGTCCGCGACAGCAAGAACCCCCACAACGGCCACCTGACGGTCGGCCGCGACACCCTCCGCCACCTCGTCCGCCAGATCAAGGCCGACAAACTGAACCTCTAGGACCATGCGAAGGCCCTTCGGGCCATCCCTCCTTCGCTCGCAATGCGCGGCGGCCCTCAGGGCGCGCCGCGCATTCGTCGTTGGTCGGAAGGCTTGACCCTTCCACTGCCACCGGTGACCCTTGCTGAGAACGGTTCGCTGAGTTTCTCGCAAGGAGGTCGCCATGCGCGCCGTGTTCCTCGGCAAGGACCCGGATTCCCAGGAGGGACAGTCGCCCACGCTGTACGCCACCGACCGCACCGACCGCGTGACGTACATCGCTCAGGGCTGGAAGGTCACCGACCCCCAGGCGCTCTTGGATATCGGTGACGTGCCCGACCACGAGACTCTGATCGAAATCCCGGAGGACGTGCTCAAGATGTACGCGCTCCGGTACCTGAGCGAGGAGGGTCCGCACTGAGCCGGGTGATCGAACCCGGCCCCGAGTTCAGCCGGCTCTTCCGCACCTTCGAACACACCGCCTTCAGGTTGGAGACGCGCGACGTCTACAAGTCCGCGAACGAGGCCGAGGCGTTGCGCCAGTTCACGGCAGGCGAGGCAGTGGACATGGGCTGGTTCCAGAACTGGCTGAGCATGATCCAGGAGGCCACCGCGGCGGGGCGGCGGTTCTCACGGGTTCGGGTCGTGAGCCTGCCCCTCACCGCCTACAGCCGCTTCGGCGTCTTCTGCGCGGGGTACACGAACGCGGCCGGGGAGGACATCAGGTATTTGAGGCGTATGGACGCCTCTGGCCTGCCGGACTACGACTACTGGTTGTTCGACTCGTCCAAGCTCGTGCGCCTGCATTTCGACGACGAGGAGAATTTTCTGGGTGGCGAACACATCGAAGACCCGGCCGTGATCGTGCAGCACAACCACTGGCGTGATGCGGCATGGCACCGCGCCATACGACGGGACGACTTTGCCACCGAAGCGAACGACGAGCATCACTAGCGTTCACGAGGCGCGTGCCGCGCTCGGCAGGCGACTCCGCGAGCTACGCACGGCCGCCGGGCTCAGCGGTCGGCGGCTCGCGGAGTCGTTGTCATGGCCGCCGTCCAAGGTCAGCAAATTGGAGAATGGCAAGCAGACTCCCACCGACGACGACATCCACGGCTGGACGAGGGCGACCAGCAGCGAGAACGAGACGGAAGCACTCCTCGCTTCCCTCCGCACACTCGAAGTCCAGCACGCCGAATGGCAACGTCAGCTCCGAGTGGGCTTGAAGCCCCATCAGCTGGAGATCTCCGATCTCGACGCCAGGACGCGACATTTCCGGGCGTTCGAGTCCACCTTCATCCCCGGCCTGCTCCAGACCGCCGAGTACGCTCGCTACCGCTTCGCGCAGAGCAACGCCGTATTCACGATAAGGAACGACATTGACGAAGCGGTGGCCGCTCGCGTCCGGCGGCAGGACATCCTGTACCAGCCGGACAAGCGCTTCCACCTCGTCCTGACCGAGGCGGCATTGCGCTATCGGCTCTGCCCGCCCGAAGTCATGCTCGGGCAGCTTGACCGCCTCGTTTCGCTGTCCACCCTTCCGAACGTGAAGCTCGGCGTTATCGGTTTCGAGACGGCGTACGTGGTCGCGCCCGCTCACGGCTTCTGGATTCTGGACGCCGACCGCGTCATGGTCGAGACCTTCTCGGCCGAGCTGAACCTCGCCCAACCGCAAGAGTTGTCCCTGTACAGCAGCATTTTCGACAGCCTGGCCGGAGTTGCCGGCTACGGGCGGAGTGCGCGGGCGATCATCAACCGAGCCATTGACGCCCTCGCGGCCGAGTTCCCGGAAGATGGCGACTGATTTCGAGAGGTCGACTCATCCTTCGAAGGTTCGAGAAATACCAGGAAACTTTCTTCTCATCGCTCTCATTTCTTCCTACTCTCGTTAGCGACGCCGGTCATGGCGACGCGACACCTTCAGGAGTCGCCCACGTGACCGCGTCCCCCTGCGGCCCGGCCCATTCGGCGCACCCGAGCCACAGGCACGATCACGAGGAGCGCCACGGAGGTCACGATGACGATCACCACCGACCGGGCGGCCGAGACCGCCAGGGATCCGCGAGATCTGGTCACGCCGGAGGCGTTCGACAAGATCGTCGACTTCTTCGTCACCCGCCACCGCGTCACCCGGCCGTACGCCGAGCGCGTGTTCGAGCAGACCCTGGTCTTCCTCAAGACCGTCGCCGACAACGCCGATATCCGCGTCGTGCCCGACATCTCGGTGGACCCGGGATGGCACGCCTTCATCGAGCACACCGTCGAGTACGCCGAGTTCTGCGACCGCGTCGCCGGGAGGTTCCTGCACCACGTCCCGATCATGATCGAGGACATCAGCTCCGGCGCCGCGATGGCACGCACCATCCCGGCGCTGCACGCCACCGGCTACCGGGTCGACATGGAATTCTGGGGTACCGGCGAGAGTTGCTGCCCGCCCCAGCCTTGCGTCTGACCGATGGAGAGGCGACCCGATGCGCGACACGTGGACCGGCCTGCCCGTCCAGGTCCGGGAGGCCGTCCAGGCGCACACCGGTGACATAGTCCGCGCGGAGCCGGCGCCCGCCGGTAACCACGCCGACGTCGCCGGAACCCTGCACACCTCGTCCGGCCGGGTCTTCATCAAGGCCGCGCGGAAACTGGACGAGGAGGACGGCGCCGAAGTGTGGTCGCTGCGCAACGAGGCCGCCATCAACCCACATGTCACCGAGTTCGCCCCCCGGCTCCACTGGACGGTGGAGACCGGAGGGTGGCTCGTGCTGGGCTTCGAATGCGTGGACGGTAGGCACGCCGACTTCACACCCGGATCGCCTGACCTGAAGGTCCTGGCCGAGACGGTTCACGCACTGCAATCCGTCCCATGTCCTCCGGTCGTCCAGATGCGCGTCGAACGCCGCTGGGCCACGGTCGCCGAGGACGTCTCCCCCATGGCCGGGACGACGCTGCTGCACACCGACGTCAATGCCGAGAACCTCCTCATCACCCCCGACGGATGCGCCGTCCTGGTCGACTGGGCGTTCGCAGCCCGCGGTGCGGCCTGGGTCGAGCTTGGTCTCTTGCTGCCCTGGCTGCTCAAGGCGGGCCATACCCCGGCCCAAGCCGCGGACTGGGCGGCGCGGTTCCCCTCCTGGGCGGCGGCCGACCCAGCCGACGTCGACCTCTTCTCGGCGGTTTTCGCCGAACGCTGGCGGCGACACGCAGAACGCGACCCCGCCGAATGGGTCGTCCTGCACGCCGCTCTCACCCGCCAATGGGCCGCACACCGGTCGAGGCGGCAGTGACCGCCTCGACGGGCGTTCCGCGGATGCCCCACCCATCCTCAACTGTCTTTACCCCCTCGGCTGGACGATCGACGTTCGTCGCCAAGGGGTAGGAGTCCCTCGGCTACCCCCGTTCGGGGGTGGTGTGGGTCACCCGGGATGGCGAACGATCCTTTTGACGGGTGTCCGTGCGGCTACTAGGAGAGACCATGCCCGCAGTCGAGTTCCGCGCGGCGCGCGACTTCCTGCTCGCGCATCGCGATGACTACGCGACCGCGTACGAGAAGTTCCGGTGGCCCGTCCTGACCGGGTTCAACTGGGCGCTGGACTGGTTCGACAAGATCGCCGAGAGCAACGACTCGCCCGCGCTGTGGATCGTGGAGGAGGACGGGTCCGAGGCGCGGTACTCGTTCTCGCAGATGTCGCGGCGGTCGAACCAGGTCGCGAACCTGCTGCGGCGGTCGGGCGTGCGGCGCGGGGACCGGATCATCCTGATGCTCGGCAACCAGGTCGAGCTGTGGGAGACCGTGCTGGCCGCGATGAAGCTGGGCGCGGTGCTGATTCCGTCCACGCCGCTGCTGGGGACGGCCGATCTCCAGGACCGGCTTATTCGGGGCAAGGCCCGGCATGTGGTGGTCGGTTCGGCGGACGCCGGGAAGTTCGACGGTGTGCAGGGCGAGTTCACGAAGATCGCCGTGGGTGAGCCGGTGGACGGGTGGATCCGGTTCGCCGACGCCTATGAGGACGCGGAGTCGTTCACGCCGTACGGGCTCACGATGTCGCGCGACACCTTGTTGCTGTACTTCACGTCCGGGACGACGGCTAAGCCGAAGCTGGTCGAGCACACGCACGCGTCCTATCCGGCCGGGCATTTGTCGACCATGTACTGGATCGGGCTGCGGCCGGGGGACGTCCATCTGAACATCTCGTCGCCGGGCTGGGCGAAGCACGCGTGGAGCAATGTGTTCGCGCCGTGGGACGCGGAGGCGTGCGTCTTCATCTTCAACTACACGCGGTTCGACGCCGACCGGCTGCTCGACACCCTGGAGCGCTGCGGCGTCACGAGCTTCTGCGCGCCGCCGACCGTGTGGCGGATGCTGATCCAGTCTGATCTGGGACGGCTCGCGAACCCGCCGCGCGAGGTCGTCGCCGCTGGTGAGCCGCTCAATCCCGAGGTGATCGAGCGTGTCAAGGACGCCTGGGGCCGGACGATCCGCGATGGGTTCGGGCAGACCGAGACCACCGTGCAGATCGCCAACACTCCGGGGCAGACGGTCAAGCCGGGCTCGATGGGGCGTCCGGTACCGGGCTACCAGGTCACGCTGATCGATCCGGTCACCGGGGAGCCGGGCGACGAGGGCGAGATCTGCCTCGACCTGGAGGATCGTCCGCTCGGGCTGATGACCGGGTACCACGGCGACGACGCGCGCACCGATGAGGCGATGGCGGGCGGTTACTACCACACCGGCGACATCGGCTCCCGGGACGAGGACGGATACATCACCTATGTCGGACGTTCCGACGACGTGTTCAAGGCGTCCGACTACAAGATCTCGCCGTTCGAGCTGGAGAGCGTGCTGATCGAGCACGAGGCGGTCGCGGAGGCGGCCGTGGTGCCGTCGCCCGACCCGGTCAGGGCGGCCGTGCCGAAGGCGTACGTGACGCTCGCCGCCGGATGGGAGCCGGACGCGGCCACGGCGAAGGCGATCTTCGAGCACAGCCGGGCGCAGCTGTCGCCGTACAAGCGGATCCGGTTGCTGGAGTTCGGCACGCTGCCGAAGACGATCTCCGGCAAGATCCGCCGCGTCGAGCTGCGGACGAGCGAGATCGACAAGCATCCGGGAGTGGAGGACCGGCCCGAGGGCGAGTTCCGCGAGGAGGACCTGCGATGACGTCCTCGTACGCGTCGGGCGTGTCCAGCACGCCGCTGCTCGGCGACACGATCGGCGCGAACCTCGCCAGGACGGTCGCGGCCTTCGCCGATCGCGACGCGCTGGTGGAGCGGGCGTCCGGCCGCCGCTGGACGTACGAGCAGCTCGCCGACGACGTGGACGCCGTCGCGCTCGGCCTGCGCGACCTCGGTGTCGTGAAGGGCGACCGGGTCGGGATCTGGTCGCCGAACTGCGCGGAATGGGTGCTCGTCCAGTACGCGACGGCCAAGCTCGGCGCGATCCTCGTCAATATCAACCCGGCCTACCGGGTGCACGAGCTGGAGTTCGTCCTCAACCAGGCCGGGATCAGGACGCTGGTGTCGGCGCCCGCGTTCAAGACGTCCGACTACGCGGCGATGATCGACGGGGTCGGGCCGAAGTGCGCCGCGCTGCGGGACGTCGTGCTCATCGGCACGCCGGAGTGGGACGCGCTGATGGCGGCGGGCCGCGCCGACGACCCTGCCGTCCTCACCGAGATCGGCCGGACGCTCACCGCCGACGACCCGATCAACATCCAGTACACGTCCGGGACGACGGGCTTCCCCAAGGGCGCGACGCTTTCGCACCACAACATCCTGAACAACGGATTCTTCGTCGGCGAACTGTGCGCGTACGACGAAGAAGATCGCGTGTGTGTTCCGGTGCCCTTTTATCACTGCTTTGGAATGGTGATGGGCAACCTCGCGGCGACCAGCCACGGGGCGTGCGTCGTGATCCCGGCGCCCGCGTTCGACCCGAAGGCGACGCTGGACGCCGTCGCCGCCGAACGGTGCACGTCGCTGTACGGGGTGCCGACGATGTTCATCGCCGTCCTGAACGAGCCGTCGCTGGACGACCTCGACCTGTCGAGTCTGCGCACCGGGATCATGGCCGGGTCGCCGTGCCCGGTCGAGGTGATGAAGCAGGTCATCGAGCGGCTCGGGATGAGCGAGGTCGCGATCTGCTACGGCATGACGGAGACGTCCCCGGTCTCGACGCAGACCCGCGCGGGCGACTCGCTCGACCGCCGCGTCTCCACGGTCGGACGCGTCCAGCCGCATCTGGAGATCAAGGTCATCGACCCGGAGACGGGTGTCACCGTCCCGCGCGGCACGCCCGGCGAGTTCTGCACGCGCGGCTACTCGGTGATGCTCGGCTACTGGGACGAGCCCGACAAGACGGCCGAGGCGATCGACGCCGCCCGCTGGATGCACACCGGCGACCTGGCCGTGATGGACGACGACGGCTACGTCAGCATCACCGGCCGGATCAAGGACATGGTGATCCGCGGCGGCGAGAACATCTACCCGCGCGAGATCGAGGAGTTCCTCTACACCCACCCCGACATCGTGGACGCGCAGGTCATCGGCGTCCCGGACGAGAAGTACGGCGAGGAGCTGATGGCCTGGGTGCGGCTGCGCGAAGGCGTCCCGGGCCTCACGGCCGAGGCGCTGCGCACGTTCTGCGAGGGCAGGCTCGCCCACTTCAAGATCCCGCGTTACGTGCACGTCGTGGACGAGTTCCCGATGACGGTCACCGGGAAGATCCGCAAGGTGCAGATGCGCGCGGAGGCCGTTGACATCCTGGCCCTCGGCGACGCCTAGGACGTCCCGCTTTTACTTTCTGCGTGAAGGGCTTTCGAGACGCCGTCTCACCGGGCATGCTCGGGGCATGGGTGCGCCGATCTCGGAGGAACGAACGCCGGGCGAACTGGGGAACCCCCCTCCCAGAGCCGCCAGAACTCCAGCGACTCCCGGTGTTCCCACCACTCCGAGGGGGACGCGTGACGACGCGGGCGCCGTCCGGTCGGCGGTGCTCACCCTGCACCGGACGACCGGCCTTCCCGTGGTGTTCGGCGGCGCCGTGTCCGGGGGCGCCTCAAGCGGCGGGCATGACCGGCTCCGCATCACCGAACTCGTCGGCAACACGACCGACTCGCTGAACGGGCTCGTCGTCCGCCACGGCAACGGGCTCGGCGGCAAGGCGATGGCCATGGGACGCCCGCTGTGGGTCAGCAACTATCCGTGCTCGGCGTCGATCAGCCACGACTACGACAAGCCCGTCGGGCGTGAGGGGCTGCTGTCGATCCTCGCGGTGCCGATCGTCGTGCGGCGGCGGGTTCGCGGCGTCCTGTACGGCGCGCTGCGCGAACCGCTGTCGCTCGCCGACCGCGTCGTCGGCGCCGCCGTCCAGACCGCCCGCGATCTCGAACAGGACATCGCCGTCCAGGACCGGGCGGACGAGGCGCTCGCCCGCGCACGACCGGCCGTCCCGGAATCGGCGGCCCGCTGGGAGGAGGTCCGGGCCGTCCACGCGGAACTGCGCGCCCTGGCCGAGCGGGTCGAGGACGTCCCGACGCGCGACCGGCTCCGCGAGGCGTCGCTCCGCCTGGCCGCCGCCGGGCTGAACGAGCCGACCGGCTCCCCGCGGCCCGTCCTGTCACCGCGCGAGCTGGACGTCCTGGCATACGTCGCGATCGGCTGTACCAACGCGGAAGCCGCCGACCGTTTGGGCCTGCTCCCCGAGACGGTGAAGAGCTACCTGCGCTCCGCGATGCGCAAGCTGGACAGCCACACCCGCCTGGAGGCGGTGACCACCGCACGCCGCGCGGGCCTGCTTCCCTAGACGACCACACCCTCACGCAGGACGGTGAAACCGCGGGGCCGCGCGGTTTTCACTTCCTGCAATCGGGCCCGGCGACGGGGTCAGCGCCGCGAATGGATGCGCTTCGTCCAGTACAGATCGGCCCCCGTGGCGCACTGCCTGGACGGACCGCTCACCACACGCCGGCTGCGCCGGGCCGTGATCGCTCGGCCGTCCCGCCCGCTCCAAGGGCGGGGACGTCCGCCCCCGAGATGCACTGGAAACCGTAACATCTCGGCGAACAGCAATGTTCGTAGTATTCGTCGTAAACGGGTTACCTCAATCGGCCCGAACCCGTTGATAGCTTGTCCATGTGGACTCCGACGGCTTCACCTCGCTGCCGCGCGGGCGTCATCACCTCACCCGCGCGCAGGTCTCGGCCTCCCAGCGGGAACGCATGCTGCAGGGCATGACCCAGGCGGTCGGGGAGAAGGGCTACGCCCGGACCACCGTCGCCGACGTGCTGAAGCGGGCGCACGTGTCCCGCGAGACGTTCTACGAGCACTTCGCCGACAAGCAGGCGTGCTTCCTCGCCGCCTACCAGGCCGCCGCCGACCGCATCGAGGGCGTCGTCTCCGAGGCGCTCGCGGCCACCGGCGAACCGGTGATGTGCCGGCTCGAACAGGCGTTGTACGCCTACCTGCGGGAACTGTCGGCGGACGGCGGCGCGGCGCGCATGTTCCTGCTGGAGATCTACGCGGCGGGCCCGGCCGCGACGGCGCTGCGGTACACGGTCCAGCGCGGTTTCATCGAGATCGTCGTCGGGCTGCTGGTGGAGGACGAGCGGTTCCGCAGGCTGCCGGACCCCGAGTTCGCGTGCGAGATGCTCATCGGCGGGGTGGCGTCCCTGGTGACCGGGATGGTCGCGATGGGCCAGCACGCCTCGCTCCCGAAGCTGTGCACGCCGATCCTGGCGCACTTCAGATCGCTCCTCGACCGCTAGGTCCATCCTCGACCGCTAGGCCAATCCCCGGCCGACGGCGTGACACCGTGACCGGCGGAGCCGCCGCGCACGGCCCCGCCGGTCGGCACCGGTCAGATGAAAGTGCTCAGGACGGCGGCCATCGCGAAGCCGACGATCGACAGGATCGTCTCCAGCACCGTCCACGTCTTGATGGTGTCGCGCACGGACATGTTGAAGTAGCGGGAGATGATCCAGAACCCGCCGTCGTTGACGTGCGAGGCGATGATCGAGCCCGCCGAGATCGCGATGGCGATCAGCGCGATGTGCGGGTCCGAGTAGTCCTCGGCCTTCACCAGCGGCGCGACGATGCCGCCGGTGGTGACGATCGCGACGGTCGCCGAGCCCTGCGCGACCCGGAGCCCGCAGGCGATCAGGTAGGCGAGCACGATCACCGGCAGGCCCGCGTCCGACATGGTGGTGGCGAGGGCCTTACCGACCCCGGTCGCCGACACGACCGCGCCGAAGAACGCGCCACCGCCGATGACCAGCAGGATCATGCCGATCGGGCGGAGCGACTTGGCGGCGAGGTCGGACAGCTCGGCGGTCGAGATGCCGCGCCGGATGCCCAGCAGGTACATCGCGAGCAGCACGGCGAGGGTGAGCGCGACGACGGGGTTGCCGATGAACGTCAGCGTGGGCAGCGCGGGGCTGTCCTCCCACCACACGGTGCTGAACGTGGCGAGCAGGATCAGCACCAGCGGCACCGCGATGATCAGCGCGACGAGGGCGAGCGACGGCTCCGGCTCCTTCCCTTCCTGCTCGGCCTTGTCCTTCTCCGCGACGACGTACTCGTCCGGCACCTCGATGAAGATGCGCTTGCCGATCCAGGCGCCCCACGCGACACCCGCGACGAGGAACGCGGGGATGCCGCAGATCAGGCCGAAGATGATGAGCCAGCCGAGCGGGACTTCGAGGAGCCCGGCGACGGCCACCGCGCCGGGGTGCGGCGGCAGGAACGCGTGCGTCATCGACAGCCCGGCTAGCAGCGGCATCGCGTACAGGACGAGGGAGCGCCCGCCCCGCCTGGCGGTGATGTAGACGAGCGGCGCGAGGACGAAGATACCGACGTCGAAGAAGACGGGGATGCCGAAGATGAGCCCGGCGAGGCCCATCGCGAGCGGCGCGCCGCGCTCGCCGGCGACGCTCAGCAGCCGCCGGGTGAGGACGTCGGCGCCTCCGGACCGCTCCAGGATCGCGCCGAGGATGGTGCCGAGCCCGACGATCGGCGCGATGTGCCCGAGGAGCCCGCCGAAGCCCTTCTCCAGCACGGACTCCTTGGAGCTGAGCGCGGTACCGACGATCTCCTCGACGCTCAGCCCGGCGACCAGCGCGAGGGCGAGGCCGGAGACGAGGAGCGCGATGAACGGTTCCAGCTTGACCTTGATGATCAGGAACAGCAGGACCGCGATGGACACGGCGCACAGCGTCAGCAGGCCGCCCGTCTCATGTTGCAGCCAATGGACCATTGACGTGACCCTCTCGGTGAATGGGGGTGTGGGGGTGCCGAGGGCGTTGGGCGAGGT
>NZ_VCKW01000257.1 GCF_005889715.1 Actinomadura soli
AGATGTGTATAAGCGACAGGCCCACCGACGTGGACCGGACCTCAGCCGGGGTCACGGGTCGGTCGTGCGGCCGGAGGCGCCCAGCGCCGGAGGTCGCACGACCCGCCGAGCCGGGCGACCGGAGCGCCACGGTCAATGACCCGCACGGTCACGAAACCCGCACCGTGGCGTGAGGATCGACCGGCTCGTGACGGGGGTTCCAGGGGGTCGCCCCCCTGGGTCAACACTGCAGTAGCCTTGATTCGTCTCAGAACTTACCTGCGAGCTGCGGAAGAGGGCGATCTCCGCCGTGTCGACAGAGTCGTCGCAAACTAGTGCCGACCCAAAGATGACAGACTTCGGTGCCAACGAGTGGCTGGTCGACGAGCTGTACCAGAAGTACCTCGAAGACCCGAACTCGGTTGACGAGGCCTGGTGGAACTTCTTCGCGGACTACCAGCCGGACAGCCGGCCGACGTCCGCGACCCCCGCGTCCCCCCAGGCGCCCACCGATGGCGCGGCCGCGAAGGCCGCGAACGGCACAGCGGCCGCTCCGCCGACACCGCAGCCCGTGAAGCCCCCGAAGGCGCAGCCCGGAAAGACCGAGCCCGCGCCGGCGCCCCAGCAGAAGCCCGCTCCGCCGCCGGTGCCCGAGGGCGCCGAGGAGGTCCGGCTGCGCGGGGTCGCGGCGCGGACGGCGTCCAACATGGAGGCCAGCCTGGGCGTGCCGACGGCGACGAGCGTGCGCGCCGTCCCGGCGAAGTTGCTGATCGACAACCGCATTGTGATCAACAACCATCTGAAGCGCGGGCGCGGCGGCAAGGTCTCGTTCACGCATCTGATCGGCTACGCGATCGTCAAGGCGCTCGCGGCGATGCCGGCGATGAACGCGGCGTTCACCGAGGTGGACGGCAAGCCGGTGCTGGTCAGGCCGGAGCACGTGAACTTCGGGCTGGCGATCGACCTGCAGAAGAGCGACGGGTCGCGGCAACTGGTGGTGCCGAGCATCAAGGCTGCCGAGACGCTCGACTTCCGCCAGTTCTGGGCCGCCTATGAGGAGATCGTCCGCAAGGCCCGGGGCGGGAAGCTGACGCTTGAGGATTTCCAGGGCACGACGATCAGCCTGACGAACCCGGGCACGATCGGGACCGTCCACTCGGTGCCGCGGCTGATGCCGGGCCAGGGGACGATCATCGGCGTGGGCGCGATGGAGTTCCCGGCGGAGTTCGCGGGCGCGTCCAGCGACACCCTGGCCCGCATGGGGATCAGCAAGGTGATGACGCTGACCTCCACCTACGACCACCGGATCATCCAGGGCGCGCAGTCGGGCGACTTCCTGCGCCGCATCCACGAGCTGCTGCTCGGCGCCGACGGCTTCTACGACGAGATCTTCGAGGCGCTGCGGATCCCGTACGAGCCGGTGCGCTGGGTGAAGGACATCTCCGCCACCCATGAGGACGACGTCGCCAAGGTCGCCCGCGTCCACGAGCTGATCCACGCCTACCGGGTCCGCGGCCACCTGATGGCCGACACCGACCCGCTGGAGTACAAGCAGCGCCGCCACCCCGACCTCGACATCCTCAAGCACGGCCTCACCCTGTGGGACCTGGAGCGCGAGTTCGCGACCGGCGGGTTCGGCGGCAAGCCGACGATGCAGCTGCGCGAGATCCTCGGCGTGCTGCGGATGGCGTACTGCCGGACGGTCGGCATCGAGTACATGCACATGCAGGACCCGGAGGAGCGCGCCTGGATCCAGGAGCGCGTGGAGGTCCCGCATGAGAAGCCGTCCCGCGAGGAGCAGCTGCACGTGCTGCGCCGGCTGAACAGCGCGGAGGCGTTCGAGACGTTCCTGCAGACGAAGTTCGTCGGGCAGAAGCGGTTCTCGCTGGAGGGCGGCGAGTCGGTCATCCCGCTGCTGGACTCGGTGATCTCGGCGGCGGCCAAGGACAGCCTGGACGAGGTCGTCATCGGCATGGCGCACCGCGGCCGGCTGAACGTGCTGGCCAACATCGTCGGCAAGTCCTACGGGCAGATCTTCGGCGAGTTCGAGGGCAACCTCGACCCGCGCTCCGCGCAGGGCTCGGGCGATGTGAAGTACCACCTGGGCGCGGCGGGCGACTTCGTCGCCGACGACGGCTCCAAGATCCACTGCGAGCTGGTGGCGAACCCCTCGCACCTGGAGACGGTCGACCCGGTGCTGGAGGGCGTCGTCCGCGCCAAGCAGGACCTGCTGGACGTCGGTGAGGCCGGGTTCAGCGTGCTGCCGATCCTGGTGCACGGCGACGCGGCGTTCGCCGGGCAGGGCGTGGTCGCGGAGACGCTGAACCTGTCGCAGCTGCGCGGCTACCGCACCGGCGGCACCGTCCACGTGATCATCAACAACCAGGTGGGGTTCACCACCGCGCCGGAGTACTCGCGCTCCAGCGTCTACTCCACCGACGTGGCCCGGATGATCCAGGCGCCGATCTTCCACGTGAACGGCGACGACCCCGAGGCGTGCGCGCGGGTGGCGCGGGTGGCGTTCGAGTACCGGCAGACGTTCAAGAAGGACGTCGTCATCGACATGGTCTGCTACCGGCGGCGCGGCCACAACGAGGGCGAGAACCCCTCGTTCACCCAGCCGCTGATGTACGACCTGATCGACGCCAAGCGCTCGGTGCGCAAGCTGTACACCGAGGCGCTGATCGGCCGCGGCGACATCACCGTCGAGGAGGCCGAGCAGGCGCTGCGCGACTACCAGGAGCAGCTGGAGCGCGCCTTCACCGAGACCCGCGAGGCGGTGAAGCGGCCGCAGGAGCCGGGCTCGGTGGTGAAGCCGGACGTCGAGGAGAGCATCCCGATCGACCACGGCGGCGCGGGCTCGGCGATCCCGGCCGAGACCGTCAAGCGGATCATCGAGTCGCAGGTCAGCCTGCCGGAGGGGTTCACCCCGCACCCGCGGCTCCAGCCGATCCTGCAGCGCCGCGCGCAGATGATCGAGGACGACGCGATCGACTGGGCGACCAGCGAGCTGCTCGCGATGGGCTCGCTGCTGATCGACGGCCACCCGGTCCGGCTCGTCGGGCAGGACACCCGGCGCGGGACGTTCGGCCAGCGGCACGCCGTCCTCGTCGACCGCAGGACCGGTGAGGAGTACACGCCGCTCAAGCAGTTCGGGCAGGGCGTGTCGAAGTTCTACGTCCACGACTCGCTGCTCAGCGAGTACGCGGCGATGGGCTTCGAGTACGGCTACTCAATGACCCGCCCCGACGCGCTAGTCTGCTGGGAGGCCCAGTTCGGCGACTTCGCCAACGGCGCCCAGTCGATCGTGGACGAGTACATCTCCTCCGGCGAGCAGAAGTGGGGCCAGCATTCCGGGGTCGTGCTGCTGCTGCCGCACGGCTACGAGGGGCAGGGGCCCGACCACTCCTCCGCGCGGATCGAGCGCTTCCTGCAGCTGTGCGCGCAGGACAACATGACCGTGATCTATCCGACGACCCCGGCGAACTACTTCCACCTGCTGCGCTGGCAGGTGCTGTCGGGGCGGCACAAGCCGCTGGTGGTGTTCACGCCGAAGTCGCTGCTGCGGCTGAAGGCGGCCACGTCCCCGGTCGAGCAGATCACCGGCGGCGCGTTCCAGCCGGTCATCCCGGAGAGCGACCCGGCGATCGACCCGGCGGGCGTGCGGCGGGTGCTGCTCACCACCGGCAAGATCTACTACGACGTGGTCAAGGCCCGCGACGCCGCGGGCGCGTCCGACACGGCCGTCGTCCGGATCGAGCGGCTCTACCCGCCGCCGGTCGACGAGATCAAGGCGGAGCTGGCCAAGTATCCGGCGGGCGTCGAGGTCGTGTTCGTGCAGGACGAACCGGCGAACATGGGCGCCTGGCCGTTCATGGCGCTGAAGCTGCCGCACCACGTCGACGGGCTGAAGCTGTCGCGGGTGTCGCGTCCGGCGTCCTCGTCCCCGGCCGTGGGCTCGGCGAAGCTGCACCAGGCCGAGCAGGAGGCCCTGCTGGCCAGGCTGTTCGAGCCCAGGTAAACGGTCGGCCCACGTACACGGGTCGGACGTCGAGGGCTCCGGGGCGAGGCGCCGGAGCCCTCGGCGTCCCCGGCCGGATCAGTACGGCCGGATCAGTACGAAAGAGAAACCAGGCAATGTACTTCACCGATCGGGGCATCGAGGAGCTGGCGGACCGCCGCGGCGCGGAGGAGGTCAGCCTGGCGTGGCTGGCCGAGCGGCTGCGCGAGTTCGTCGATCTGAACCCCGAGTTCGAGACGTCCGTCGAACGGCTCGCCACCTGGCTGGCCCGGCTGGACGAGGAGGAGGACGAGTAGGGCCGGCACGGCCGGGGAGGCTGCGAAAAACGCGATACATCTTGACTTTCCAGAGACGCGACATATCGTGTTAACTGGATGGAGCGCAGCTCGGACGAAGGGCAGATCTCGATGTCGCGCTGGACGATCGACGAACCGGCCACCCTCGACTTCGACGGCGTGGTCGCCCTGCGGGCCACGCTGATCGCCGGGACCATCTCGGTGCTCGCCTCCGACGAGCGCCCGTCCATCATGATCGGCGACGTCGAGGGCCCGCCGCTGGTGGTCACCCACGAGGCGGGCATGCTGACGGTCACGCACGAGAACCTGTGGGAGGGCGTGCTGAGCTGGCTGCGCACCCAGCGGTGCCGCGCCGCCGTCACCGTGACCGTCCCACGCGACTGCCCGGTCACCCTCAACCTCGTGTCGGCGGACGCCGTCGTCACCGGCACGACGTCCCGCACGTCCATCAAGAGCGCCTCCGGTGACGTGACGCTCGACGGGGTGGCGGGCGCGATCGACGCCAACACCGTCTCCGGCGCGATCGAGGCGCAGGGCCTGGACGGGACGGTCTCGTTCACCTCGGTCTCCGGCGACCTGACCCTGGCCGGCGGCTCGGTCACCCGGCTGGGGGCGCGGTCGGTCAGCGGGCGCATCGCCGCCGACGTGAACCTGGGCGGCGACGCCCGGGTGGACGTCAACACCGTGTCCGGCGAGGTGGCGCTGCGCATCCCCTACTCCGCGGACGCGCAGGTCACGCTGAACTCGGCCGCCGGGCCGCTGGACACGACGTTCCCCGAGCTCGCCGAGCAGGACGGGCTCCTCGCACGCAGCCGGTCCGGCAAGATCGGGAACGGCACGGGACGGCTGACGGTCAACACCGTGTCCGGCGCCGTCACCCTCGTCGGACGCGACGACGAACCCGAGATCACCACCCCGCGAATGGAGAAATGAGGACCACGTGAGCCCCGTTTTCGGTCACGGTCGCCTGCGGCTGTACCTGCTGAAGCTCCTGGAGGAGAGCCCGCGTCACGGCTATGAGGTGATCCGGCTCCTGCAGGACCGCTTCCTCGGGGTCTACTCGCCCTCACCCGGCACGATCTACCCGCGGCTCGCCCGGCTGGAGTCGGAGGGCCTCGTCACCCACGAGGTGATCAAGGGCAAGAAGGTGTACTCGCTGACCGACAAGGGCCGCGAGGAGCTGGAGCGCCGCATGGACGAGCTGGCCGACCTGGAGGAGGAGATCTCCGCGTCGGCGCAGGAGTTCGCCCGCGGCGTGCAGGAGGACGTCCGGCAGACCGTCCGGACGCTGCGCGAGGAGCTCACCCAGGCCGCCCGGACGATGCGCGACCAGGGCAGGACCTCGTCCAAGGACGCCTGGAAGGAGACCACCGAGCGCCAGAAGGACGAGTGGAAGCGCCAGAAGGATTACTGGCGCGAGCAGAAGCAGGCGTGGACGGAGGAGTGGCGGAAGAACTGGGAGGACGCCTGGAAGACCGCCACCGGGACCCGTGAGGACGTCGCCCGCCTCAAGCTGGAGCGCCTGCTCCGCGGGTTCGTCGAGGACGTCCGCAAGGCAGCGAAGGCGTCGCGCCTGGACGACGACGACCTCGCCGCCGCCCAGACCCTCCTGAACGAGACCTGCGAGCGCCTGAAGCGGGAGATCTTCCGCAAGGACGCCCGGTAACCGCGGAGACGGGCGCCCTCAGGGCGTGAAGATGATCTTCCCGAAGAGGTCGCCCTCGGCCATGGCGGCGAACCCCTCGTGCGCCCGGCTCAGCGGCAGCGTCCGGTCGATCACCGGCCTGGTGCCCGTCTTGACCAGGAACCGCGCCAGCCGCTCCAGCTGGTCGCGCGTCCCCATGGTGGACCCGATCACCGACAGCTGCAGGAAGAACACCCGGTTCAGCTCCGCCGGCGGCACCGCCCCGCTGGTCGCGCCGGACACCACGATCCGCCCGCCGGGCCGCAGC
Source organism: Actinomadura soli (assembly GCF_005889715.1). GTDB lineage: Bacteria > Actinomycetota > Actinomycetes > Streptosporangiales > Streptosporangiaceae > Spirillospora > Spirillospora soli. The sequence goes on from NZ_VCKW01000257.1 coordinate 6,249, forward strand.
GACTTCAGCGAATGCGACCACGTCGCCTGCCCGACGGTCTCGATGACGGCGTCGACCCGCTCCGGCAGCCGCGCGCCCGTCTCGACCGCCACGTCCGCGCCGAGCTCGCGCGCCCGCGCGCGCTTCTCCTCGGTGCGGCTGGTGGCGTAGACGCGGTAGCCGGCCGCCGACGCCAGCGCGATCGCCGCGGTCGCGACACCGCCGCCCGCGCCCTGGACCAGCACCGTCGCCCCCGGCTGCAGGCCCGCCTTGTCGAACAGCATCCGGTACGCGGTGAGCCACGCCGTCGGCAGGCACGCCGCCTCCTCGAACGACAGCCCGGCCGGTTTCGGGACGAGGTTGCGGCGCGGCACCGCGACCTTCTCCGCGAGCGTCCCGGGATGCACCTCCGACAGCAGCGACCGCTTCGGGTCGAGGGTCTCGTCGCCGCCGCCCCGGCCCGGGTCGCCGAGCACCGAGTGGACGATGACCTCGTTGCCGTCCTCGTCCACCCCGGCCGCGTCGCAGCCGAGGATCATCGGGAGCCGGTCGGCGGGCAGCCCGACGCCCTTGAGCGACCACAGGTCGTGGTGGTTGAGCGCGGCCGCCTTGACCGTGACGGTGGTCCAGCCGTCCGGCACGTCGGGATCGGGCCGCTCACCTGCCGTCAGCCCGTTCAGCGGATTGTCTGCGTCGATCTTCGTAGCCGTGACAGCGAACATGAAACGCACACTAACCGTCCGTCCGGCAGGCGAACGGCCCGCCCCCAGGGGACGGGCCGTTTCGGCCTGCGCACGACCGGGGATCCGGGCGCGCGCGTCACAGGACCTTGGACAGGAAGTCCCTCGTGCGCTGGTGCTTCGGGTCGGCCAGCACCTCACGTGGCGTGCCCTTCTCGACGACGGCGCCCTCGTCCATGAAGACCAGCGAGTCGCCGACCTCCCGGGCGAACCCCATCTCGTGCGTCACCACGATCATGGTCATGCCGTCGAGCGCGAGCTGCTTCATGGCCTCCAGGACGTCGCCGACCAGCTCCGGGTCGAGCGCGGAGGTGGGTTCGTCGAACAGCATCAGCGCCGGCTCCATGGCCAGCGCCCGCGCGATCGCGACCCGCTGCTGCTGCCCGCCGGACAACTGCGCCGGATAGCTCTGCGCCTTGTCGTCGAGGCCGACCCGCGCCAGCAGCGCGAGCGCCCGGTCGCGGACGCCCGCCTTCGGCAGCCGCTTCACCCGGATCGGCGCCTCCATGATGTTCTCCAGCGCCGTCATGTGCGGGAACAGGTTGAACCGCTGGAACACCATGCCGATCTCGCGGCGCTGCGCGGCGACCTCGCGATCGCGGAGCTCGTAGAGCTTGCCGCCCGACTCCCGGTAGCCGACCAGGTGGCCGTTCACCCACAGCCGCCCGGAGTCGATCTTCTCCAGGTGGTTGATGCAGCGCAGGAACGTCGACTTGCCCGATCCGGACGGCCCGACGACGCACATCACCTCGCCGGGCCTGACCTCCAGGTCGATGCCCTTCAGCACTTCGAGCCGCCCGAACGACTTGTGCACCTGCTCGGCCCTGACCATCAGATCGGCCGCCGGCTCGGCGGGCTCGACCGGGCCCGCGGGCCCGGCCGGGACGGTGGGCTCGGGCGGATCGGTCGGCTCGGTCATGCCGTCTCCCTCCTGCCGGCCCGCAGGCCCTTCGCCTGGCCCGCGGCCGAGCCGCGCGAGAAGTGGCGTTCGATGAAGTACTGCCCCACCAGCAGGAAACTGGTCAGGATCAGGTACCAGATGCAGGCCGCGACCAGCATCGGGAAGACGTTGAACGTCCGCGTGCCGACGGCCTGGAGCTGGAAGAACAGCTCGTTGGTGACCGGGACGTACGCCACCAGCGAGGTGTCCTTGAGCATCGCGATGGTCTCGTTGCCGGTCGGCGGGACGATGACGCGCATCGCCTGCGGCAGGATGATCCGGCGCATGGTCTGGAACCGCGACATGCCGAGGGCGCCCGCGGCCTCCTCCTGGCCCGGGTCGACCGACAGGATGCCGGCGCGCACGATCTCCGCCATGTAGGCGGCCTCCGACAGCGCCAGCGCCAGCAGGCCCGCCATGAAGCCGGTCAGCAGCGTGCGCGCGTCCAGCGTGAAGAGGGTGCCGTCGATGTCGACGCCCATGAGGTCGCCGAGCTGCCCCGCGAACGGCACCCCGCCGACGCGGTACTTGGCGTACAGGATGCCCATGTTGCCGAACAGGATCGCCAGCACGAGGCGGGGGACGGCCCGGAAGAACCAGGTGTAGAGCCAGGCGACGCCGCTGAGGACGGGGTTGTCCGACAGCCGCATCACGGCGAGGACGACCCCGAACAGGACACCGATCACCATCGCGAGCACGGTCAGCGCGATGGTGGTCCAGACGCCTCGGATGATGTTGGGGCGGAACGCGTTGTCGACGAGGAAGGACCACTGGAACTTCTCGTTCGTCACGAGCATGTGGACGAACATCGCGGTGAGCACCGCGATGACCGCCACCGCCGCCCAGCGGCCGGGATGCCGGACCGGCACGGCCTTGATCGCCTCAGGCCGCGCCGGCTCCGGCGTAGGTTTTGTGAGGTCCGCCATCGGCTACGGGTTAACGGCCGAGTCGTTGATCGCCCCCGCCTGCACGTTCCACTTCTCCAGGATCTTCTTGTAGGTGCCGTCCGCCTGGAGGGCCTTGGTGGCGCCGGCGATCGCCTCGGCGAGCTGCGTCTGCTCCTTCTGCACGACGAAGCCGTACGGGGCGGCCTCGTAGATGTCGCCGAGCAGTTCGAGCTGGCCGTTGGTCTTCTTCACCGCGTAGGCGATGATCGGCGAGTCGGCGAGGCCGGCGTCGTCCTTGCCGGACACGATCGCCGCGGTCGCCTGGTCCTGGCCTTGGTACTGGTCGATGGTGATCGCGGGTTTCCCGGCGGCCGTGCACTCCTTCGAGCGCTTCTGGACGTCGTCGACCTGCACGGTGGCCTTCTGCACGGCGATCTTCTTGCCGCAGGCGTCGTCGGGCTGGACGCCGGCGGGGTTGCCCTTCTTGGTCGCCCACTGGGTACCGGCGTTGAAGTAGCTCACCATCGTGACGACCTTCTTGCGCTCGTCGTTGACGGTGAAGGAGGAGACGCCCGCCTCGTACTTGCCGGACTGGACGCCCGGGACGATGTCGTCGAACTTGCTGGAGACCCATTCGGTCTTCAGGCCGAGCTTGGCCGCCACCGCGTCGAACAGCTCACGGTCCCAGCCGACGACGGTCTTGCCGTCGGTGTCCAGGAACTCGTTCGGCGCGTACGTGGAGTCGGTGCCGATGAGGATCTTGCCGTCCGACTTGATCGCGTCGGGGACCATCCCCGCCAGCTTGGCGTCCGCGCCGCCCGAAGCGGTGATCTTGGGGCCCCCACCCGTCTCGTCTTTCTTCTCGCCGCACGCCGAAAGCGCGAGCGCGCCCGTCAGCACAAGAACGCCCGTCACGATCCCGTGACGGCGCAGAGAACCGGTGATCACTGGTCCCCCTTCAGATGGTTGCGTCGGATCCGCGTAGATCCGTAGGTCAGGTGCACATCTTGGCGTACAACCTCCCTGATCTGGATAAAGGGTGCGAAACAATAACGCAACGAGCGAGCCCCGGGTCGGTACGCCGTACACGATCTTCCCCACGGAACGCAACCGGATCGCTACACTTCGGCAACGCCCGCGTGACCATCGCCACCATCGTCTCTCAATCAGGATTTGAGAGGGGGTATGGCACAATCAGACAACGGGTGACCCCCGTACGTCACGAGATGACCACCGGGTGACCGGCCACCAGACCACCAGCACCGCGGCGGCGTCGAAGAAAGCCAACTTTCACTGACAGGGGTCGCAGTGGCCGCTCAGCCAATTCCCATCGAACTTTCCGCGCTGGACGACGATCCGGCGTTCCCGCTGCACCGCGGCGGGAAGCTGGAGATGCGGTCGACCATCCCGGTCCGCGACAAGGACGACCTGTCGCTGGCCTACACGCCGGGCGTCGCCCGCGTCTGCACCGCGATCGCCGACCACCCCGAACTGGCCTACGACTACACGTGGACGTCGAAGGTCGTCGCCGTGGTCACCGACGGCACCGCCGTGCTCGGGCTCGGCGACATCGGCCCGGCCGCGTCCATGCCGGTCATGGAGGGCAAGTCCCTGCTGTTCAAGGAGTTCGCCGGCGTCGACTCGGTGCCGATCGCGCTCAGCTGCACCGGCGTCGACGAGATCGTCGACACGGTGGTCCGGATGGCGCCGAGCTTCGGCGGCATCAACCTGGAGGACATCAGCGCCCCCCGCTGCTTCGAGATCGAGGACCGCCTGCGCGCCGCGCTCGACATCCCGGTCTTCCACGACGACCAGCACGGCACCGCGATCGTGGTGCTCGCCGCCCTGACCAACGCCGCCCGCCTGGTCGGCCGCCCCCTGTCCGACCTGCGCGCGGTGGTGGCCGGCGCGGGCGCGTCCGGCATCGCGGTCTCGCGGATCCTCATCGAGGCCGGTATCGGCGACATCGCCCTGTCCGACAGCAAGGGCCTCATCTACGAGGGCCGCGACGGCCTGAACCCCGTCAAGGAGCGCATCGCCGCGATCACCAACCGGTCGCACCTGAAGGGCTCCACGGAGGAGGCGCTGCGCGGCGCCGACGTGTTCATCGGCCTGTCCGGCGGCACCGTCCGCGAGTCGTGCGTCGCCACCATGTCGCCGGACGCGATCGTCTTCGCCCTCTCCAACCCGACCCCCGAGGTCCCCCCGGAGATCGCCCGCAAGCACGCGAAGGTCGTCGCGACGGGCCGCAGCGACTTCCCGAACCAGATCAACAACGTCCTGGCCTTCCCCGGCATCTTCCGCGGCGCCCTGGACGTCCGGTCGCACTCCATCACCGAGGGCATGAAGCTCGCCGCCGCGACCGCCCTGGCCGACATCGTCGGCGACGACCTCACCCCCGACTACGTCATCCCCGGCCCCTTCGACGACCGCGTCGCCCCGGCGGTCTCCGAGGCGGTGGCCGCCCAGGCCCGCAAGGAAGGCGTCGCCCGCATCTGACCCGGCCGGGTCGGGCTCACTTCGCGCGGCCCGTGTTCCCCTTGCGGGACGCGGGTCGCAGGGGCGCCGGACGCGGCCAGTAGCGTGCGATGACGCGGCCGACGATGAGGGCGTCGGGCACGGCGCCGAAGTCCCAGCTGTCACTGCGGCCCCGGGCGCGCTGGTTGTCGCTCTCCAGCCACCAGCCGTCCCCCGCCCGGTGGTCGGCGCGCTTGACGATCAGCAGGTCCCGCCGCTCCGGATGGCGGGCCACGACGACGTCCCCGGCCTCGGGACGGACGCCCGTCCGCACGAGCAGCCAGTCCCC
>NZ_VCKW01000258.1 GCF_005889715.1 Actinomadura soli
CCACCCCCGAATGCGCCCCCCGACGCCGTGACCGCCCTACACCCCGTAAGTGAACGCGCAGGAGCCGCTGACACTCTGCCGGGTCCAGGCATCGTGCGAGCAGGGAATATCATGGAAGGTGACTTATCGCCCGTCACGTGAGGAATGCCCGTGTCCACTTCCAGTCCCGTCCCTGAGAACGCCGCGCCGGAGAAGGCACCGGAGACCGGGACCGCCCGCGTCAAGCGCGGTATGGCGGAGATGCTCAAGGGCGGCGTGATCATGGACGTCGTCACGCCCGACCAGGCGAAGATCGCCGAAGACGCGGGCGCCGTCGCCGTCATGGCCCTGGAGCGGGTGCCCGCCGACATCCGCGCCGAGGGCGGCATCTCCCGGATGAGCGACCCCGACATGATCGACGGCATCATCTCCGCGGTGTCCATCCCGGTGATGGCCAAGGCCCGCATCGGCCACTTCGTCGAGGCGCGGGTGCTGCAGGCCCTCGGCGTCGACTACGTCGACGAGTCCGAGGTGCTCACGCCCGCCGACTACGACAACCACATCGACAAATGGGCGTTCACCGTCCCGTTCGTCTGCGGCGCCACCAACCTCGGCGAGGCGCTGCGCCGCATCACCGAGGGCGCGGCGATGATCCGCTCCAAGGGCGAGGCCGGCACCGGCGACGTCTCCAACGCCACCACCCACATGCGCAGGATCAGGCAGGAGATCCGGCGCCTGCAGAACCTCCCCGAGGACGAGCTGTTCGTCGCCGCCAAGGAGCTCCAGGCACCGTACGAGCTGGTCAGGGAGGTCGCGGAGGCCGGGAAGCTGCCCGTCGTGCTGTTCACCGCCGGCGGCATCGCCACCCCCGCCGACGCGGCCATGATGATGCAGCTCGGCGCCGAGGGCGTCTTCGTCGGCTCCGGGATCTTCAAGTCCGGCAACCCGGCGCAGCGCGCCGAGGCGATCGTGAAGGCCACCACCTTCCACGACGACCCCGGCGTCATCGCCAAGGTGTCGCGCGGGCTCGGCGAGGCCATGGTCGGCATCAGCGCCGCCACCCTCGGCGAGGACCAGAAGTTCGCCGGCCGCGGCTGGTAAACGGGCGCCCCCACTCCACAGCGCGCCCTTACAGGGTTTACGCTGGCGGCGCGGCCGGTCATAGAGGCTTTCCCGGGGGGCTGGGGGCGTCCCCCGGGACGAACGGATCCTCGGGCGGCGCCCGGCCGCGGGAGGGGAGAGCATGGCTTGGTCGGTCGCGCTGGCGTGCGCGAGCGCGGGTGAGCCCGCGGAGGTGTTCCGGCCGGGCCTCGTGCCCGATCCGGACGCCGCCGCGGAGATCGCGCGCGACCTCTACCCGGCGGCCACCCTCATGGAGACCGGCGACACCGTCCTCGACTTCGCGCTCTGGCCCTACGAGGACGAGCTGTTCGTCGGTGCGTTCGAGCGGGCGCTGCTGCTGTGCGACCGGCGGCTGTTCTGCCTCGACGACGACGCCCGCCGCATCGCCGACACCGCCGCCGCCTCGCTGCCGGGCTCGCACTGCGGGGTCCTCGTCCTGCACACCGTCATCCGCGGCTGCTGGTTCCGCTGGTACGAGTCCGGCGAGCTGCGCCGCGACGTGTTCGTCACCAGTGAGGACGGCGTCGTCGTCGACCAGGGCGAACGGCTCCCCGCCGAGCGGCCGTTCTGGCGGGCCATCGACGCGGGCGCGCCCGACGTGCCGCTGCCGTTCGACCCCGAGGAGTTCGGGCTCGCGCTCGCCGAGGCGCACATGTTCGGCCGCGGCATCGCCGACCGCGGCAAGGACGGCTTCCTGCCCCTGGAGCTCCCGCTCCGCCGCTTCAAACACGCCTGACCGGCCGGCCGCTCCGCGCCGCCGCCCCCCGCATGCCCGACCCGGCGGCCCACCGCCGGGGAAGACGCGCCAGGTCGCACGGCGTTGTACGGAACGTCCAACGTTGGTCGACCCCCGGAAGGTTCTTCGTGACTGCTGTGCCGACGATCGGTGTCCTCGCCCTGCAAGGCGACGTGCGCGAGCACGCGCACGCGCTGGAGGCGGCAGGGGCGCGCACCCTCACCGTGCGCCGCCCCGAGGAGCTGGAGCGGGTCGACGGGCTCGTCCTGCCCGGCGGGGAGTCCACCACGATGTGGCGGCTGGCGCGCTCGTTCGACCTGCTGGAACCGCTGCGCAAGCGGATCGAGGCGGGCATGCCCGCGTACGGCTCCTGCGCCGGCATGATCATGCTGGCGGACCGGATCCGGGACGGCGTCGCCGGCCAGGAGACCGTCGGCGGGATCGACATGACCGTGCGCCGCAACGCCTTCGGCCGCCAGGTCGACTCGTTCGAGTCCGACGTCGAGCTGACCGGTATGGGGGACACTCCGTACCACGCCGTTTTCATCCGCGCGCCTTGGGTGGAGTCCGTCGGGGACGCCGTCGAGGTGCTCGGACGCGCCGAGGGGGGCCCGAACGCCGGTAGGATCGTCGCCGTCCGCCAGGGGCGCCTCGTGGCGACCGCGTTCCACCCGGAGCTGACAGGCGATTTCCGCGTGCACCACTACTTCGCCGATCTGGTGCGCCGGACGACAGAGGAGGAATGACAGATGTCCGGCCATTCCAAATGGGCGACCACCAAGCACAAGAAGGCGGCGCTCGACGCCAAGCGGGGCAAGCTCTTCGCCAAGCTCATCAAGAACATCGAGGTGGCGGCCCGGACCGGCGGCGGCGATCCCGACGCCAACCCGACCCTCTACGACGCCATCTACAAGGCGAAGAAGAACTCGGTCCCCAACGACAACATCGAGCGCGCCCGCAAGCGCGGCGCCGGCGAGGAGGCCGGCGGCGCCGACTGGCAGAACATCACCTATGAGGGCTACGCGCCCGGCGGCGTCGCGGTCCTGATCGAGTGCCTGACCGACAACCGCAACCGGGCCGCCTCCGAGGTCCGCGTCGCGCTCACCCGCAACGGCGGCTCCCTCGCCGACCCGGGCTCGGTCTCCTACATGTTCAACCGCAAGGGCGTCGTGATCGTCCCCAAGTCCGGCACCAGCGAGGACGACGTGATGATGGCCGTCCTGGACGCCGGGGCCGAAGAGGTCAACGAGCTCGACGAGGAGAACTTCGAGGTCGTCAGCGAGGCCGCCGACCTCGTCGCGGTCCGCAGCGCCCTGGTCGACGCCGGGATCGACTACGACTCGGCCGAGAGCAAGTTCCTGCCGAGCGTCACCGTCCCCCTCGACGAGGACAACGCCAAGAAGGTCTTCCGCCTCCTCGACGCCCTGGAGGACTCCGACGACGTCCAGGACGTCTACGCCAACTTCGACGTCAGCGACGAGGTGCTCGCCACCCTGGACTAGCCGCTCCCGCTGTCGGAGAGGTGGCATACGGTCTGGATCATGGAGATCCGTGCCCTGCGCCCGGCGGAGGCGTCCGCCGTCCGCGACATCCTGGCCCGCGCCTTCGGGCCGACGCCGGACGACGTGTGGGAACGCCGCGCCGCGTCGGTCCTGCCGTCGCTGGAGGCCGGGCGGGTGTTCGCCGCGTTCGACGGCGGCGAGGTCGTCGCCACCGGCTCCCTGTACGACATGACCCAGTGGTGGAACGGGCGGGCCGTGTCCATGGCGGGCGTGAGCGGGATCACCGTCGCGCCGGAGGAGCGCGGCCGTGGGCTCGGCCGGCGGCTGATGACCGACCTTCTGGAGCACTGCGTCCGGTTCGGTCACCCCCTGGCGATGCTGTATCCGGCCACCACGGCCCTCTACCGGTCGGTCGGCTGGGAGCACGCGGGCGCACAGCACCACGTCGAGATCCGCACCGAGGCGCTGCGCCGCGTCGCGGCCGAGCGGGTCCCCGTCCGCAGGGCGGGCCCGGACGACGCCGCCGAGGCGGCCGCCGTCGTCGGACGGGTCCACGAGACGTCCCTGGACTGCGGCCCCGTGGGCGTGCCCGAGGCCTGGTGGCGGAGGACGCTAGGGAACCGCGACGAGTACTGCTACCTGGCCGAGGACGGGTTCCTCTCCTACCGGTGGGCGGACGGCAACGCCGGGATGGAGGTGACCCGGCTCGTGGCGTCGTCGGAGCGGACGCTGCGGGCGTTGTGGGCCCTCGTCGGGTCCGGCTCGTCGACCGCGGAGTCCGTCCGCGCGTGCGTCGCGCCGTTCGACCCGGCGCTGTGGCTGCTCCCCGAGCGGGAATGGGAGACGGTCACCCGCAGCCAGTGGATGCTGCGCCTGGTGGACGCGCCCGCCGCGATCGAGGCGCGCGGCTTCCCGTCCGGCGTCGGCGCCGCGGTTCCCCTCCTCGTCGACGACCCGCAACTGCCCGCGAACTCCGGGCACTGGCGGCTGGAGATCAAGGACGGCGAGGGACGGCTGGAACGCTCGCCCGCCCCGCCAGAAGGCGACGCGGACGCCGTCCGGGTCGGCGCGCGGGGCCTCGCCGCGCTCTACGCCGGCGTCCCCGTCGCCACGCTGCGCCGCACCGGGCTGCTCGCGGGCGGGAACGCGGACGCGCTGTCCGCCGCGTTCGCGGCGGCGCCGTTCAGCCTCGACTTCTTCTGAGTTCCGGGACACGCTCTACGCGCGGGAGACGGCACCACGCCGACTTGATAGCGTGTTCGGCCGAACACATGATCGAAGGAGTGGCCGTGCGGGTGATGGGGGTGGACCCCGGGCTCACCCGGTGCGGGGTGGGGGTCGTCGAGGGCGTCCCGGGCAAGCGGCTCCATCTGGTGCACGTCTCCGTCGTGCGGACCGCCCCCGACGACGACATCGCCCTGCGCCTGCTGGGCATCGAGACGGGCATCGAGGCGCTCGTCGACGAGCTGCGCCCCGACGCCGTCGCCGTCGAGCGCGTGTTCTCCCAGCACAACGTCCGCACCGTGATGGGCACCGCCCAGGCCGCCGGGGTCGCGATCCTGGTGGCGGCCCGCCGCGGGCTGCCCGTCACACTGCACACCCCGAGCGAGGCCAAGGCCGCCGTCACCGGGAACGGCCGCGCCGACAAGGCCCAGGTGACCAGGATGGTGACCCGGCTGCTGTCCCTGGACGCGCCGCCGAAGCCCGCGGACGCGGCGGACGCCCTCGCGCTCGCCATCTGCCACGTGTGGCGCGGCGGCGCCCAGCAGCGCCTCGCCCACGCCCAGCGGTCGCGGATCGAGGAGGCGGCGCGGGCCGAGCGGGAGCGCCTCGCCGCCCGGGCCGATGCCACCCCGACCAGAGGAGGAACCAGCGAATGATCGCCTTCGTCAGCGGCCGGGTGGCCGCCGCCGGGCCCGACGGGGCGGTGATCGACGTGCACGGCGTCGGCCTGTCGGTGCAGTGCACCCCCACCACGCTCGCGGGGCTGCGGGTCGGCGAGCAGGCGAAGGTGCCGACGTCGCTGGTCGTCCGCGAAGACTCCCTCACCCTGTTCGGATTCGCCGACGACGACGAGCGCGGCGTCTTCGAGCTGCTGCAGACCGCGAGCGGTGTCGGGCCGCGCCTGGCACTGGCGATGCTCGCCGTCCACACCCCGAACGCGCTGCGCCGCGCGATGGCCACCGAGGACCTGACCGCGCTCACCCAGGTGCCCGGCATCGGCAAGAAGGGCGCCCAGCGCATCGTCCTGGAACTGAAGGACCGCCTCGGCGGCCCCATCGGGGACGGCGCCGCCGACGTCCGCGCGCCCGCCCGCGCCGAGCCGTGGCGCGAGCAGGTCCAGATGGGCCTGATCAACCTCGGCTGGTCCGCCAAGGACGCCGACGCCGCGGTCTCCGCCGTCGCCGCCGACCTTGACGGCGCCGAGACGCCCCCGGTGGCGGCCCTCCTCAGGTCCGCGCTCAAGAAGCTCAGCAAATGATGAGCGACAGCGAACCGGGGGGTGTGGGAGGTCGCCTCCCACAGGGAACAGGGAGCGAATCGGAGCGGCTGGTGTCGGCGGGCGCGGACGGGCCCGAGGAGCAGATGATCGAGGCCGCGCTGCGGCCCAAGAAGCTCGACGACTTCATCGGGCAGGAGCGCGTCCGCGAACAGCTCTCGCTCGTGCTGCACAGCGCCCTGCGGCGCGGCCGGACGCCCGATCACGTGCTGCTGTCGGGCGGTCCCGGTCTCGGCAAGACCACCCTCGCGATGATCATCGCGGCGGAGCTGGGGCAGCCGCTGCGGATCTCGTCCGGGCCCGCCATCGAGCGGGCCGGCGACCTCGCGGCGGTGCTGTCGACCCTCGCCGAGGGCGAGGTGCTGTTCCTGGACGAGATCCACCGCCTGGCGCGCCCCGCCGAGGAGATGCTCTACATGGCGATGGAGGACTTCCGCGTCGACGTCGTCGTCGGCAAGGGCCCAGGCGCCACCGCGATCCCCCTGGACATCGCGCCGTTCACGCTGGTCGGCGCCACCACCCGGGCGGGGATGCTGCCCGGGCCGCTGCGCGACCGGTTCGGGTTCGTCGCCCACATGGACTTCTACGAGCCCGCCGAGCTGGAGGTCATCGTCCGGCGGTCGGCGCGGCTGCTGGACGTGGAGATCAGCGACGACGCCGCCGCCGAGGTCGCCGGACGCTCCCGCGGCACGCCCCGCATCGCCAACCGGCTGCTGCGCCGCGTCCGCGACTTCGCGGAGGTCCGCGGCGACGGGACGGTCTCCAGGGAATCGGCGCGGGCGGCGCTGTCGTTGTACGAGGTGGACGAACGGGGCCTCGACCGGCTCGACCGGGCCGTCCTCGGGTCGCTTCTGCGCAAGTTCGGCGGCGGTCCGGTCGGCCTGTCGACACTGGCGGTGGCGGTCGGGGAGGAGCCGGAGACCGTGGAAGTGGTCGCCGAGCCGTTCCTCGTCCGGCAGGGCCTGCTGGCCAGGACGCCGCGCGGACGGGTCGCCACGGGCGCCGCCTGGGCGCATCTCGGGCTCACCCCGCCGCCGACGGCGCCCATGGCCGGGACGCTGTTCGACATGGACGAGGACCGGGACGAGACGGCCGATCGGCCCGAAATGTGATCATTCGGGTAACGGGTTGGGAACTTCCCGGCGTCGTCGATCGTCGCGTCGTTGCCGGGGTCTGGCGTACTCTCTAGACTCCGGGACTTGGTTCACCGTCTCCAGTCGGCGGTCCCGTGGACGTGACCGGTCCGGTCACAAGGCTCCGGTCACAAGGCTGGGCAAACGACATCGGAAGGATGCCCCTGTAATGGGCAGCGAACTTATTCTCGCGGCGGAATCGGGCGGGAGCGGGGCTTTCAACCTCCTGCTTCTCCTCGCCGTTCCCCTGGTCTTCTACTTCCTGCTGATCCGGCCGCAGAGCAGGCGGCGCAAGCAGCAGATGGAGATGCAGAACGCCATGGAGCCCGGCGCCCGGGTGCTGACGACCAGCGGCATGCGCGCGACGGTCGTCGAGGTCGACGACGACGGCATCGTGCTGGAGATCGCCGACGGCGTCGAGGTGCGCTTCGTCAAGGCGGCCGTCATGCAGGTCCTCAAGGACGACGAGCCCGAGGACCTCGACGACGCGCAGGACGAGCCCGCCGACGCGAGCGATGACGAGGACGGCGACGGCGTCGACCTCACCAAGGACGACGACGTCGAGGCCACCGCCGACGACGAGGCGGACGCCGTGGGGGCGGACGAGGCCGAGGAGTCCAAGCCCAAGGGGAGGACCAAGGTCAAGGCGTCGGACAAGCCGTCCGCCTGATCTTCCTCCGCTGTCGACTCTAGACGGGAAGTAAGACGACAAGTGGCTCCGCCCAGTACCGCTCCCAAGCCCGGGCGCACGCTTCTCGCGCTCTTCGCGATCCTGGTGGTCCTTTCCGGCGTCGCCGTCTGGCAGGGCCAGATGACGCCCAAGCTGGGGCTGGACCTCGCCGGCGGCACGACGGTGACGCTCACCGCCAAGACCGCGTCCGGCAAGAACCCGCCCGCCCAGCAGATGGACCAGGCCGTCAAGATCATGACCCAGCGGGTCAACGGTCTCGGGGTGTCCGACGCCGAGGTCGCCAAGCAGGGCAGCAACAACATCGTGGTGAACGTCCCCGGCGAGGGGCAGGGCCGCGTCGTCAGCCTGATCGGCACGACGGCGAAGCTGCAGTTCCGCCAGGTGTTCGCCGTCGCCGACGGCAAGCCGTCCACGGCGGCCCCGCCGGCGCCGGCGCCCTCCGCGAGCCCGACCGGTAAGGCCAAGGACGACGGCAAGAGCCCCTCGCCGTCCGCGTCGCCGTCCGCCAGTGCCTCGGCGTCGGCCACGCCGCGCGGCAGGGCGCTGTCCGGGGCCCTCACGGCCCCGACGCCCAAGCCGTCCGGCGCGGCGTCGCCGTCCGCGGCGTCGCCGCTGGTCCCGCCGTCCGGCCAGCCCCTGCCCGGTCAGCAGCAGCCACCCGCGCAGGACTACGCCGGCGTGACCGACAAGGCCGTCATCCAGCAGTTCGAGGCGCTCAACTGCTACACCGGCGACCGGCGCGCCCCCGGCTCCAACGACCCGAACCGCAAGTTCGTCGCCGCCTGCGACCAGGACGACGAGGGCGGCCAGATCGCCAAGTACATCCTCGGTCCCGTCCGGGTGCTCGGCGAGAACGTGGACGGCGCCAACGCGATGCCGCCGAACTCCCAGCAGGGCCAGGCCAGCTGGTCGGTCTCGCTGGACTTCGACGGCAAGGGCGGCCGCCAGTTCGGCGAGGTCACCACCGACGCCTACGGCGCCTACCAGCAGGACCCGAACTCCCCCCGGGCCCAGGTCGCGATCATCCTGGACGGCCAGGTCGTCTCCGCGCCCAGCATCAGGGAGGGCGCGATCACCGGCGGCACCGCCAGCATCGACGGCCCGCCCGACAGCTTCAACCAGCGGTACGCCACCGACCTCGCGAACGTCCTGAAGTACGGGGCGCTGCCGCTGGAGTTCACGCAGAGCTCCATCGACGAGGTGTCGTCCACGCTCGGCTCCGACCAGCTGACCGGCGGGCTCATCGCGGGCGCGATCGGGCTCGGCCTCGTCGTGCTCTACTGCATGTTCTACTACCGGGGCCTCGGCCTGGTCGCGGTGTCCAGCCTGATCGTGGCGTCGGCCATCACCTACGTGTCGGTTGTCATCCTCGGTGAGGGCATGGGCTTCCGGCTCTCGCTGCCGCACATCATCGGCCTCATCGTCTCCATCGGCATCACCGCCGACTCGTTCATCGTCTACTTCGAACGGCTGCGGGACGAGCTGAGAGCCGGCCGCAGGCTCCGGCCGTCGGTGGAGACCGCCTGGAAGCGGGCGCGGCGCACGATCCTGGTCGCCGACGCCGTGACCTTCCTCGCCGCGCTGGTGCTGTACTTCCTCGCGGTCGGCGGCGTGGCCGGGTTCGCGTTCGCGATGGGCCTGACGACGCTCATCGACATCATCGTGGTGTTCTTCTTCACCAAGCCGCTCGTCGCGCTGCTGTCGCGGACGAACTTCTACGGCCGCGGCCATCCGCTGTCCGGCCTCGACCCGCGCAAGCTGCACCGCGTGACGCAGAAGCAGTCCGCCGCCACCGCCGGCTCGAGCCAGGAGGCCTGACCCATGGGACTGCGTGCCGTCACCTCGCGGATCTACCGGGGCGAGATCAGCGCCGACATCGTCGGCCGCCCGAGGATCTGGGCGACGATCTCCGGGCTGCTGCTGGTGCTGTCGATCGCGGGACTGCTCGTCCAGGGCCTCAACTTCGGCGTCGAGTTCAAGGGCGGGTCCGTCTTCACCTTCAAGGCCCCGAGCGCCTCGATCGAGGACGTGCGCGCCGCCGCCACCGGCGCCGGCGTCCACCAGGTGATCGTGCAGAAGGCCGGCGGCGACTGGCGGGTCACCACCGAGAGCCTGACCTCGACGCACGTCACCGAGGTCAAGACGCACGTCGGCAAGGAGCTGAACGTCTCCACCGACAAGATCAGTACGCAGGTCGTCGGAGCCTCCTGGGGCGGTGAGATCCAGGAGAAGGCGTGGCAGGCGCTGATCGTCTTCATGATCTTGATCATCGGCTATCTGTCGGTGGCGTTCGAATGGCGGATGGCGGTCGCCGCCGTCGTCGCGCTGATCCACGACCTGGTCATCACGGCGGGCATCTACGCCTGGTCCGGGTTCGAGGTCACGCCGGCGACCCTGCTGGGCTTCCTGACGATCCTCGGTTATTCGCTGTACGACGCGGTCGTCGTCTTCGACATGATCAAAGAGGTCACGAAACCGCTCAGCGCGACCTCCAAGACCACCTACAGCGAGGCGGCCAACCAGGCGCTCAGCAGCACGCTGGTGCGCTCCCTGAACACGTCCCTGGTGGCGATCCTGCCGGTCGGCGCGATCCTGTTCATCGGCACCACGCTGTTCGGCGCCGGGACCCTGAAGGACCTGTCGCTCGCCCTGTTCGTCGGCATGATCGTCGGGACGTACTCGTCGATCTGCGTGGCGACGCCGCTGCTCGTCCAGTTCAAGGAGCGCGAGCCGAAGTACCGGCAGATCCGCGCGAACCTCGCCCGGCGCGAGCAGAGCACGAAGCGGCAGGCCAAGGCCGCCAAGGTCAAGGCAGGGGCCGGTGGGCTCGGCGAGTCGCCCGAGGACGAGCCGTCCGGCGAGTCGTCCGGCGGCGAACCGGGCGACGCCGCCGACCTCCGTAGCGCCGTCACCGTGAAGAAGGTGGTGCAGACGGGGCCGCGGCAGCAGCCGAGGCGCGGCACCCGCCAGCAGCGCCGCGGCGGCGGTGGCGGCAAGTAGCGCGCGAGAGCAGTACCGGCAGGACGTACCGGGCCGTGCCCGCGCCCCCTCACGAGACTCGTGACGGGCGCGGGCACGGCCCGTGCGGGCATCTGAGAGCGGACATCGGGACAGGGAGAGCGACGTGGACCTCGGCAAGCTGATCCAGGACCGGATCCGCGACGTGGACGACTACCCGCAGCCCGGGGTGGTCTTCAAGGACATCACGCCGCTGCTGGCCGACCACGTCGCGTTCGCCGGCGTCGTGGACGCGATCGTCAACCACTACGGCCGCGGCACCATCGACAAGATCGTCGGCATCGAGGCCCGCGGCTTCATCCTCGCCGCGCCTGTCGCCTACCACTTCGGCGCGGGCTTCGTCCCGGTGCGCAAGAAGGGCAAGCTGCCGTCGCGGACGCACCAGGAGACCTACGATCTCGAATACGGGACCGAGACGATCGAGATCCATCTCGACGCGCTCCGGCCCGGGGAGCGGGTGCTGATCGTCGACGACGTCCTCGCCACCGGCGGGACGGCCGCGGCCGCCGCCGAACTCGTCCGCCGCGGCGGGGGAGAGGTCGTGGGGCTGTCGGTCCTCCTGGAGCTGTCGTTCCTTCACGGACGCGACAAGCTGCGGAATCTCGACGTTCATTCCCTGGTTACGGTCTAGTACGAAATGGGCGCCGGATACACTGGCGCCATCAGGGCCCGGTGGGGACGGGCGCATCCCGCGGGGCACGCAGAGAGAGCGCCCGCACGGACTAGGAGGCTGGGTGCCAGGTGAGGTGGTATCGACCGACGCGGTGAACGACGCCGCCGCGGCCCCCGAGCCAGGGGCCCGCCCGGTGCCGCAGGCCGCGGGGGAGCAGCCGCGCCCGCCCGCCCGGAAGAC
>NZ_VCKW01000259.1 GCF_005889715.1 Actinomadura soli
TGCGGCGCATCAGCAGCCGGCGCGCCTCGTCGGGGTCGCCGATCCCGACCAGGTCCACGTAGGTGATCGTGGACAGCAGCCCGTCGATCGGGCAGTCCTCGATGCGGACCGTGACCAGCTTGCGGGCGGGGTCGTCCGGGTCGGCCCGCAGCGCCGCCATCCACTCCAGCCGCCCGTATCTGGACCGCAGGTAGTTGCTCGACAGCACCGCGACCACGGCCTTGGCCTCCGACAGGCCCCGGTCCATGAAGTCGATGAAGTTGGTGCCGGGCACGAAGTCCCACGCCTGCATCATCGTCCGGTGCCCGGCGGCCTCCAGCTGCCAGGCGATCCAGGACGCCCACCGCTCGTCCGCGGGCGAGTAGCTGATGAAGAAGTCGGTCGGACGCTCCTGCCTGGGGTGGCCGCCGGGGGGTGTCATGGCGCCAGTATCCCGCTCCTGGACGGGGATTTCAGCGCGCCGTGCCGCCTAGAGGATCATGTCGTCCGGGGCCCCGGGCACGCTATGGGATCATGGCGCGGTGTCAGCCCGGATCGAGATCGTGCGCCGCGCGGCGCGCTCCCTGGGCACTCTCGACTGGATCCGCATCGGCCTCCTCGTACTCGGCGCCGTGTTCGTCGCCACGGGCCTGCTGCCTGCCGATACGGCCCGCTCCAGCGTCGAACGGGTCGCCCCCCTGCTGCTCTTCCTGTTCAGCGTCATCATCCTGGCGGAGCTCACCAAAGAGGCCGGGGTCTTCGACGCGATAGCGCAGCGGCTGGCGCGGGCCGGGCGCGGCAACTACGGCGCGTTGTTCGTGCTATGCGTGGCGTTCGCGTCGTTGACCACCGTCTTTCTCAACCTCGACACGACCGCCGTCCTGCTGACACCGGTCATGCTGGCGCTGGCGGCGCGCGCGCGGATAGCGACCCTCCCGCTGGCCATGACCACCGTGTGGCTGGCCAACACAGCCAGCCTCCTGCTGCCGGTGTCGAACCTGACCAACCTGCTGGCCGCCGACCGGGTCGCGCTGGAGACCCGCGGGTTCGCCGCGCGCATGTGGGCGCCGCAGATCGCCGTCCTGGCCGTCACGATGGCGCTGCTGTGGGTGTTCTACTGGCGGCGGAGCATGCGCGGTGAGGACGCCTACGACCCGCCCGAGCCCGCGCCCATCAAGGACCGCGTCCTGTTCTCCGCCACCGGGCTCGCCTGCCTGATCTTCATCGGCGCGATCCTCGCCGGCGTCCACACCGGCTTCCAGCTCGGCATCGCCGCGACGATCCCCGCCACCGTGGTCGTCGGCGTCTTCGCCGTCCGCGACCGGGCGGCGCTGCGCCCCGCGCTGATCCCCTGGCAGCTCCTGGTGTTCGTCACGGGCCTGTTCCTGGTCGTGCCCACGCTCGAACGGTTCGGGCTGGACGACGCCATGCGCGCCCTGGTGGGCGGGGACGACGGCGTCGCGGGCGCGTTCCGGGCCGCGTTCTCCGGCGCTGGGCTGTCGAACGTCCTCAACAACCTGCCCGCTTACGTGGCGGGGGAGTCGGCCGTGCCCGCCTCCAACAGCGACCAGCTTCTGTCCCTGCTCATCGGGACGAATGTGGGGCCCGTCATCACGCCGTGGGGTTCGCTGGCCACGCTGCTGTGGTTCGAGTGGTGCCGCCGCTGGGACGTCCGGGTCCCGATCCGCAAATTCGTCCTCACGGGGACGGTCCTGGCCGTCGCGGGCTGCGCGGCCACCGTCCCGGCCCTGCTGGTGACCGGGTGACGGTTCGCTAGGCGACGTGGCCGTTCCGCCCGCCCAGCCGCGTCGAGATCTTCGTCGTGGTCTTCAGGAGGCGGTCGAGCAGCTCCGGGCGCGCCGCCACGAAACCCAGCTCCGACGCCGGACGGTCGATGCCGAGTTCGTACGGGCGCCCGTCCAGGCGGCGCAGCTCGGCGCCCGCCTCAGCGGCCAGCAGCGCCCCGGCAGGCAGGTCCACGATCTCGGGCAGGTAGCCGACCATCCCGTCGATGTCGCCGCGCGCCAGCATCGTCCACGCCACCAGCGGCGCCCACAGTTGCAGCATCCGCGCGCACTGGTCCTCCAGGGCCGAGCGCATCGCGAACGCGACGGGATCGCTCGACTTGACCTGATGGCCCTGCGTCCATGCCAGGACGGGGTTCTTCTCCCGTCCAGGCCGCGGACGGTCGGCGAGCGTCAACGGCTTACCGTCCGGGTCCAGGGCGCCCCACCCGCGCACAGCCGACCACGTTCGTCCCGTCACCGGGTCATGGACGACCCCCAGAACGGGCTCGGCACGCGCACACAACGCCAGGCCCACGGCGTACACGGGCATGCCGATCGCCACGTTGTTGGTGCCGTCCAAGGGGTCGACGAGCCAGACCATCTCCTCGCCGGGTTCGCCCTCCAGGACGCCGGACTCCTCCGCGATGATGCGATGCCCCGGATACGCGTCCCGCAGCACGCCGACGATCAGCTCCTCGGCGGCCGTGTCGAGATCGGTCACCACGTCCGCGCCCGCGCCCTTCACGCGGACGTCCAAGGGCCCGTCCACGCCGGCGCTGAGGAGTTCGCCCGCCGCCTCGGCGGCGGCCACGGCCACCCGGCGGGCCGCCGAGAGATCGACGGGAAGGGCCGGTGACGGGGTCTTGGATCTCATCGGGCCTTTCCAGCCGGGTCTGGCGCGAACGAACCCCGCGCACGGGACGGATGAGCGGAGGCGATACTGCGAGCCGAACGCTGAAGGGCGCGGACCGTGTCGGCATGGTCGGAACGTGAACGATGCACCCGGTGAGTAGGCGTGTCCAGGGGGCCGAGGGACAGGTCGCCGCCGCCGGGCGTCTGGCGGCCCAGGGCGACCGTGGCCGCTTCCTGGCCGTCCTCTATGAGCGTGGTGTGGAACACGCCGGCCGGCAGGGTGTACGACTCGCCGGTCCGGTGGGCGCTGGAGGGGCCGGGGGAGTACCGGACGGCGCGTCCGGTGGCCCTCAGCTCGTCCACGTCGCCCTGGCTGACCACCTCGAAGATCTGCTGTGCCGGCTCCGCGGACTCGTCGCCTGTGTTCGTCCGGATGTCCATCCGAACGTTCCGTACCGTCCCGTACAGGACGAAGCTCAGCAGATCCCAGCTGTGGCAGTGCACCAGCGACGTGGTGGACGGCGCCGGACGCACCTCGGGCGTCCAGATGTGCAGGCACACGCCGAAGTCACCGCTGCGCTCAACGGGAAGGCACACGAAGCCCAGGGGATGCCGCAGGGCCGGCACAGGGGAGCGGCCCGCCGCGACGTCGTCCAGGACGCCTCCGGCCCACGCCGGCAGCGTCCGCGCGGCGGTACCGGCGTCGATCTCCCGGCGGATGTCCTCGTACCTCACTCCGTCACCAGTTCACGGTCACTCGTAGGGGTCCCTTGCCCGCAGCGCCTTCCGGATGATCTCGATGACGTCGCGGTCGGTGTAGCCCTGGGCGAGGTCGATCCCGATCACCTCGAAGAGCTTGCGGACCTCCTCGACGGTCGGCTCGTCGTCCAGCGGAGCCAGCCGCGCCTGCTCGACGGGGACGCGGCGCGCCTGGTCCAGGCTGGTCTGGAGCTCCGCGCTCACCCAGCTGTAGTAGAACTTGTTGCTGTCGACGACGAGCGCCTCGCCGCGCGGGTCGTCGCGCGTGACCACGACCCGCGACGACGCCAGGTCGTAGCGCAGCGTCGTCATCGTCCGCGCCAGGCCGATGTCGATGTCGAGCATGGCGAACCGCTGCTTGTGCCAGCACGCCGCCAGGAGCGTCGCGTACGCCTCCTTGCGGGTGCGCTCCAGCGTCCACGGCTCGCCCGTAGCGTCCGGGCCGTCCGACACCGAACGGCGGTGACGCGCGTACGCCTCGCAGACGTCCACGTCGGTGGGGTCGAGGATCTCCAGGCGGAACAGCAGCGTCCGGCGGTCTCTGCGCGCCGCCGCCACGCACTCGGGCAGCGTCCGCGCGCGGATGTAGGTGCCCGTCCCGCCCTTGAAGAACCACCGGTCGGTGTCGCGGCGCGCCTCTTCGAGCACCTGCGCCACCTGCGCCCCGCTGATGACGCGGACGACCGTGGTCTCGTCCAGCGCGCGCTTGGTGTCGGACAGGACGCCCTCGAACGACTCGATGTGGCTCAGCCTGCCGCTCAGGTCGTCCAGCGTGGACGAGGACGCCCGCAGCGTGTCGCGCACCTCCGCCTCGACGGGGACGCGGCGCCCGCGGTCCCGCAGCACCGACGTCGCCAGCAGGCCGATCACCGCGAGGATCGCGCTGTTGGTGATCTCCGTCTCGTTGTCGAACTGGACGCCCAGTCCGATCACCGCGACGACGACGGCGAGGATCAGCGCGATCACGGCGTCGGCGTTCTTCCCGAACCAGTTGGTGAAGCGGGTCATGTTCTGCGGTTACCCCGTCCTGGGTCGGCGCCGGAGGCGCTTTCGGGGCGCGGTTCGGGGGCGCGGGGACGTCCCCAGTCGAACAGCACGGTCGGCGCCGTCATCGTAACCACAGCACCCGGAGCGCGGGAAAGCCCCACAGACAGGGGGATTGGCGTGCCTTACGGCCAAACCGCCCTCCGCCCGCCCGGCCCGTCTGCCCGTGGCCGTCCCGACCAGGACGACCTTTGCTACCCGCGGGTCGCTATAGGCTTCGTCGCATGCACGTGCGGGGCTGGTGGTCGTCCGCGTGGCCTGCGCGACGGTCACGCGCGCTCGACGTAGCCATAGCCGTGACGCTGGCCGCGGGCGACGGCTGCTTCCTCTGGTTCGTCGACCAGGACTTCTGGCTGCCGCCGCCCGTCGTGTCGGTGTGCAGCGTCATCCTCGGCCTGGCCGCGGTGGTGCGGCGCGTCTACCCGGTCGGCCTCATGGTCTTCCTGCTCGTCTTCGGCACGATCACCGGGGCGGGCGCGTTCGCCGCGCTCGTCATCGTGTACTCGCTCGCCGCGTACACCACGTCCCGCAGGACGGTCCTGGTGCTCGCGCTGATCGGGTACGTCAGCTCACTCGCCTTCCCCGGGCCGACGTCGTCGAAGGAGTCCTTCCCCGCGCAGGCCATATTCGGTGTCGCGTTCATCGCCGTGCCCGTCCTGCTCGGCCTCTACATGGGCGCGCGAAAGCAGCTCGTGGTCTCGCTCCAGGAGCGCGCATCGCGCCTCGAACGGGAACAGCACCTTCTCGCAGAGCGCGCGCGGGGAGAGGAACGCACCCGTATCGCGCGGGAGATGCACGACGTGGTCGCCAACAGGATCAGCGTCATGGTCGTGCACGCCGGGGCCTTGAAGGCGATCGCCGTCCGCGACCCGAGCCGGGCCGCCGAGACCGCCGGCGTCATCGGGGACATGGGACGGCAGGCGCTGGAGGAGCTCCGCCACGTCGTCGGCGTCCTGCGGCAGGGCGAGGAGGCGCTGCCCCAGGAGGCGGTGACCCTGGCGCACGTCCGGGAGCTGGTCGGGCAGTCCGGTGCGGCGGGCCTCCGCGTCGACCTGGCGATCCGCGGGGACGAGCGCCCCATGCCCGCCGCCGTGGGACGGACGGTCTACCGCCTCGTCCAGGAGGCGCTCACCAACGTCCACAAGCACGCGGGCGCAGCCGACACCCGCATCGGGCTCGACCTGCTCCCCGAGGCCATCGAGGTGGAGATCGCCAACGATCCGCCCACCGCCCGACCCGAGCACCGCCTGCCGAGCGGCGGGAACGGCCTGGTCGGCCTCCGCGAGCGCGTCACCGCCCTCGGCGGCAGCTTCGAGGCCGGGCCCCGCAAGGGCGGGTACGCCGTACGCGCCAGGATCCCGCTGCCCGCCTCCTGATCCCGCCGGCCCGGCCCTCTGATGGGCGCCGACCTGCGCCGATACGGAATGTCGGTGGCCTTGCGTACTGTTGGGGAAGCACGGGAGAACGCCGGACGAGGGGGAGGGGCGACGATGCGGCCGATCACGGATCTGCGGCGGCGCGTGGCGCCGTTCGAGGTCGTCACCGAGATGACGCCGTCGGGCGACCAGCCCCAGGCGATCGCCGAGCTCACGGCCCGCATCGAGGCCGGTGAGAAGGACGCGGTGCTCCTCGGCGCCACCGGCACCGGCAAGACCGCCACGATCGCGTGGCTGGTGGAGAAGGTGCAGCGGCCCGTGCTGGTCATGCAGCCGAACAAGACCCTCGCCGCGCAGTTCGCCAACGAGCTGCGCGAGATGCTGCCGAACAACGCCGTCGAGTACTTCGTCTCGTACTACGACTACTACCAGCCCGAGGCGTACATCCCGCAGACCGACACCTACATCGAGAAAGACTCCTCGATCAACGACGAGGTCGACCGGCTCCGCCACTCGGCCACCAACTCGCTGCTCACCCGCCGCGACACCGTCGTCGTCGCGTCCGTGTCCTGCATCTACGGCCTCGGCACGCCGCAGGAGTACGTCGACCGCATGGTCCGCCTCAACGTCGGCCAGGAGATCGAGCGCGACGACCTGCTCCGCCAGCTCGTCGCGATGCAGTACACGCGCAACGACCTCGCGTTCACCCGCGGCACGTTCCGCGTCCGCGGCGACACCATCGAGATCATCCCGCAGTACGAGGAGCTCGCCGTCCGCATCGAGATGTTCGGCGACGAGATCGAGAAGCTCGCCACCCTGCACCCGCTCACCGGCGAGCTGATCACCGAGGACGAGGAGCTGTACGTCTTCCCCGCCTCCCACTACGTCGCCGGCCCCGAGCGGATGGAGCGGGCCATCCGCGACATCGAGGCCGAGCTGGAGGACACGCTCGCCGTGATGGAGCGGCAGGGCAAGATGCTGGAGGCGCAGCGCCTGCGCATGCGCACCAGCTACGACGTCGAGATGATGCGGCAGGTCGGCACCTGTTCCGGCATCGAGAACTACTCCCGCCACATCGACGGCCGCGGCCCCGGCACCGCCCCCAACACCCTCCTCGACTACTTCCCGGAGGACTTCCTCCTCGTCGTCGACGAGTCCCACCAGACCGTCCCGCAGATCGGCGCGATGTACGAGGGCGACGCGTCCCGCAAGCGGATGCTGGTCGAGCACGGGTTCCGGCTGCCGTCCGCCATGGACAACCGCCCCCTCAAGTGGGAGGAGTTCCTCGAGCGCATCGGCCAGACCGTGTACCTGTCGGCGACGCCCGGCACGTACGAGATGAACCGCGTCAAGGGCGACGTCGTCGAGCAGGTCATCCGCCCGACCGGCCTCATCGACCCCGAGGTCGTCGTCAAGCCCACCAAGGGCCAGATCGACGACCTCATCCACGAGATCCGCGAGCGCACCGAGCGGGACGAGCGCGTCCTCGTCACCACCCTCACCAAGAAGATGGCCGAGGACCTCACCGACTACCTCCTCGAACTCGGCATCCAGGTCCGCTACCTGCACAGCGAGGTCGACACGCTGCGCCGCATCGAACTGCTCCGCGAGTTGCGCGCCGGCGAGTACGACGTCCTGGTCGGCATCAACCTGCTCCGCGAGGGCCTCGACCTGCCCGAGGTGTCCCTCGTCGCGATCCTGGACGCCGACAAGGAGGGCTTCCTGCGCTCCGAGACGTCCCTCATCCAGACGATCGGCCGCGCGGCCCGCAACGTGTCCGGCCAGGTCCACATGTACGCCGACACGGTCACCCCGTCCATGGAACGGGCGATCGACGAGACCAACCGGCGCCGCGCCAAGCAGCGGGCCTACAACACCGAGCACGGCATCGAGCCGACCGCGCTCCGCAAGCGCATCGCCGACATCCTCGACTCCCTCGCCCGCGAGGACGCCGACACCGAGACCCTGATCGGCGGCACCGGACGCCAGCAGAGCCGCGGCAAGGCCCCCGTCCCGGGCTTGGCGTCCCGCACCAGGGAGGTGGGCAGGCACGCCGCCGACCTCGTCGGCGAGCGCCCCCGCGAGGAGCTGGAGGCCCTCATTGAGCAGATGACCGCCCAGATGCACCAGGCCGCCGCCGACCTGCAGTTCGAGCTCGCCGCCCGCCTCCGCGACGAGATCAAGGAACTCAAGCGCGAACTCCGCGAGATGAAGGAGGCCGGCGTCAGGTGACCCCCGCCCCCGCCCCGGCGAACCGGAACTAGCTGAACGCCACCACCACGCGGTCCTCCACCTGGCCAGCACCAGCGCACGGTCGGCGAGGAACTCCTGGAGATCGTCAGTGAGCGTCCATGCCATGGCCCGGCATGGCCGTGCCCGCGGCCCGTCCGCGCTTTGATTTCCGGGCGCTCACGTCTGGGGGAGCGGCGCCCGCGTCCGGCGAAGGTAGTAGGCGACGGTGGCGACCGCCAGCAGCGGGCCCCAGAACAGCAGCGGCCCGTAGGACGCGACGAACAGCCCGAGCCTCCACCCTTCGAGGTGCACGGTGCCGCCGTCCGGTGCGGTGAACTCGTCGAAGGTCAGCGCCATCGTCAGTGTTCCCAGCGTGAGGACGGCCGCGCCCACCCCTGCGGGGACCACGGCGGCCAGGGTCGGCACCCTGCGGCCGCGCAGCAGCGGCACCCAGCGGGGGAACACCTCGCCCCACCGGCTGACCAGCCCGACGGCCAGGAACGCCAGCGCCTCGCTGAGAACGCTCAGCAGGATCGTGTAACCCCACATCGGCATCCAGGCGGGCACGTCGCCGCGCATGTCGTCGACGTCGCCCGTGAACGGGCCGATCGGCGCGCCGAAGCCGAGCGCGATCCGCCAGGCGCAGGACGGCAGCACGGTCAGGCTCGCCGCGTAGGCCGCGATCACCGCCCACCGGGGGACGCCCTCGACGGTCCGCCCATGCATCCGGCGGACGCCCGACATCAGTTTCCTCACCACCGCAAAGCCCTTCCGACCACGTGTGAACCGCCCATGGCAAGTGAACGGCCCGCGGCCGGTGCCGGGCCTCCCTCCCGGGCGTGATCCCGATCCCCTGCGCGGGTGAGCGGATCTCGTCCGGCGGGCCTGACAAGCGGGCCGACGCCGACGGTCGGTCGGGCGGTCAGCGGGGGGCGGGTGCGTCCTCGCGGGGCCACGCGCAGGCGAGGTCGCGGTAGTAGGCGCTGGTCTTCATGAGCTCCTCGTGCCCGCCGGACGCGACGATCCTGCCCTGGTCCAGGACGATGACCTGGGCGGCGGCCCGGACGGTGGTGAACCGGTGCGCGATCACCAGGAGCGCGCACCGCCGGGCGACCTCGTCGAGGGCCTGGTGCAGGGCCAGCTCGCTCTCCAGGTCGAGATGGGAGGTCGGCTCGTCCAGCAGGAGGAGCCTCGGCCGGGGGAGGAGCGCGCGGGCGATCGCCATGCGCTGCCGCTCGCCGCCCGACAGCTCCCGCCCGTGCTCGCCGACGCGGGTGTCCAGGCCGTGAGGGAGCCGCGCGACAAGGCCCGCGAGGTTGGTGATGTCGACCACCCTGCGGATCTCGTCGTCCCCGGCGTGCGGGGCCGCGTAGACCAGGTTGTCGCGGAGGGTGCCGTCCAGGATCGGGCACTCCTGCTCGACCAGCCCGATCCCGGCCCGGTGGCGGGCCCGGCTCACGGCGCCGGCCGCCACGCCGCCGACCAGCACCTCCCCGCCGCCCGGGTCGTAGAAGCGCGCCGCCAGCGCGAAGATCGTCGACTTGCCCGCGCCGGACGGGCCGATCAGGGCCACATGGCCGCGCCTCGGCACCTCGAACGACACGCCCCGCAGGACCGGCTGCGCCGGGCGGTAGCCGAACCAGACGTCGCGGAACTCCAGCGCCGGGGGACGACCGCCCTCCGCACCGGCCGGAGCCGCGCCGGCCGCTCGCGGCGGGTCGTCGGCGGTCTCCCGCGGCAGGGCGAGCGCCTCGGTGATGCGGTGCGCGGCGCCCGTCCCCTGCTGGACGGCGCTGAGCGACTCGAACAGCGCGCCGAGCGGCCCGGTCAGGTAGAGCATGGACAGCAGGAAGGCGACGAGATCGCCGACGGAACCGGCGCCGCCCGCGACGCGCGCCCCGCCGATCAGCAGCACCAGCAGGAACGAGCCCGTCACCGCCAGCTCCGTCGCGGGCGCGACCAGCGCGTCGAACCCGGCCGTCCGCACGCCGGCGGCGTGGGCGGCCCGGGCCCGGCCGCCGATGCGCTCGGCCTCCCGCGCCTCGGCTCGCGCGGCCTTGACGGTCCGGATCGCGCTCAGCGCCCGCTCCAGGTCGGCGGCCATCTCACCGGTCGCCCGCCGCCCGGACAGCGACGCGGCCCGCATCCCGCGCAGCGCCGCCGCGAGGGCCGCCCCGGCGATCAGGACGACGGCCGCGACGCACACGAACAGCGTCCAGTCGAGCCAGAGCATCAGCCCGATCGTGGCGGCCAGGCCGATGCTCCCCGTCACGGCGTCGGTGAGGCCGCCGGCGACGATCTGCCGCAGCGCGAAGGTGTCCGCGTCCGTCCGGGAGATCAGGTCGCCGACCCGGTGCCGGTCGTAGGCGGGCATGCGGAGCCGCAGCAGGCGGTCGATCAGGCCGAGCCGGACGCCGAGCACGATCCCCTCGCCGGTGCGCCCGAGCTGGAACCGGACCAGCGCCTGGACCAGCGCCTGGACGGTGAACAGCGCGACCAGCGCCGCCACGCCGTGCCACACCGCCCGGCCCGCTCCCGCGGCGTCGATCACGTCCCGCGCGACCAGCGGCTGGGCCAGCCCCAGCGCCGACGCGGCGAGGCTCAGCGCCACGGTCGCGGCGATCGGCCCGCGGTGGCCGGCGGCCAGCCTCAGCACGCCGCGCAGCCCGCCGGGCGCGGCAGCGGTCACGGCGCCCGGCGGTCGCGCCGGCGGGGCCGCGGCGGGACCGTGATCAGCGCGGCGAGGTAGCCGTCCGGGACGTTCTCCTCGACGAGCCGCCCCTCCGCCTCCACCCACGCGTGCGCGCCGAACGGGGGCAGCACCCGCGCGCCGACGCACCAAGTCGGCCAGCCGCCCCCCAGCCGGCACAGCAGCGCCGTCGCGAGAGACCTGGGCAGGCACCCGCGCGGGCCGAGGCAGGTGAGGCTGACGCCGGTCACCGCCTCGCGCGCCGCCCGTGCCTGGTCGTAGGTGGCGGGCCGGGCGCCCGCGCGCAGGACGGCGAGGACCATGCGGATGCGTCCCGGCGGCAGGTAGGCGAGGAGCCGGGCCAGCGACACCGCGACCCTGGCCGCCGCGCGCCGTGACGGCGGGCTCCCGGACGGACGGTGCAGCGCGCTCGGCACGGTCACGAGGTCACCAGCCGGGCCGTCCGCAGATGTTCCACCAGCGCGGTCACGTCCAGCAGGGCCTGCGCCGGGTCCACGTCGAACTCGTCGGCGAGGGCCGCGGCGGCCTGTGTCTCGCTGTCGCCGGCCGCCAGCCGCCGGAACACCGTCGCCGCGGTCGGGTTGAGCTGCCAGTAGTCTCCGCTGCGCTCGTCGAGCAGCACGGTCCCGTACGCGGTGTCCGCCGTGGACACGCCGGGGCGCAGTCGCAGGCTCATCCGGTCTCCTCTCAGGTGGAAGGGGCGCCGCTGCCGGGCGGGGGCGCGGCGGCTGTCTTTTATACACATCTGACGCTGCCGACGAATTAGACGGTGTAGA
>NZ_VCKW01000025.1 GCF_005889715.1 Actinomadura soli
GCTCGGCCCCGCCCCCCCGGCGGCCTTTCCTGATCATGAATCCGCGGTCGGGCGGCGGGAAGGTCGGCCGGTTCGGGCTGTGCGAGCGGGCCCGCGCGCTCGGCGCGGAGGTCGTCGTCCTCGATCCGGACCGTCCCGCGGACGTCGCCGCGATGGCGCGCCGTGCCGTGGCCGCCGGCGCGGACCTGCTCGGGGTCGCCGGCGGCGACGGGACGCAGGCGCTGGTCGCCGGCGTCGCCGCCCAGTGCGGCGTGCCGTTCATGGTGATCCCGGCCGGGACCCGCAACCACTTCGCCCTCGATCTCGGCCTCGACCGGGCCGACCCGTCGCGGTCCCTGGACGCCCTCACCGACGCGGGTGTCGAGCTGCGCGTGGACCTCGGGCTGATCGGCGAGCGCGTGTTCGTCAACAACGCGTCCTTCGGCGCCTACGCCGCCGTGGTGCAGCGCCCGGAGTACCGCGACGGGAAGCTCCGCACGACGCTGGACGTGCTGCCCGACCTGCTGACTCATCACGGCGGGCCGCGGCTGACCGTCCAGGCCGGGCCGGTCGTCCTCGACGGCCCGCAGGCGGTCCTGGTGAGCAACAACCCCTATGCGGGCGGCGATCCCGCCGGCGCCGGGCGGCGGGAGCGGCTGGACTCCGGGGTGCTCGGCGTCCTCGGCGTGACCGTCGACCGCGCCGCGCAGGCCGCCGGCATGCTCCGCGGCAGGCGCGGCGGCGGCCTCACCTCGCTGACCGCCCGCGTGGTGGTCGTCGAGGCGGACGAGCGGGAGATCGCGGTCGGCGTCGACGGCGAGGCGCTCGTCCTCGCCGCCCCCGTCACCTGCGTGATCCGGCCGGGCGCGCTGCGGGTGCGGGTGCCGCGCGACCACCGCGCGCCGCCTCCGGCGAAGCCGCCGCTGGACTGGCGCGAGCTGGGCCGGCTCGCCTTCACGCGCGGCAGTACTTCCCGACCGGAGGGACGTGCCGGACATGACCGGTGAGGGTCAGGCGCATCGCGGAGTTCACGTTGGGACGACTACCAGGCCGCGTTTCCTTCTGCCCGGTGCTCGTCCCGTCGTGCGGTCCGTCAGGCGGCTTCGGCGGTGACCCGGCCGTCGCGCACGGCGGCGGCGAGGGCGTCGCGGTCGCGTTCGTTCTGGTCGGCGTAGGCTTCGGCGAACTCCGCCAGCGCCCGGTCGAAGACGTCGCCGCCGCCGAGGTAGGCCGCGATGGCGATCGGGTCGCCGGAGCGGGCGTGGGCGCGGGCCAGCGACGCGCCGCACAGCCGTCCGAAGACCGTCATGACCTCCGGTGTCATGGTCTCCGGGCGGGCGATGCCCTTCCAGTCCCGCAACTGCCGGACGTAGAAGTCGCGGCGCCGCCCGTCGATCCCCGCGACGGTCTGCCAGCCGAGGAAGATGTCGCTCGCGGCCTGCATCAGCCGCTGCCCGGCGACGACGCGCTCGCCCTGGTTCGCGTACGCGCTGCCCCCCGCGTGGGGGGCGAGGACGGACGCGCCGGCCTCCTTGGCCTGGAGCAGCAGCGGATCGTCGTCGTCCCGGCCCAGCAGCAGGACGATCCAGCAGCGGGTGCCGACGCTGCCGACCCCGACCACCTTGCGGGCCATGTCGGCCACCCGGTAGCGGCCGAGCAGGGCACGGCGCTCGGAGGACAGGCTGCGGCCGTAGCCCTCGATCAACCCGCGCAGCGCACCCGCCAGCTCCGCCTCCTTGGCCTCGGGGAGCAGATCGCCGAGGGGAGTGATCAGCGGCGGATCGGGGGTGATCCGCCGCCGGTCACCGTCCAGCCGGGTGAGCTTGGCGAACGCCTGCAGGTTCGTGCGGGTGCGGGCCCGCGCCGTGGCCGCGGAGAACCTCCGGCGGGTGCCGCCGCTCAGGTGCACCGTCCGGATCGAGCCGAGATCGTCGGCGTCGTCCTGCGCGTACCAGATGTCGAGGGTGCGCATTCCGGCGAACTCCCGCATCCGCGTCCGGTAGGCGCGGACGCACCGGCGCACGACGGCGGCGCGCTCGCGGCCGGAGAACCCGTTCGCGCGGCCGGCGATGGCGAGGCTCGCCGCGAGCCGTTTGACGTCCCACTCCCACGGGCCGGGCAGCGTCTCGTCGAAGTCGTTGAGGTCGAAGATCAGGTGCCGTTCCGGGGAGGCGAGCAGCCGGAAGTTCAGCAGGTGGGCGTCCCCGCACAGCTGCACGCGCAGCCTCGTGTGGGGAGCGGCGCCGAGGTCGGACGCCATGATCGCGGCGGCACCCCGGTAGAAGCGGAACGGCGACTCCAGCATGCGGCCGTAGCGGATCGGCACCAGCTCGGGCAGCCGGACCGCGGACTGCCGCTCCAGGACGTCGACGGGGTCGGGCCGTTTCCCGCCGGACTCGAATCGCGCGTGGCTCGAACGGGGTACCTCACCGCGCGCCCGCCTCCCGTACGCCGCCCGCTCCGACGGGCTCAGCGCGCCGGTGCCGTTCGTGGTCATGGCCGGGTCTCCCTTCTCTGGCCTGCCGGGCCGGCCGATGGCGGGTCCGGTCACCCGCCGGTCCCGCCTCTGGCGGTCTCCATGGCGTGGAGCCGCTGCGCCTCCTCGGCGGTGTGCAGGCCGATGGCGACCAGGTCCAGCGGGCTGACGAACCCGTCGCCGATCCGGTAGCCGCCCGCGCGCAGCACCGCGTCCCGCAGCGGCACGGCCCAGTGGTGCTCGATCAGCAGCAGGGCGGCGGCGGTGCCGTTCGGGATGTCGCCGAGCACGTGCCAGGCGTCGTCGCTTTCGAGGAGCACGTGCACACCCTCGGCCGCGGCCTCCGCGCCCGCGATGGAGCCCGCCTCCATGCCCTCCTCGCCCCCGATGCCCAGGCCGATGAGCGCGCCGATCTTGCTGCCGAGCTCGATCGCCTCCTCCTGGCCCAGGTTGCTGAGGTGCCCCACGTCCAGCGCGCCGTCCTCGTCCTTGTGGACGGCCAGGGCGTCGATCACCCGTACGGTGTCGCTCGCGCGCAACCGCTCCAGCTCGGCGATGATCTCGCCGTGGAACCGCGGGTGGTCGAAGCCCAGCACGATGAGTTGCACGGGTCCGAAGGCCATTGACGGGCTCCTCACGCTCGGTGCCGGCGATCGGCCGGCTCTCGTGCCAAACCGTGACACCCCGCCGCACGGCGGACATCACCCGCCGCGGATGAACAATTGCCGCTTCAGGGGTGCGAGCCGCCGGTACCGGCCGTCGGCGGGACCGGGGGCGCCGTCCCGGCATCCGGGCCCGCCTCCGCGGCGTGGCGGGCGAACAGGGTCACCCCGACCTCGTACGCCGCCAGGACGACCAGGATCACGAGAAGGGCCGTCCAGGACGCGAACAGCAGCACGACGAGCGCCGCCACCAGGGCGCCCGCGATCCGCAGCACGTCCAGATGGCGGACGACCCGCTCCCCGAACCGGTCGCTCCGAACGGCCGACCAGGCCGCGTGGGACCCTGAGACGGCATACCGGCGCAGCGCCACCGGCCCCCTTCCAGGGCCCACCAGGTACATGA
The DNA here is from genome assembly GCF_005889715.1 of Actinomadura soli. Taxonomy (GTDB): domain Bacteria; phylum Actinomycetota; class Actinomycetes; order Streptosporangiales; family Streptosporangiaceae; genus Spirillospora; species Spirillospora soli. Next base: position 3,521 of record NZ_VCKW01000025.1, read on the forward strand.
GGACGGCTAGTGCGACACCCAGCCAGAGCAGCAGGTCACCGCGGTCGCGCAGCGTCCTGAAGATGTCGTGCACCGCCACGGACGCCGCCTGCCGGTAGAGGCCCTCGGGCACGCGCTCCAGAAGCCGGTCTCCGACGGCCCGCAGCACTGCCGCCAGCACCACCACGCCGCCCGCGACGGCCACGCCGAACTGCAGCAGCGTCCGCCTGCGTCCAGGCGAGACCACCAGCGCGAGCGCGAGGCAGGCCAGCGTGCCGATCACGAGCAGGACGAGGCCGCGCTTGAACAGCAGCACCGCGTGCTGGAAGCCGGTCAGATCGCCGTCATGGTAGATGGCGATCTTCCCGAAGTCCGCGGGCAGCGTCACACCGAGCGCCGTCGCCACCTTCTGCCGCAGGTCGGCGGGGATCTCACCGGACGAGACAGCAGGCAGTCGAAGCTCCTTGTCGAACAGCGTCGGCAGCTCCTGCGAGACCGTGATGAGCACATCGTTGATGACCGGCAGCAGGTTCAGCGTCACGATCCCGTTCTGGACGCCGACCGTCTCGCTCCTGCCCTCCACGATCGCCACGATCTGGGCGTGCGCGAACCGGTTCGCCTGCCGCCACAGCGCCGCGAACTGCTCAGTGCCCATGAAATTCTGCACCCGGTCCCGCAGGTGGTCGTGGACGGCATTCGTCACGGGCCCGGCCAGGAAGGCGGCCCGTGGCGGCAGCGCCTCGGTGAGCCGTCCCCGGACGTTCAGCTGCGCGAAGACCTGGTCGGTGAGGTAGGTCGCCATGGCGGCGTTGATCTCGGGATTTTCGGGCAGCGGCGCCACGGTGGCGACCCACCGGTCGGTCTCCAGCGTGGTGCGTGCACCCCACACACCGATCACCGACGCCACGAGGCCGAAGCCGGCGAGGGCCACCAGCAGGGCGGCAATGGCCTGCCGCGTTCTCAGCAGGTTCGGGTGCGGGCGCACCGGGGCCGCGGGGATCGGCGGCCTTGCCGCGAGCCGCGCCCGCAGATCGGCCACCTCCGCACGCAGCCTGCGCAGTTCCTCCGCACCGCCGGGGCCGATCGTATGCTCGTCCCCGCCGTTCGCGTCCTCGACGTCGCTCATCGCGGGCCTCCAGACCGAAGAGCCTCTCCCATCATCGGCTTGAGCGGCCCCGGCCCTCATCACCCCTTACGGGTGACGGCGACCATCGGCAAATTCGCTGTCGCGATATCAGGATGCCCAAAACCCGCAATATGGCCTTGTTAAATGAAATAGGTGTTCTGGTACGGGCGTATGGGGTAGAAGTACATGTGGGGGTCCATTAACGATCAAGAACGGCGTCGCCGTGCAGTTGATCGTGGGCGAGGGGGCTGGACGTGCGGCGGTTCTTGATCTATTTCCTGCTGGCGATCGCCATTCTGGCGGTAACGGCTTGGTCCGATCCCGAGCCTCCCACGCCCACCCCTACCAGATCCTTCCCGTACCGGGGCGTCTTTCAGCTGTCGGATGACGGAAAGACGCTCTCCGTGAGCGAGGGCACAGAGGTCGACTACGCCGTCGACGTCTCTGGGCTGGAGGTCAATCTGGCCTGCGCCAAGGAATTCTACCTGCCCGACCTGCGCACGATCAGAACGGAAATCCTGAAGAATGGATGCGCGAAGATAGTCGGTTCTCCGCTGAACTCCGCGGAGCGGGCGGCCCAGGACGAGGCCAAGCGCGCTCGCCGTGGCATTTGGGGAAGCACTCCATCGCCCAGTTCGACCACTCGGTCGCAGGACGATGGCGGCATGGACGCGGGCGCGCTGTTCCGGTGGGCCAAAGAACACAAGCTGATCAGCGTTCCCGGTGCCAGCCTGCTGCTGGCGATCCTGGCCTCGCCGGTCCTCTGGAAACTCGGTGGCTGGCTCGTGGCGCGCCTCCACCGTAAGCGGGTGCGGATCATCATCGCGGGCGTGCGGGGGGCGGGCAAGACGGGACTGTGGACCAAGCTGAGGAGGGAGTACGAGTCCGTATCCCAGCTATCGCCGACCAGGGGCAAGGCCGAGGCGTCCATAGAACCTGTGCTGTTGAGAAAATGGACCATTTTGCCGACGGTCGTCGATACAGCAGGGGCCGAGCCGTGGCTCGTCCTGCAGAGCATGAAGCGATCACGCGGAATTGCACGGATGGTCGAGCGGCACCGAACAAAGCTGGTGCTTCTCTGCGTCGTGGCACCCTGCCCTGAAGAAGAACTGAACGGAGGCGACCCGTTCGACCGGGAGTACATCACCAAACAAGCGGGCTACATGCACCTGCCGATGGCGCTGATCGGGCAGCAGGATCAAAAGAGCCGGCCTGACCTCGTCATCATGTTCGTGACCAAGTTCGACCTCCTTTCCGGCGACGAGCCGGACGAGAACGAACAGGCGTCCAAGGCCATGGCCACGGCCTTCAGGGAACATCGAGAGGTCATCGAAACGACGTGCAGGGGCGCGGGCGTGCGCTTCCTGTGGATCATCGGCAGTGCCAAGAACAAGAAGAAGTGGGGCATCGACCGGGTGCGCACGAGCCTCGCGGAGCTGATGGATCGTGCCTAGGACGATCCGCCCCGCGCGAGTCGGTATGGTCATCTACGGTTTCGCGCGAGACGCACAGTTCAGCCTGGTCGCCGGAGAGCCCGTGGTCCTCTCCCAGCGGAAGGCGAACGCGCTGCAGCTCCGCGTCGGCGAAGTCTCCTCCCGCACGCAGAATGCAGGCAGCGTCGTCGGATCCGGATTCCCGCTGGGCCGGGGCGAGGTCCTCCTCTTCGGGATCCCCGTCGCCGAGCCCGAAGCCGCGACGAGCAGGCACGGTCTGAGCGTCGTCTTCGGCGTTCATGTCTCCCGGCGTCGCGCCGCTTCACCGGAGCTGCTGGTCCAGATGATCGCCGCGCTGGAGCTGGCCGTCGCCCATTGCTGTTCCGGCGCCTATGCCGGTCCGGTCGCAACGGCCACCACCCTGACTCAGCTCCTGCAGCGCCGGAACGACGACGAATCCCTGGACGTCGTACGGGAGATCACTCTGCACCTGTCGGCCGTGTATTCCCTGTTGCTGGGCGGACGGAATCGAATCGCCGCTTTCTTTCGCCCGCTGCGACCAACGGGGCGAACCCTCAACAACTCCGAGCCGGCACATCACTACGCCGTGATACTTCAGGCTGCCCGCAGGCCATGGTACGTGCGACGCGGGAGGATCTGCTTCTGCGTCCCACTGGAGCCTCAGATGCTCGATCAGAGACTGCCCCTTGACGCCGTCAAGACATACAGGTTTCTCGACAGGGGAATCATTGTCGGACATCCGAGTTCGAAGTAGACGAGGACGAGAGCGTCGCGGTCATTAGATCGCCTTTGCCGCGCTGGGGGCGTCCAGGAGCAGGACCGTCCGGACCAGAACTTCGACCAGCCGGCGCGCCTCTCTCACGTCCACCAGGTTCATGCCGAGCGTGTAGTCGACGCTCTCGCCGGCCGGTCCCCTGGGGACCTTCGGCATCCCGACGCGGGCGGTCGGGATGCCGCGCATGCGGAGGACGTTGGCGTCGGTGGCTCCGCTGTTCTCCCTGATCGGCCGGTGCCGGACCCCGGCGACCGCCTCCCATGCCCGGACCGCGGCGCGGACGACCGGAGAGCCCGGATCGGTGTGCGAGGCGGGGACGGCGGCGATCTGCTCGACCCGCAGGTCGGCTCCGAGGTCGCGCCCCATCGCGGCGACGAACGCGCGGACCTCCCGCGTCACGGTCGCGGGGGTCTGCCGTGTCGTCAACCGCACATCCACCCGCAGCCTCACCGTCGCGGGCGTCGAGGCGGCCAGGTGGCCGAGCCCGCCGGCGACGGACGACACCACGCCCTGCGGACGCATCGTGCCGTGCTCGTGCCGGGCGGCGTACTCCTCGAACCAGTCCTCCAGCCGGTTCGCGACGACCCCGCTGAGCGCGACGGCGTTGCGGTACGGCATCCGGTGCCGGCTTCCGACGTAGGTGTGCTCGCCGGGCACGGTGATGTCGAGCCAGACCAGTCCGACCTCTTCGTGGGAGACGTTCCAGCCCGGCTTGGCGATCACCGCGTGGTCGGTCGTGAACCCGCGCTCGGCCAGGAAGGCGGCGCCGACGCCGTGCCCGGTGTTGGCGCGTCCCGGGGTTCCGATGCCTTCGACCGCGAACGCGGGCATCCCGCCCGCCCCGAACCCGGCGACCACGTCCCCGGACGGCTCGATGCCCGAGGCCGCCAGCGCTTCGAGGGCGACGAGCACGCAGGCCGCGTGTCCCTTCGGGTTGCCCGCGCCCAGCCCCTGGACGAGGTCGCCACTGACCACGGCCCGCGGCAGCATGTCGGGGCGCATCCGGGGGGCGGCCCCAGGGACGTCCCAGGCGGGATCACCCGTCGTGAACGTGTCCAGTGGTGCGTAGAGCAGCGTCGACGCGCCGCCGCTTGAGCCGCGGAGCACGGCGACGGCGTTCGCCTGGCGCCCGTCGATCCACTGGACCTGCGACTCGACCCGGTCGCGGGCGAGGCGGGCGGCGATCCATGACGCGAGCTCGCCCTCCGCCCCGGTGGGGCTCGGGATGTCGACGATGCCGGTGATGGCGGCGAGCAGGTCCTCGCCGGTGACCTGGCGCATCACCCGCGCGACGGCCGCACTCATTGCGGGCGCGTCGCGCTCGGCAACAGGCGGCGGGTGTCCGTCGCTCATTTCACCGGGTGCTTGCTCAGGAAGCGCAGGCTCAGCTCGTTGTACTCGTCGGCCCGCTCGTGCTGCGGCCAGTGGCCGCAGTCGTCGAAGAGGACCAGCTCGGAGCCCGGGATCGCGCCGTGCATGGCGGTGGCCTCCGGGACGTCGCCGAACGGGTTGTCGCGGCCCCAGACGATCAGGGTCGGGGCGGTGATTCGCGCCAGGTCCTCCGGCGTCAGGATGTTCCGCAGCCGCGTTCCGAGATGCTGCAGGCACAGCAGGTTGCCGATGTTCGCGACGAAGTCGGGGCGGTGGTAGATCTCGTGCCGGACGGTGACGAGCTCCTCGGTCGCGTCGGCCGGGTCCGCCATCAGCAGCCGCATCCGGCGGCGGGTCAACTCGACGTCGTCGGTCTCGACCGCGCGCCGGGTGCTCGTCCGGATCCGCTCCATCACCTCGGGGTTGGCGACCGTGCCCCCCGCGCACAGCAGCTGCAGCGACGCGATCCGGTCGGGGGCGTCGATGGCGGCCCGCCCGCCGACCCAGCCGCCGAGGGACTCGCCGACGATGTGGGCCTTGCCGATGCCGGCGGCGTCCATGTAGGCCAGCAGGTGGTCGCGGTAGCGCGGGATCTCGTACGGGTGGCCGGGCTTGCCGGTGTACCCGTGGCCCAGCATGTCGATCGCGTGGCAGCTGTACTGCTCGGCGTGGGAGCGGAGGTTCCGGGCGAACGCCTCCAGATGGCCCGACGTCCCGTGCAGGAAGATCACGGCCTCGCCGCCGTCACCGGCGCGCAGGGTCCGGGTCGCGATGCCGGCCGCGTCGACGGTCGACAGGCTGAAGTCCAGGTCGGCCAGCTCGGTCCAGATGGTGCGGGCCAGGTCGTTGCTCATGTCCGTCCTTCCTCGTCGAGGTCGCGGTCAGTGCTGGTTGACGCGGGTCACCCGGGTGTTGATCCGGTCGGCGACCCTCGGGAGCAGGGCCCGGTAGGCCGCCATGCGCCGGCTCGCGAGCGCGAGCCCGGTGAGGACGAGGACGATGGATCCGAGGCCGACGATCTTCTTCATGCGCCTTCTCCTTCAGGGGATGTCAGGGGCTCACGGGTGGTCGACGGAGCGCAGGAAACCGTCCACGATCGCGTGGTAGGCGACGGGGCGTTCCTCCTGCAGGTGATGGGAGACGTGGTCCATCACGTGCAGGTTTCCCTTCCTCACCATGCGGGCGAGCATCATCGGGTAGTCGGGGGTCAGGAACGCGTCCTCACGGCCCCACATGAACAGTGCGGGCGCCTCGACGCGGCCCAGCTCCGCGGTCAGGTCCTGCCACTCCCCGCGCGGGGAGTCCGACATCGCGGCGAGCTCGCGCTCCCCCGGGTCGAGGCTCTGCCGCCACCGCATCTCCAGCGTCTCGTCGGGGAGCCGGTCCGCGTCGTACCACTCCAGGCGGGTGATCAGGGATCGCATCTTCTCCCTGGTCGGGCCGTCGCCGCCGTAGTACACGTCGCGGGCGTTCCGGCCCCGGTGCCCGTTCTCGGGCAGCGGGGCGAGCGGGCCGTAGAAGACCGGCATGCTCCCGGTGATCACCAGCGAGCGCACCCGGTCCGGATGGGCCGCCGCGAGGCAGAGCGCGATCGTGCCGCCCCACGAGTTGCAGATGAAGTCGGCCGTCCGCACGCCGAGCGCGTCCATGAGCGCGATCGTCTTCGCGGCGTGGAAGGTCCACATCGGCCCGCTGATCCGGCACTTCTCGGACGCGCCGTACTGGAGGATGTCGACGATCAGGCAGCGCCGGTCGCGCGCGAACAGCGGGGCGACCGGCCCGAAGTCGCTCCAGCCCGTGCATCCGGGGCCGCCGCCGTGCAGGAAGATCGTGTCCGGGCCCTGCCCGAGATCGAGGTAGTGGTAGCGGACGCCGCCGGCGTCGGCGTACCTGCTCGCGGGCATCGGACCGGCGGCGGGAGAGGTGGGCCGCTGGTGCGTCACGGTCATGGTCGTCCTTCTCGGTGCCGGCCGGGCTCGGGGGTCGCGGCGGGGTCGATGACGGCGGCGGCCATTCCGGTGAGCCACTCGGGCATCGGCGCGTAGACGAGCGTCCTGCCGGGGGCGAACCCGAGCGCGGACGCCATCACCATCCAGGTGCGGAGCTCCTGTCCCCCGTTGCCCGCCCGGTCCTGGATCTCGTCGGAGCCGAGATCCGCGTACGTGCGCAGGCCGCCGCGTTCGAGGTCGCGGAGGAATCCCTCGTCGAACGCGGTGAAGATCGTCGGTTTCGCCGCGACGATGATCTCGCGGCGCCGCCGGTCGTATCGATCCCACCGGCCGCGGCCGTTGAGCCACGCCTCGACCAGGAACTCCTCGTCCTCGCCCTCGGGGTCGGTCCAGTCCGACGGCCACGGAAGCTGGTGGGACAGGCCGCCGGAGGAGACGACGACGACGCGCCCGTCCCCGGGCATCCGGGCGATCGCGTCCGCGAGGTTCGCGCCGAGTTCGACGCAGCGGCGCATCGTGGGAAGCGGGGCGGCGAACACGTTCACCACCAGCGGCACGACGGGCGCGTCGATGCCGTCGAGCAGCCACTGGACGGCGTGCGTCTGGCCATGGTCGATCGTGAGCCTGGCGGAGATCGCGACCTCGGTGCCGGCCTCGACCAGCCCGGCGGCCAGCGCCCGGGCGAACCCGGGGTCGGTGCGCAGCGGTCCCTTGGGCGTGCCGCCGTCGCCCGCGGCGATGACCTCACCGACCCCGAGCGTGAACGACGGGATGAGGTCCAGCCAGAAGCCGCGGAAGTGGTTGGAGCCGACCACGACGACGACGTCCGGCCGGGCCTCGGCGATGCGGGCGCGCGCTCCGGCGAGACCGGCGCGGAACGCCTCCGCACGCTCGGTGTGGACGACCTTGTCCCAATGGGTGTTCATCAGCGTCGAGTGCGAGGCGCCGACGCCGAGCACGATGGAGGCCATCGGTTCCGTCCCCTCAGGCCGTCGGGTCGGCAGGGGCGGCCGGGGCGATTCCCTGCGTCCGGAGCCGGTCGAGCCGGTCCTCCGTCGTGTCCTCGGCGAGCTTGCGCCACCGCAGCAGCGACTCGTCGGGACGGTAGAGCCTCTCCGGCGGAGCGTCGGTCACCTCGACCATCCACTTGTCCTGGCCGGAGAACTGGCCGTGGAACAGCCAGCGGACGGCGCCGAGGTACTTGGCGTAGAAGGGCAGGGTCCTGAGGCCCTTCTGGAAGTCGGCCATGACACCGACGTAGAGGTGGTCGTCCGCGTCCACCGGCACGTAGAACTCGTAGTGGATGAAGGTCGGGTAGGCGATGCGCAGCACGCCGGGCATGCTGACGGACGCGAAGCCGGGGAACTCCTGGGCGGCGATCACCGGGTTGACCTCGCGGTGCGAGGAGGTGTTCCCGATGTTCCCGGTCTCCTTCGGCGGTTTCGCCTTGTACCAGGCCAGACCGGTCCAGCGGCCGAGACCCGGGAACTCCGCCGCCCAGTACTGCTTCTCCTGGACGCGGTAGATCCAGCGCCCCCGCTCGACGATCTTCGTCGTGTTCCACACCGGCATGGGCTTGAAGAGGCGCCACAGCGCGGCCCGGTGCAGGTACTTGGCGTGGCCCTCGTCGTAGCCGTTCTCGCAGGCGAACCGCCAGTTCCCCTTGCGCTGCTGGATGCGCTGCCCGAGGACGGCGGAGTTGCCCACGAGCTCTTCCGGGAGCTGCTCGTCGATCGGGTGCGGCCGCTCGCCGTCTCCGACGTACACCCAGACCATGCCGAGCCGCTCCTCGACGTCGTAGGTGGGCTGCGTGACCTTCCGGCAGATCGGTGACTGCGGACCGTCCGTGATCGCCGCGACGAGGTCGCCGCTCTGGAGCTGGAACGTCCACCCGTGGTAGACGCAGGAGACCGTGCCGGGAAACTGCTTGCTGCCGTAGCTCAGCGGTACGCCGCGATGGGGGCACCGGTCCTTCATCCCGAAGATCCCGTCGTCGTCGCGGATCACGAAGAGGTCCTCGCCGAGCAGGCGCACCTTGCGGGGCTTCTCGCCGACCTGGTCCGAGAAGCAGACCGGGTACCAGTAGCCGCGGAATCCCGCGGCGGCCGCCTGGTAGTGCGGCCAGGTCGACCAGTCCTGGCGGCCGGGCAGCTTGCCCTGGCGGCGGCGGGCGGCCCTCTTCGCTGTCTCGGTCATGGTCTGCTCCACGTTCCTACCTGCGCGGCATCACGCTTATCGCGGAGGGCCGCCGTCGCACGGCGGCCTCCCCGCCCCGGAGGACACCACCGGTCGGGAGCGCCCGACAAGGCGCGCGGTTCGCCCAGCGAACCGCGCGGGGCGCCAAGCGCCCACGGATTTCCTAGATTCTCCGCCGAAGGAACCGAGTCCCTCAGCTGGAGGCACGCCATGGCCGCACCGCGGTGCATCAGCACCGACGTTCTGATCGTCGGGGCGGGCCCGACCGGACTGTACGGCGCCTACTACGCGGGGTTCCGGGGCCTGTCGACGGTCGTGGCCGACGTGCTCCCCGCGCTCGGAGGCCAGGTCATGGCGCTGTACCCGGAGAAGGAGATCCGCGATGTCGCCGCGATCCCCGCGATCCGGGGCCGCGACCTCGTGAGCGCGCTGGAGGTTCAGGCGGCGGCGTTCGACCCGGCCTATCTGCTCGGCCGGCAGGCGGTCCGGCTCGCGTACTCCGGCGGTGAGCCCGTCGTCACGCTGGACGACGGCACCGCCGTCCATGCGCGCGCGGTCGTGCTCACGGCCGGCATCGGCACGCCCACGCCTCGCCCGCTGCCCTGCGGTGCCGAATGGGCGGGCACCGCCCTGTCCTACTTCGTGACCGATCCCGCCGTCCACACCGGACGCGACGTGGTCATCGTCGGGGGCGGCGATTCGGCGCTCGACTGGGCGGACGCGCTCGCCCCGATCGCTCGCGGCGTCACCCTCGTGCACCGGCGTGCGGCGTTCCGGGGACACGCCGCCACCCTCGCCCGGGTCCGCGCCGGTTCGACCTCCATCCACGTCGACACCGAGGTCGTCGGTCTCGACGGCGACCTGGAGTCCGGGACGCTCACCAAGGTCACCCTGCGCGGCAGGAGCGGGGACGAGACCGTCGTCGCCGCCGACCACGTCATCGCGGCGCTCGGATTCATCAGCGACCTGGGGCCGCTCCGCGACTGGGGCCTGGAACTCAGGGGCAGGTCCGTGGCGGTCGACCGGAGCATGCGCACCAACCTCCCCCGCGTGTACGCGGCCGGAGACCTGACCGACCACGACGGCAAGGTCAGGCTCATGTCGGTCGGCTTCGGCGAGGTGGCGACCGCGATGAACCACGTCGCGGTCGATCTCGACCCGGACCTCACCCTGTTCCCGGGCCACTCGACCGACGGCGCCTGAGCCGTCCACCTCGATCGATCCCGCACGAGAGGACCATCATGAGCTACGTCATCGGCTCGGACTGCATCGACGTCCTGGACCGTTCCTGCGTCGACGTGTGCCCCGTCGACTGCATCTACGAGGGCGACCGCAAGAGCTACATCAATCCCGGCGAGTGCATCGACTGCGGAGCCTGCGAGGTCGAATGCCCTGTCGGCGCCGTCTTCGTCGACCGGAAGGCACGCAAGGACCCGGAGCTGAAGGTGCATCTCGACGACTCGCGCGCCTTCTTCCAGCAGACGCTGCCGGGACGCTCGGAGCCCGTCGGGAACCCGGGCGGCGCGCAGGCGTACGGCCCGACCGGCGTCGACACCCCGCTCGTCGCGGACCGTCCGTCCTGAGGGCGCGGTCATCTGTGCTGTTCAGGCAGGGGCGCCCAGGTCCAAGCGGGCTGCCAGCCCGGCGGCGGCGAAAGCGGCCGCCAGCGCGTCCCGGCCCTCGGTGAAGTGGGACCAGCCCTCGTAGTGGACGGGAACCACCCTGCGAGCGCCGAGAATCTCGACGGCCTCGGCCGCCTGCGCGCTGTCGAGGACGAGGGGAGCGCCGTCGAACAGGCCGGGGACGCGGGGAGCCCCGGCGAAGAGGACGGCGGTGTCCACCGGGCCGAGACGCGCGGCGATCTCCCTCACCGCGTCGAGCGAGGCGTTGTCTCCGCTGACATAGACCGTGGGCAGGCCCTCCCCCGTCAGGACGAAGCCGACGACCTGGCCGAGGAGCGGCTCGACCCGTTCGCGGGCTCCGGGGCCGTGGACGGCGGGAACGCCCGTCACGGTGATCGTCCCGCCGCCGGGACGGTCCAGCTCGATGGTCTCCCAGTCGGCCAGCCCCCTGGCCGCGTCCCCGAGACGCCGCCCGCCGGCGGGGGTCGTGAGGGTGAGCGGAACATCGGCGAGCAGGGATCGGCCTGACCTGTCGAGGTTGTCGGGGTGCTCGTCGTGCGAGAGCAGGACGACGTCGATGCGGCCGAGGTCGGCCGGGGCGGCGGAGGCGGGCGCCGTCTTGCTCAGCCGCCCGCTCGGCACCTCGTAGTCGCCGGGAGGGTCGAAGGTCGGGTCGGTCAGGAATCGCAGGCCGCCGTACTCGAAGAGGGCGGTCGGGCCGCCGAAGACGCGGACGGGGAACTGCTGAGCGGTCACATCGGCACCGGCCATCGCATTACCTCACGGATGATGAGTGGATTATCCGTGATTAAGACTAGCGGTGTCTCACGGACGGGCACAAGCCGTACCATGAGAACCATGAGCGAGACCCGGGCCGCCGAGTTCGTGCCGACGCCCGCGCCGGGCGCGGAGGACCACCTCGCCCTCGACTTCGTCAACAGCGCCATGGCGCTGCCGGGCGGGCAGTTCGTCGACCTCCTCGGCACTCCCGCGGCCGCGAACCGGTGGCTCACCGAACGCGGCCTCGCCCCGGCCGACGCCGGGGTGCGGGAGACGTGCGCGGCGCAGCTGCGCTCGCTGCGCGAGGACATCAGGGCCTTGTTCGCCGCCCATGTCGGCGGGCTTCCCGCCCCGCCCACGGCGCTGTCCGCCGTCAATGACGCGCTGAGCAGGGCCCCCACCGCCGCGCTGCTGCACTGGGACGCGAAGAACGGCCCCCACCGCGTGACGCCGCACCCCACCGACGAGATCCTCGACCACGCTCTCGCGGCCCTCGCGGCGAACGCGGCCGACCTCCTCACCGGCCCGGACGCCGGCCGCCTCACCGACTGCGGTTCCGCCCCGTGCAACCGCTACCTGCTGCGCCACGGCCGCCGCCACTGGTGCTCCACCCGCTGCGGCGACCGCGCCCGCGCCGCCCGCGCCTACGCCCGGCGCACCCGCCCGGAGTCCGGTTAGCGGCGAATCGCGTGACCCCGCATTGGACTAATCTCCGGGATCGCGACGTTTCCCGCTGACAGCGAATTCCTGGCAGGAGGAAACGGTCATGACCGAGGTAGGAGAGCGGGCTCCCGGCGGAGTTCTGCACGACACGTTCACGGTGGGGCTGCGCCTCTCCGCGTCCGCCGGCGAGGTGTTCCGGGCGTTCGCCGACCCGGACGTCCGGCGGCGATGGTTCAAGCTCCCCGGCAGCACGATGTCCGACGAACACGCCTTCCGCGTCGGCGGTGGCGCGAGCGCGCGCAGCGCCTTTCCGAACCGTCATGCTCCGCAGGAGCGGCTCAAGTACGAATCCCGCTATCTCGATATCGCTCCAGATCGCCGGATCGTGTACGTCTACGAGGCCCACGTCGATGACGTCCTGCGCTGGACGTCCCTCGTGACCGTCGAATTGCACCCCCAGGCGGACGGGACCGAACTGTCCTGGACCGAACAGGTCGCGTTCGTCACACCGACAGGCGACGGTAACGACGACCTGCGGCATCTCCGGGGCGGGACGCGCCTGCGCTTGAACGGCCTCGCGGCGGCCCTGAAACCGACGCCGACGACCTCGCGATAACGACCGCTTTCCTTTCCCACTCAGACGAATCTCATCGGTCTGTCATCCAACATCGGCCCGGATACGAACCCTGGGCGGTTGTTCGCGGTCGTGTGGCCCGGGGACCCCGGTCGGTGGCGGTGGGTCCGACGGCGGGCAGGACGCCGCCGGCTCGGCCCACCGCCCCTGATCCACGGTCGGCCCGGCATACGGCCACCGCTGTGTGAAGGGAAGGAACCGATGAAGAACGCACACATGCCGCAGGCGGGCAGGCGGGCGGCGATGATCTCGCTCGCCGTCGTGGCCTCCGCGACGGCGCTGGTGGGGACCGCGTCCAGCGCCGCGGCCACCCCGACCGGCTGCTTCACCACCACCATCGACTCCCGCAACGCGGAGAGCCGGTGTCCCGGCGGCACCGGGGAGCACCGCGTGATCATGCGGCAGCGGCACTTCGACCCGAACGTCGGTGAGGTCGACTGCGTGGGGCCGTGGGTGCCGGTGGGCTCCGTCTCGCACGTGCTCTGCGGCGTCCACCAGGTCGTCTCGGTCAGGCTGGAGACCCGGGGGTGACGGCCGGTCGCTGACGAGGAAACGGCGGCCCGGTGCGGGCCGGGCCGCCTGGAGTCACCAGGTGTGGGCCACGTCGACGACGAGCCGCGTGCCGCCGCCTTCGCGCGGGAGCGTGAAGGCCCGGAACGGCAGGCGCGCTCGCACGCCCACGCCGATCGTCGTCTGGCTCTCGAACGAGCCCGCACCGGCCACCTGCCGGAACGTGGTGTAGCCGGTGACATCGGCCAGGTTGGACGCGGTCGCCGGGAACCCCGGAGCGGTGGCCGCCTGGACGATCACCCGCAGCTTGGCGCCGCCGCGCAGCGGAACCGGCTTGCCCGAACCTTCCTGGACCACCTCGTCGACGTACTCGGTGCGGTGGCCGTAGCCTGACCCGTCCACCTCGATGACCAGCCGGTCGTAGCAGGCTTGGCGGCCGGTGCGGACCCGCTCCAGCGGCCCCTCCGAGTAGTCGCCCAGCGAGCCCTTCGGCAGCGATCCCCAGGGCGTCTCGCACGCGGCCGACGCGGACGTGCCGAGCACCCCGATGAGGACGGCCGACATGACGAGTGTCAGCAATCCCCCGATGAATGCGCGCATTGTAAACCTCCATCGCGCGAAGTGACATCAATTGCTGAAGAAGACGCCGCCTGTTCACCGGCGGTTGGCTCGGTGCCGCGTCCGAATGCGGCCGTTCGCGCAGGAACGGCCGTGTCGTTACCCGGAATGGAGGTCCAGGGCAGCCCGGACGATCGAGTCGGTGTCGATGCCGCTCGTTCGCGTCGCAGCGCAGGAGCCGCTGGTACTCGGGGTTGGGCATCGCGTCGATGCGGGCGCGCAGGAACCCCGTCCTCGGCCTCGCCGAATGCGCCGAGCGCGCCGGGTTGAGCAAGAGCTCGGCGCACCGGCTGCTGACCGGGCTCGCCGAGATCGGGCTCGTGGAGCGCGACCAGGCGGGCAACTGGCAGATCGGGGAGCTGCCGCTGCGGCTGGCCGCGATCCGGCTCTCGCACAGCACCATGCGGCGGGAGGCCGTGACCGCGCTGGTCGAGCTGGGCCGGCGCTTCGACGCCGCCACCGCCTCCGCTGGGCCTCGACGCCGCGCTGCGCGCCGGGATCTACCCGCCCGGATACCGGTTCGCGCCCTGCCCCGGCGTGCTCACGCCGGACGCGGCGGACCTGGGCCCGATCCGGGCGCTGCCGACGCCGGGGCACAGCGCCGACCACACCGCCTACCTGTTCACCGCGGGCGGCACGACCTACGCCTGCACGGGCGACCTCCTCTTCAGCCGGGGACGGATCGTCCTGCCGGGCGCGGAGGACGCCGACGTCCAGGAGCTGCGGCGGTCGCTGGAACGGCTCCGCGACGCTCGGCCCGACGTCCTGCTCCCCGGCCACGGCACGCCGGTGATGGCGGACGCGACCTGGCACATCGCGCAGGCCCTCGCCGCCTTCGACCTGGGGCGGCTGCCCGCCTCCTTCACCTGACCCGGCTCCATTACCGACCCTAGGAACGTTCCATGAGCAGAAGCGTCATCGTCACCGGCGGTGGGGGCGGCATCGGATCCGCCATCACCCGCCGCCTCGCCGCGCCCGGCCGGACCGTCGTCGTCTTCGAGGCCGGGCCGGACGCCGTCGAACGCGCCCGCGCCGAGCTGGCAGGGGTGGCCGAGGTGATGGCGGTGGACGCGGGCGACCCGGCCGCGATCGGCGCGGCCGTCACCGCGGCCGCCGCCGCGCACGGGGCGCCGGAGATCCTGGTGAACTGCGCGGCCGTGACCGGTGCCCCCGCCAAGGCGTCCCTCCTCGACACGTCCGACGAGCTGCTGGCGCGCGTCCTCGCGGTCAACACCGTCGGGCCGTTCATCTGCGCCCGCGAGGCCGCGCGGCACATGGTCGCGGCGGGCGGCGGCACGATCGTCAACATCGGGTCGATCGCCGCGCACCGGGGCCAGCTCGACGCGTCCGCCTACACCGTCAGCAAGTCCGCGATGACCGGGCTGACCCGCGCGCTCGCCATGGAGCTCGGGCCGGCGGGCGTCCGGGTCGTCCAGGTCGACCCGGGCGACATCAGCACCTCCCGCAGCGACCGGCTCGTCGAGCTGGTCGAGACCGACCGGGCCCGCTCGGGCGTCTCGGGCCTGCCGCCGCTCGGCCGCCGCGGGCGGCCGGAGGAGATCGCCGAGGTGGTCGCGTTCCTCTGCTCGCCGGGGGCCTCGTTCGTCTCCGGCACCCAGATCGTCGTCGACGGCGGATACCTCGCCGGATAGGGGCCCTCATGATCGACCTTCGCTCCGACGTCAAGACGCTGCCCACCGAGGGCATGCTGCGCGCGATGACCACCGCCCCGCTCGGCGACGAGCAGGAGCGCGAGGACCCGACCGTCCGCGCCCTGGAGGACGACCTCACCGAGCTGCTCGGCCAGGAGGCGGCCGTCTTCGTCCCCTCCGCGACCATGGCCAACCAGATCGCGACGCTGTGCCTGGTGGAGCGCGGCCAGGAGATCGTCGGGGAGCAGCACCGCCACATGTTCCGGTACGAGGCGGGCGGCCCCGCCTACCTCGCCGGCGCCGTCGTCACCGGCCTGCCGGGGACGGCCGGGGTGTTCACCGGGGACCAGGTCCGCGAGATCGCCCAGCTCCGGGACTCCGAGCACCGGCCCCGCACCGCGCTCGCCCTCGTGGAGAACACCCACAACGTCTCCGGCGGGCGGGTCTGGCCGCTCCCCGCGCTGGACGACCTCTACGACACCCGCGACGAGCTGGGGCTCGCCGTCCACATCGACGGGGCCCGCCTCTTCAACGCGTCCGTGGCGCTGGACGTCCCGCCCGCCCGGATCACCGCGCGGGCGCGTACCGTCGCCGTCTGCTTCTCCAAGGGCCTCGGCGGCCCGGCGGGCGCGGCCCTCGTAGGCCGCGCCGACGTGCTCGCCCCCGCCCGCCGGATCCGCCAGATGCTCGGCGGCTCGCTCCGCCAGGCGGGCGTCCTGGCGGGCGCCGCACGGTACGCGCTCGAGCACAACATCGCGCGGCTGGCCGACGACCACGCGAACGCGCGCACCCTCGCGGGCCTGCTCGCCGAGGGCGGCCTCCCCGTCGACCCCGCCGGGACCGGCACCAACTTCGTCTTCCTCGACGTGGCGCCGCTCGGCCTCGCGCGCGACGCCGCCCGGGACCGGCTGCGCGCCGGCGGGGTCCTGTGGTCCAACTCGCACCACCCCACGCTCCTGCGCGCCGTCACCCACCTGGGCCACTCCAAGGCCGACGTCCACACCGCCGCGACCCGCACGATCCGCGCCCTGACCACCGGCTGAACGCCGCCGGGAGAATCCTTGGCCTGATTTTGGGACTGACCGAGGGCCGATTGGAAAGTACCTCCCTCGACGTGAAATCCCCCGGCGGCTTCCGGCACCACCTCGGACGGACAGGCCGTCAGCGCGCGAAAAGTGGGGGGTCCCGTGCTGGACATCGCGGTCTACTCGATGCACTACAGCCCGAGGGTCCTGCGCGAACTCCCCTATGTCGAGTATTTCGTCGAGCGCGGGCTGACCCATCTGGCGGGCCTGCGGGGTTCGCGCGACCGGCTCATCGTTCTGACGTCGCGGCCGGTCGTCCAGGACGTCCTGTCGTACCACCTGCGTGAGGTGTGCGGCATGAGCGAGGCGGAGGAGGCCGCCGCGCGCGGCCGTCTGACGCTGATGACGGCGGGTCCGGCGGAGAACGCGTCGCTGGCCGAGGCGCTGTGCAGTGACGCGGCGGCGATGGCGCGGCTGCGGCGCGAGGTGGAGGGCGCGGACCGGGCGCGGCTGCACATGTTCGCGGCGGACCCGTCCGGCGAGGAACTGGGGCGGCGGCTCGGCGTGCCGCTGTCGGAGCCCTCCACGGATCTCGCGCGCTACTGGGGCAGCAAGGCGGGCGGCAAGGAGGCGTTCCGGCTCGCGGGCGTCCCGACGGCGCGGTGCGAGCCGTCGCTCTGCCGGTCCGCGGACGAGGTCGCCGTGGCGGCCCTGCGGCTGGCCCGCGGCCCCGGCGCGCCGGAACGGATCATGGTCAAGCTGAACGGCCCCGAGTGGGGGGACGCGATCGGCAACATGGTCGTCGACACGGCCGAGCTGGTCCGGACGGGTGACATCGGCCGCTCGATCGACACGATCCTGCAACCGTGGCCCGACTTCAGCTCGGAGATCGCCGCCGAGGGCGCGGTGGTGGAGGAGTTCCTGGCCGACGCCGAATGCTCGCCCAGCGGCCAGGGGATCATCACGCCGGACGGTGAGGTCAGGGTCGTGTCGAGCCATCAGCAGATCGTCCGGTCCGGTCAGTACGTCGGCTGCGAGTTCCCGGCTCCCGAAAGGTTCGTGGACCAGATCCGCGAGGCCGTGGAGAGGACGGGACGCGTCCTCGCCGAGCGCGGGATGCGCGGCTCGTTCGGCATCGATTTCATCGGGCGGCGCGACGGCTCCCTCGTCGCGGTGGAGATCAACGCCCGGAAGGTCGCGACGTCGCACGTCCTGGACACCGTGGAGGCGGCGGCGCGGGCGCGGCTCGGCGCCGACGGGCGGACGCCGTCCGGGCCGGTGCGGTACGTCCACCGCCGGTTGCACGCCGACGAGATGAGGAGCCTCTCGCCTGGGGAGGCCGTGGCGCTTCTGCGCCGGGCAGGGCTTCTCTACGACCGCGCGCGGGGAACGGGCGTCCTGCTGCACATCCTCGGCGCGCTGCCCGAGCACGGCTACGTCGAGGCGACCGCCGTGCATCGCACCCGCGAGCAGGCCGTCGCCGTGCTCGCGGACGCCGAGTCACTGCTCCTGACCACGGCCGCCCCCGGGAAGAAGGCGCTCAACCGCCTCGCCCCCTAGGAACCCTTAGGAGCCGGCTCAGTGCCAGATCGTCCGCAGGACGCGCATCACGTTGCCGCCCGTGACCTTGAGGATGTCCTCGTCGCTCCAGCCCTCCCGGACGAGCCATCCCACGATGTTGTGGAAGCACTCGCTGGGGTTCTCCAGCCCGGCGACGTGGTCAACCGTGGGGTGGTCCGGCGTCCCGGTCGCCTGGTGGACGCCGAAGTTGGCGGCGAAGACGCGGTGCGAGCCGACGTGGTCGCCGTACATGGTGTCGGGGCCGAACGCGACGTGGTCGATGCCCATGAGCTCGACGCAGTACATGAAGTGGTCCATCACCGAGTCGAGGGTGTGAACCGGGTGGTCCGGCGAGATGGTGGTGTGCGGGGCGGCCTCCAGGCCGAGCACGCCGCCCGACTCGGCGCAGGCCCGGAGGACGTCGTCGGGCTTGAGGCGCGGGATCGGCCACAGCGCGCGGGCCCCGGCATGGGTGATCAGCACCGGCCGCTCCGACGCCTCGATGGTGTCCAGCGAGGTCCGGTCGCCGGAGTGCGAGACGTCGATGACGATGCCGAGCTTGTTCATCCGCTCCACGGCCCGCCTGCCGAAGACGGTGAGGCCGCCGTCGCCCGCCTCCTTGAGGCCGCTGCCGAGGGCGTTCGACTCGGAGTACGCGATCCCCATCTGGCGGATGCCGAAGCCGTAGAGGATGTCGAGCCGGTCCAGCTCGTTCTCGATGGGCGTCGAGCATTCCAGGCCCATGACCATCGCGAGCCCGCCCCGCCGGTGCGCCTCCTCGATGTCGGAGACGCGGTGCGCGACGCGGACGTAGTCCTGGTGGGCGATGTCGGACAGCCGCATCCCGAGGTCGTACAGGACGTCGTCCCATTTCCAGCCCGATCTGCTGGTCACGCAGCAGGTGCCGCCGAGGAGGTTGTCGAAGACGGCGGTGAGGCCGGAGCGCGAGAGCCCCTCGTACGCCGTGTGCTGGCGGCCGGTGCGGATGTAGTCCAGCGCCTGGTCGAGGTTCTGGGCGTGCCGCGTGGGGTGGTCGTGCAGGCTGATGATGACGTTGTCGTTGATCAGCGCCTGCCGCCGCTCGTCCTGCTCCGGCGTGAGTCCGAGGTCGTGGGCGGGGAGCCGGTCCAGCTCGGGCGCGAGGTCGAAGGTCTCGTAGTCGGCGCCCTCGTCCAGGTAGGAGAAGGAGCGGTATCCCTCGTGGCGGGGAGCGCGGTAAGGGAGTCCGGCGGCGGTCATGCGGTCGTCCCCTTCGGGTTCGTCGGTGACTTCGTCAGTGACGCGAGATGGTCCAGGCAGGCGGTGCCGCGCTCGACGGTGCCCTGTTCCGCGCCGTGGACGAGGTCCAGCAGGCCGGTCAGGAGCGGCACGTCGCGGCCCTGTTCGCGGGCGAGCGCGACGACCGGGCCGACGATCTGGTCGACCTCGGTCTGGCGGTGGTGGACGGCGAGGTCGCGCCAGACGCCGGTGCGTCCGAGGCCGTGGGCGCGCCAGTAGTCCTGCTGCGCCTTCCAGGCCGCGTCCGCGCGGGCGGCGTCGCGGGAAACGGCGGTGAAGACGGCGGGGTCGAAGCCGTCGAGGGCGACGCACCGGACGCCGACCGCCGCAGCGACTCCGGCCACTTCAGCGACCAGGGCCTCGAACATGGGGCGGTACTCCGGCCAGCCGAAGATGACCGGGACATCCTCGTCGACGAGGGCCGTCGCGATGTACGCCGCGCCCACGGCGGCCTTGCTCCACAGCGCGCCCGCGATGTTGCCGGTCGCCTCTGCCTGGTGGAAATCCCTGGTGAAGGTGTCGGCGAGTTCCTGCGTCCGCGCGGACGGACGTCCGTCCATCTCGCCCACGAGCAGGGTGCCGGGGCCCATGTAGTGGATCACGCCGGGTGATGCGTAGTAGCCGCCGAAGGTGAGCAGCGACCCGACGACCCGCTCCTCCCCCACCAGGGCGCCGATCTTGGCCTCTTCCAGCCCGTTCTGCATGGAGACGACATATCCGTCGCCGGTCAGGAGCGGGGCGATCGGCTCCAGGGCGGCGCCGGTGTGCCGTGCCTTCACCGCGAGCAGGACGGTGCTCAGCGGCTCGTCCAGCTCGGAGATGTGGAGGGCGCGGACGGCGACGGTCCGTTCGACGTGGCCGGTCAGCGTCAGGCCGTTCGCCTTGATGGCCTCGACGTGCTCCTCGTTCGCGTCGACCACCGTGACGTCGTGCCCGGCCGGGACGAGATGAGCCGCGACGATGCCGCCGATCGCGCCCGCTCCGATGATGTGGATCTTCATCACATCTCCGAGGTCTCGGGCATCTGGGTGCGTCCGGCGTGCGAGCCGCCGCTGATGTCGATGACGGCGCCGGTTGTCCAGGCGGACGCGTCGGAGAGCAGGAACGCGGCCGCGTGGGCGATGTCGTCCGGTGCGCCGGTCCGTCCCAGGGGCGTGAGGTCGAGCTGGAGGGCGAAGTAGGGGTGCAGGCCCTCGTCGCCCTTGTGCTGGACCTCGTCCAGGACGAGCCCGGGCTGGATGGCGTTGGCGCGGATCCCGTGCGGGCCGCCCTCGATCGCGGTGACGGCGGTCAGCGAGTTCACCGCGGCCTTGGAGCCGCTGTAGTGGCTGCCGCCGGTGCGCGGCGAGGTCGCCGCGCAGGAGCTGATGTTGACGATCGATCCGGCGGTGCCCCGCTCGATCCAGCGCAGCATCATCGCGCGGGTGGTGAGCATGCTGCCGCGCGCGTTGATGGCGAACACGCGGTCCCACTCCTCCACCGTCATCTTCGTCAGCGGCAGGTTCGGGTAGTGGCCGTGCGAGTTCACGAGGCCGTCGAACCGGCCGAGGGAGTCTTCGAGCCCGGTCACCGCCGCCTCGACGCCGTCCTGGTCGGAGACGTCGCAGGAGGTGTACCGGAAGTCGTCGCCCTCCGGGACCCGGGCGGTCTCGCCGAGGTCGGCGCCGCCGACCCGGGCACCGGCGTCGAGCAGCGCCCGGACGAGCGCGCGTCCGATCCGGCCGTTGCAGCCGGTGACCAGGACGGTCCGGTTCCCCAGGTCCGTCATGAGAGGGCCTCCTTCGTATCCGTCACTTCTGGCTCTCCTGGGTGCGGCGCAGGGCCTCCATGGCGTTGCCCCGCTTGAGCAGCACCGCCGCCACGATGACGAGCGCCACGCTGAACAGGATCATCAGCGACGACAGCGCCGCGACAGTCGGGTCCTGGTGCTTGATCGTGTAGTTGAACAGGGCGATCGGAAGCGTCTCGGTCCCCGGCTTCAGCAGGAAGATCGTGGACTCAAGCTGGTCGAAGGAGACGATGAACGCGAACAGCGCCCCCACGGTGATCGAGACCCGGATCTGCGGCAGGACGATCTGGCGGAACGTCGTGAACGGCGAGGCCCCGAGATCGCGGGACGCCTCTTCGAGGCTCCGGTCGAGGCCGACCATCGCCGCGCTCACCAGCGTGACCACGAAGGGCAGCGAGATGACCGCGTGCGACACCACGACCGACCACAGCTGCCCGTAGCCGCCGATCTTCGCGAAGAAGACGAAGAGGCCCACGCCCAGGACGATCTTGGGCACGACGAGCGACGCGAGAATGGCCCCTGAGATCAGCCCCTTCGCGAACAGCCGCCCGCGCACGAACGCGTAGGAGGCCATCGCCCCGATGACGGTCGCGAGCACGGTCGACAGCGCCGCGAGGACCAGCGAGTAGACGGCGGAGTTCCCGAACTCCGGGACCTGGAAGATGTTCTCGTACCACTTGAGCGAGAAGCCCGGCGGCGGGAACTTGTTGTAGGACACGCTGCTGAACGAGTTCAGGATCACCACGACCAGCGGCGCGAGCACGAAGAAGACGCACAGCGCGGTGATCACGTGCAGGATCAGCCTGCGCACGCGGGCCGCCCGGAACGTGGAAGAAGAAGCCATCACTTCACCTTCGTCCTGCGCGAGACGGCGCCGAAGACCAGGACGGCGGCGAGCGCGCCCACCAGCAGCACCGTGCTCTCCACGGACGCGATCGGCCACTCGACGGAACTGGTGTCGTTGTAGATGGTCACCGGCAGGAACTTGACCCGTCCGCCGCCCAGGATCGACGGGATCACCAGCGACCCGAGCACCAGCGTGAAGCAGATCTGCGCCCCCGCGACCAGACCCGGCAGCGACAGCCGGAACGTGACCCGGCGGAACGTCGTGAACCAGCTCGCGCCGAGATCGGACGACGACTCCAGCACCTCCGGCTCGATCTGCTGTAGCGACGTGTAGACCGGGTAGACGACGAACGGCAGGAACATGTGGACCATGCCGATGACCACGCCGCTGGTCTGGAACAGCAGCTCGGGCGGGTTGTCGCTGATGTGGGCGACGTCGAGGAACCAGGCGAGCGGGCCGTGGTCGGCGAGGACGACCTGCCACCCGTACGCCCGGACGACCGAGCTGACCAGCATGGGCAGGAAGGCGACGACGCCGAGCGTGACCCGCAGCCAGTCGCTGCCCGTCCG
This sequence comes from Actinomadura soli, assembly GCF_005889715.1. Taxonomy (GTDB): domain Bacteria; phylum Actinomycetota; class Actinomycetes; order Streptosporangiales; family Streptosporangiaceae; genus Spirillospora; species Spirillospora soli. Next base: position 25,918 of record NZ_VCKW01000025.1, read on the forward strand.
CCACATCGCGTAGGCGAGCGGATAGCTGACCAGCACCGAGAACACGGTGGCGATCGCCGCGATCTTGACCGTGCTCAGCAGGATGTCGATGTAGTAGCCGTCGGTCAGGAATGACTTGTAGTGCTCCAGCGTGAAGCCCGAGTCGCCGATCCCGTTGTCCTCGGTCGTGCCGAAGCCGTACCGGAAGAAGATCACCATCGGGACGAGGAAGAACAGGACGACCAGCAGCAGCGCCGGGAGCAGCAGGAACCAGCCCGCGGCGGCGGAACGCGCGCGGGCCGCGGAACGGCCGCGGCCGCGCGGCTTCGAGGACGTCGCGGCGGTCATGAGGCCAGGGCGATCGCCGCGTTCGGGTCCCAGCCGACGCGGATCCTCGCGCCGATCGGATACGGGGTCTCGACCCCCGTCCGGGGCACCTCGGCCACCAGTTCCTGGGCGTTGCCGTCCAGCCGGACGCGGTAGCGGATCGAGCCGCCGAAGAAGACGACCTCCTCGACCGCGGCGTCCGCGACGTTCGCGCAGTCCAGTTCCTCACCGACGCGGACGCGCTCGTACCGCAGGCTGAGCGCCTTGCAGCCGCCGTCGCCTTCGCCACCGGCGGCGGCGCGGTCCGGCGCCGCGAACGTCCGGCCGCCGACGGTCATCCGGCCGTCGCGCACCGGCTCGTCCAGCTCCAGCAGGTTGGTGTCGCCGATGAAGTCGGCCACGAACGCCGACCTCGGCTCGTCGTAGATCTCCTGCGGGCTGCCGATCTGCTGGACGCGGCCGTCCTTCATGACCGCGATCGCGTCGGACATCGTCATCGCCTCGCCCTGGTCGTGGGTGACGAAGACGAACGTGGTGCCGACCTCGCGCTGGATCCGCTTGAGCTCCAGCTGCATCTGGAGCCGCAGCTTGAGGTCCAGGGAGGCGAGCGGCTCGTCCAGCAGCAGGACCCGCGGCTCGATCGCCAGGGCCCGCGCGAGCGCCACCCGCTGCTGCTGCCCGCCGGACAGCTGGCTGGGCCGCTTCGCGCTGTGCTCCTCCAGCCCGACCAGCGCGAGCAGCTCGTCCACCCGCGCGCGGATCCGCTGCTTGCCGGTCTTCCGCAGGCGGAGCCCGTACGCCACGTTGTCCCGGACGTTCATGTGCGGGAACAGCGCCCAGCGCTGGAAGACCATCGCGGTGGGGCGCCGGTTCGGGGGCGTGTCGGTCATGTCCCGCCCGGCGATGTGGAGCGTTCCGGCGTCCGGGGACTCGAATCCGCTGATCACGCGGAGCAGGGTGGACTTCCCGCAGCCGCTCGGCCCGAGCAGCGAGAAGAACGAACCGTCCGGGACGTCGATCGACACGCCGTCGAGCGCGACCGCCCCCTGGAACGCCTTCCGGACGCCCCGGATCTCGACCGCGTGCGGCACCCCGGCCTGCGACGGCTCGGCGTGCGGCGGCCCGGCCTGGCCCTGGTCACTCATCGGGAGTACGGCCTCACTTCATCCGTGACTTGACTTCGCTGTCCCAGCGCTTGCGCCATTCGGCGTCCTGGGAGGCGATCGCGCCCCAGTCGAACTGCATCGCCTTCTGCCCGACCTCGGGCTGGAGCGCGGGGTCCTTCTTCTGCCGCTCGGTCAGCACCGCGTTGTCGGTCGCGGCGATGGTGCCGGTGAGATCGGCGTAGCGGCCGGCGTTCTTGGCGTCGAGCAGCCGGTTGATGATCTGCTGCGCGACGTCCTTCTGCTCCGAGTTCAGGTTCGACACCATGGCGAGATAGGCGGGGAACGAGACCGCGCCCTCCGCCGGGGTGACGTACTCGAAGGGGGCGCCGCCCTTGATCCAGTCCTTGGAGATCCCGTACCACCAGTAGCTCAGCGCCGCGTCGCCGCTGGACATCAGGTTGAGCAGCTGGTCGTTGGAGTTGAGCAGCGCCTTGAACTGGCTCGCGTGCTCGGCCCACACCTTGAACCCCGCGTCGATCTGGGTCTCGCTGCCGCCGTTCAGCCGCGCCGCCAGCACGAGCGGGATCCACTGGTAGTCGAAGACCGCGACCTTCCCGGCGAAGGCCGGGTCCCACAGCGCCTTCCACGAGGTGGGCGAGGCCGGGGCGACCTTCTTGTTGTGGAGCAGCCCGGCGACGGTGAGCTGGTACCCGGCGCCCATGTTGTCCTTCACCTGGTAGGGCTTGAGGACGTGGGACATGTTCGGCACGGCGGACGGGTTCAGCGCGTCCCACATCTCGTCCTCGACGCCCTGCGCGAAGGTGGAGGCGTTGAAGAACCCGAAGTCGACGTAGTTGTCGTCGGGCGTCGTCTTCTTGGCCGCGACCATCTTCGGATAGGTCACGGTGTTGTTGGACTCGACGAAGTCGATCGAGACCTCGGGGTTCTCGGCCAGGAACTGCTTGACCACCTCGCGGGGCAGGACGCCCTGGTTCGAGCCGGCCCAGATGAACATGTTCAGGTGCAGCTTGCCGTCCTTGGACCCGCCGCCGCCCAGCGATCCGCAGCCCCCGAGGGCCATGGCGGCCGCGGCGCCTCCCGCGAGGCCGAGGAGGCGGCGCCGGCTGAGGACGGGCTCCGGTGCGTTCATGGTCACTACTCCTCGGAATCCACGGACGGTGCGGGCGTCGGATATCGGTCGGACGGTGCCGTCTTCGGGCACGTGAGGGATGACGGTATACGATTCGACGTCACGCGACAAGATAGTCCCACGTCGCGAGATGGGCGGTAGGCGTTCTCGTATACAGTCCTCGGATTCCCTCGATCATTTCGCCCCCCGGGAGTTGAGCCCATTGCAGACCCGTCCGGAACTGAACGGCAGCTTCGGGATGGTGGCCAGCACCCACTGGCTCGCGTCCACGTCGGCGATGAACGTGCTGGAGCGGGGCGGCAACGCGGCCGACGCGGCCGTGGCGGCGGGGTTCGTCATGCAGATCGTCGAGCCGCACCTGTGCGGGCCCGGGGGCGACCTGGTGGCGCTGACCTGGAGCGGGCGGGAGCAGGCGACCAGCGTGATCTGCGGCCAGGGGGTGTCGCCCGCCGCCGCCACGGCGGAGCACTTCGCCGGCCTCTCGCTCGGCCTGGTACCGGGCAGCGGGCCGCTGGCGGCCGTGGTCCCCGGCGCGTTCGACGGCTGGCTCTCGATGCTCGCCCGCTGGGGGACCTGGGAGCTGGCGGACGTCCTCGCCTACGCGATCCACTACGCCGAGACCGGCTTCCCGCTGCTGGCGACGACGAGCGCGGCCATCGACGCCGTCCGCCCGCTGTTCCTCGGCCACTGGCCCACGTCGGCGGCGGTGTGGCTGGACGGCACCGAAGCCCCTGCGCCGAAGGACTGGTGGCGGCTGCCCGCGACCGGGGCGACCTACCGGCGCATCCTCGCCGAAGCGACCGGAACGACGCGCGAGCAGCGGATCCAGGCGGCCAGGGACGCCTTCTACCGGGGCTTCGTCGCCGAGGCCATCGAGCGTTTCCAGGCCACCGCCTGGCGCGACTCGTCCGGTGAGGACCACGCCGGACTGCTCACCGGGGACGACCTCGCCGCCTGGAGCGCCTCGGTCGAGGCCCCGGTGTCGGCGCCGTTCGCGGACCGCTACACCGTGTTCAAGGCGGGCCCATGGAGCCAGGGCCCGGTGCTCGCCCAGCAGGTCCGGCTCTTCGACGCGCTCGGCCTGTGGGACCACGAGGTCCGCTCGCCGGACTGGGTGCACCTGATCACCGAGGCGGCCAAGCTCGCCTTCGCCGACCGGGAGGCCTGGTACGGCGACCCCGACCACGCCGACGTCCCCCTCGGCCGCCTGCTGTCCGCGGACTACGCGCGCGAGCGGGCGGCGCTGGTCTCCGAGCTGGCCGACCTCGACCTGCGGCCCGGCCATCCGGACGGGCGCGTCCCGCGGCTGCCGCATCTCACCGCCGCCGCCGGGCCGGAACCGGCCGGGGAACTCGGCGAACCGACCCTCGGCAAGCTGGGCACGGCCCGCGGCGACACCTGCCACGTCGACGTCGTCGACCGCTGGGGCAACCTCGTCTCCGCGACCCCGAGCGGAGGCTGGCTGCAGAGCTCGCCGGTCATCCCCGGGCTCGGCTTCGGGCTGGGAACGCGGGCGCAGATGTTCTATCTCGACCAGGGACGTCCGAATTCGCTGCGGCCCGGCGTCCGCCCCCGCACGACCCTGACGCCGTCTCTGGTGTTCCGCGACGGGGTGCCGTGGATGGCGATGGGCACTCCCGGCGGCGACCAGCAGGACCAGTGGCAGGCCGCGTTCCTGACCGACGTGGTCGCGCAGGACCGGCGGGGCCCGAACGATCTCCAGGCCGCCATCGACGCGCCGCTCTTCCACACCACGCATTTCCCGGCGTCGTTCTACCCCCGCGACTCCCGGCGCGGTGAGCTCGTCATGGAGAGCCGGTTCCCGGAAGCCGTCCGGGAGGAGCTGACCAGGCGGGGCCATCGCGTCGTGGTGCCGGGCCCGTGGCGGCTCGGCCGCCTCACCGCGGTCGCCAAGGAAGGCGGCCGGCTCAAGGCGGCGGCCGACCCGCGCAGCGCGCAGGCGTACGCCGTCGGCCGCTGATCAGCGGCCGGCCGGACAGCCGGTGATCGTCAGCCGGTCCCGGTCAGCCGGGGCATGAGGCGGTGCCGGACGCTGAGGACGTGGGCCCGCGCGGTGGTCTCCGCGAGTTCCTCGGCGCCCATCTCGATCGCGGCGATCAGGGGCTCGTGCTCGTCCCAGGCGTGCGGGTTCTTGAGCGAGGAGTGCTGGAGGAGCAGCCACTGCCCCCGCCGCACCATCGGCAGCGCGACGCTGATGAGGTGGTCGTTGCGCGACATCTCGAAGATCTTCGAGTGCAGCTCGGTGTGCAGGTCGGACAGCTCCTGCGCGCTGCGCCGGGCCCCGTCCTGCTGCGCCATCGCGAGGATCTTCCGCAGCAGGTCCACCGCCGGCTGGGTGACGTGGCGCGCCGCCAGCCGGGCGCCGAGCGGTTCGAGCGCGAGGCGCAGGTCGAACAGATCGTCCGCCTGCTTGACCGACAGCGTGGCCACCGAGGCGCCGCGGCGGGCGAAGACCTGGACGAACCCCTCGGCCTCCAGCGTCCGGAGCGCCTCCCGCACCGGGTTGCGGGACACGCCGAGCTGCTCGGCCAGGTGATCCTCGGGAAGCCGCTCCCCCGGGCTCAGCCCGCCGGTGAGGATCAGCTCCCGGATGCGCCTCGCGACGACGTCACGAAGCGGAAGCTGCGGGTCGGCGACCGCGTCCCCGTTGGTTTCCATGACCGGATTCTCGCACGTCCGGCCAGGTGACGGTCAGGACGATACGGCCGGGCATCGTGGGTAGGGAGGGAATGTCACGGGTGCGGCGGGCCGACCAGGGGACGCGTGATGCATGACGCTGACGGTCGTGGGATGCGGTGGCTGGCGCTGGAGGCGTTCGATCCGGCGCCGGTCGCCGTCGCGCTGACGACCGGGCCCGACCACCGGGTGGCGTACACCAATCTCGCCTTCCGGACCCACGTCGGCGACCCTCCGCTCGGCGAGCCGCTCGCGGACGCCTTCAGCCGGTCGGCGCGGCGGGACTACGGCGGCCTGTTCGACCACGTGCTGGCCACCGGAGAGCCGGTCAGCATCGTCGAGGCGCCGGTGCGCACGGCCTCCTCCGCCGACCCGGACCGGTTCCTGTCGGTCAGCCTGTCCCGGTTCGCCCACGGGCCGCCCGGGGTGCTGGTGATCGCGGTGGACGTGACCGAGCAGGTCGCCGCGGCGCGGCGCGCGGACCGGGCCACCAAGGAGCAGGAGCGGATCCGGCGCCGCTTCGAGAGCCTGGTGTGGCTGAGCGCGCAGATCGTGTGGGCGGCGGACCCGTCGGGCCGGCTGACCGAGTCGAGCGAGGGCTGGGAGCGGGCGACGGGGCAGTCCTGTGCGGAGTCCCGCGGCGACGGCTGGTCGGACGTCCTGCATCCCGACGACCGTGACGCGGCGCTGCGGTCCTGGCGGGAGGCGTGCGGGCGGGCCCGTCCGTGGCACTACACCTACCGGGTGCGCGGGGTGGACGGCGGGTACCGGCACTACGACGTCCACGCCGCGCCCGTGTTCGAGGGCGATGTCGTGGTGGAGTGGGTCGGGACCTGCACCGACGTCGAGGAGGAGTGGCAGGAGCGGCAGCGCCGGGAGCTGCTCGACCGCGCCGCCGCGGCGGCCGGGGAGCAGACCGGGCTGGACGGGATGTTCGGCGCGCTCGCGGACGTGCTCGTCCCCGCGCTCGCCGACGGCTGCGGGGTGCACCTGCTGCCCGACCTCGTCGACCGTCCGCCGGGCGCGCCGATCGTCGCGCGCCGCATCGCGACCGCGTCGCGGGGCGGCGTGCGGCGGCAGCCGCCGACCGGCGAGGAGCGCTTCTCCCCCGACAGCGGGTTCGCCCGCGCGATCAAGGGGCGCCGCCCGCTGCGCCGCACCTTCCCGCCGGGCCGCCCGCCCGAGGACCTGCTGCCGAGGACCACCTCGGCCTGGCTGACCCAGGCCCAGGCGACCAGCGTCGTGCTGTTGCCGGTCGTCGTCGACGGGACCGTGGCGGCGGCGGTCACGGCCGCGCGGCGCGGCGACCGCGCGCCGCTGGGCCCGGCCGACATCGCCCTCATGAAGCAGGTGTTCACCCACACCCACGACGCGCTGAGCAGCGCCGTCCAGTACCACCGCACCCAGCAGCTGGCCCTGGCGCTCCAGCACAGCCTGCTCGCCGACCCGCCCGTCCTCGCCGACCTGGACATCGCCGCCCGGTATGTGGCCAGCCCGGCCGCGGCCGGGGTGGGCGGCGACTGGTACGACTCGTTCGTCCTGCCCGACGGCGCGACGGTGCTGGCCATCGGTGACGTCGTCGGCCACGACCTGGCCGCGGCCGTGGAGATGAGCCGGCTCCGCAACATGCTGCGCGTGCTGACCGCCGACCGCCTCACCCCGCCCTCCGAGATCCTGCGCCGCCTCAACATCGCCATGGAGACGGTGGACCCGGAGGCGACGGCGACGTGCGTCCTGTCCCGGGTCGAGGAACCCGAGCCCGGCCGGTGGCGGTTCACCTACGCCGTCGCCGGGCATCCACCGCCGCTCCTGATCGTCCCCGGCGGCGGCCGGTTCCTGGACGACGTCGCCGACCCGCTGCTCGGATCGCCGCTCAACCAGCCCTACCACAGCGCGACCGAACCGCTGCCGCCCGGCTCCACTCTGTTGCTCTACACCGATGGCCTCGTCGAACGCCCCGGCGAAGACCTGGACGCCAGCCTGGACAGGCTCCGCCGCCACGCGTCCGCGCTCGCGCCCCGTCCGCTGGAGGACTTCTGCGACGCTCTGCTGGACGCCATGCCCAGCACCGGCACGGACGACATAGCCCTGATCGCCCTGCGCGTCCGCCCCTGACCGCGCCGCCAACGGCGACGCCCGTCCCGGGGGCGGACCGGGAGGGGCGGGCTCGGGACGCGGACGGCTCAGCGCGTCGGCGTGGGCGCGGCGCCGGTGACCAGGCCCGTCACCGTGATCAGTTCGGCTCGGTCGAGCGTCTTCATCTCTGCACTCCCTGTTCGGTTCGTACGGTGAGGTGATGATCTGATGCGGTTCCGGGGCGCGGCGTCGTCCCCGGGGAGGCTCCGCCCCTGCGCTGGACGGCGCAGGCGGCGGCAAGCACCGACGTTCGCCACGCACCAGGCCCGCGGCCGGAACATGGCCGAGCTGGACGCCCTGATCGGCGACTGGGTCGCCGGGCTGCGCTGGAGGAGGCCGAGCGCCTGCTGGACGAGCACACGGTCCCCCCGGGGACGGATCTACACCCCGGCGGACATGCTCACCGACGCGCACTACGCCGCCCGGGACATGATCGTGCGGCTCTCCGACCCGGGCACCGGCCTGGAGATCCCGATGCCCAACGTCGTCCCGAAGCTCAGCCGGACGCCGGGCGCGGTCCGCGCCCCGGGCCCGCTCCTCGGCGCCGACACCGAGCGGGTGCTGCGGGAGTGGGCCGGATGCCCGGAGAGGGAGATCGACCTGCTGGCCGCCCGGGGAGTCGTCCGGCGCGCGGACGCCGCCGCCGACGCCGGCCCCCGTCCGGCCTCGGCCGTCCGGCACTAGCGAAGGGAGTATCGAGGATGCGCACCACCGAGGCCCTCGTCCGGAGGCACGCCGAGCTGCGGCCGGAGGCCCTCGCCTTCGCCGGCCATGGCGGCCCGCCGCTCACCTATGGTCGAGGCGCTGCCGCGCAACGCGTCGGGCAAGATCCTGCGCAGGGAGCTGCGCGGCCGCGGCCCCGCGGTCCCTAGCTGAGCCGTGCCGGGGCCGCCGCGCGCCGGGCGGGCTGCCGCTCGCCGCTGCCCCCGTCCGGCGCAGGGTCCTGGACGGCTTGCGCGGGGTCGGGCGCGTTGAAGAAGACCGTCCGGTACCAGATGGCGGCCAGGGTGCGGATCGCGGTCTCGTCGTCCGGCGCCGGGACGCCCTCGTCGCCCCCGCCGACCATCCACACCCAGCAGAACGACTCCAGGGTGGACACCAGCGCGGAGGCCAGCACCTCGGTGTCGAGGTCCGGGTCGTAGCCCTCGCTGCGGGCCCGGACGATGCCGTCGACGATGCTCCGCACCCCCGCGGCGCGGTTGCGGCGCCACCTGCGGGCGTACTCGGGGTCGGTCATCGACATCTGGAAGACCCCGATCATCTCGGGCAGGTACTTCCGGTAGCTGGACCAGTAGGCGCGTACGGCCTCCACGATGTTCTCGTAGGGGTCGCCCTTGTGGTGCAACCGGGCGGTGGTGCCCTGCACCTCGGACGAGAACTGCGCCAGCAGCGCTTCGAGCAGCTCTTCCTTGTTGTCGTAGTAGTTGTAGAACGACCCGGCCGAGCGCCCCGCCGCCGCCGCGATGTCGGAGATCTTGGTGTTGAAGTAGCCCTTCTCGGCGAACACCGTGCGCGCGGCCTCGAGGAACGCCGCCTCCGTGCGCCGGCCCTTCGGCGTGTTAGCCATTCCAGTCCTCCACTCTTGCATCCAACTAAAACTGAATCTATCATCAGAAAATCTGACCCGGAAGCCCCGACACGACCCCCTGGAGCCCGCATGTCCGACGAGGTGCTGGTCGAGCACGCCGACGGCGTCACCGTCATCACCCTCAACCGTCCCGCCGTCCGCAACGCGGTCGACCGGGCCGTCAGCGACGGCGTCGCGGCGGCCCTGGACGAGTTCGACTCCCGTCCGGACCTCACCGTCGCCGTCGTCACCGGCGCCGGCGGGACGTTCTGCTCCGGGATGGACCTCAAGGCGTTCGTCGCAGGCGAGGACGTGAGCCATCCGGAGCGCGGCTTCGCGGGGATCGCCGAGCGGCCGCCGCGCAAGCCGGTGATCGCGGCGGTCGAGGGCTACGCGCTGGCCGGGGGCTGCGAGATCGCGCTCGCCTGCGACCTGATCGTCGCCGCCGAGGACGCCAGCTTCGGGCTGCCGGAGGTGAAGCGGAGCCTGGTCGCGGGCGCGGGCGGCCTGCTGCGCCTGCCCCGCCGCATCCCGCCGGGCATCGCTATGGAGCTGGCGCTGACCGGCGGGTTCCTCACCGCCGCCGACGCCCACCGGCACGGCCTGGTCAACCGGCTGACCGCCCCCGGCGAGGCCCTCGCGGCGGCCCGCGCGCTGGCGGCGGAGATCGCCGCCAACGGGCCCCTCGCGGTGGCCGCCACGAAGGAGATCATCGTCTCGTCCGCCGACTGGAGCACCGGCGAGGCGTTCGCCCGGCAGCAGGCGATCATGGACCCGGTGTTCACCTCCGAGGACGCCCGCGAGGGCGCCGTCGCGTTCGCCGAGAAGCGCCCGCCGAAGTGGCGGGGCCGCTGAGCCACCGAGGAGCGGAAGTCCGGGCCGGACGTCCACGTCCGGCCCGACCTCCCCTGCCTATCGCCGTCCCAGGCCGGACGCCTCGAAGCCGTAGACGCGCTCGGCGCTGGCGATCCGGAGCTTGTACTGGACGTCCTCCGGGAGACCGGCGATCCGCGCGTCGATGGCCTTGCGGACGTCGGGCCAGATCGAGTCGCCGTGCGGGTAGTCCACCTCGCACATCACCGCGTCCCCGCCAAGCTCCTCGATGAACCGGACGCCCACCGGACAACTTGGACACATCCTGAGGCCGCCCTGGGCATAGGCCCAATCCCACTTGCCCATTGCGCGGAGGCTATGCCCCGGCACCCGGAGTGATGGCGGCGAGATCCGGACGCGGCAAGGCCCCGCCGACCGGGGGCACGGTCGGCGGGACCTTGGTCTGGAGGGCCGCCCCGGTGCGGGGGCCTATCCGGTCAGCCCCACTGGCCGGGCTCGTAGTCACCGGCGGGCTGCTGGACGATCACGTTCATCCGGTTCCAGGCGTTGATGAGCGCTATCTCGGACACAAGGGCGGCGAGCTGGTCGTCGTCGTAGTGCTTGGCGGCGTTCGCCCAGACCTCGTCCGGCACACCACCGGCGGCGTCGGCGATGCGGGTGCCCTGCTCGGTCAGCTCCAGGGCGGCGCGCTCGGCCTCGCTGAAGACCTTGGCCTCCCGCCAGGCCGCGATCATGTTCAGGCGCGCCGAGGTCTCCCCCGCGTGCGCGGCGTCCTTGGTGTGCATGTCGACGCAGACTCCGCAGCCGTTGATCTGGCTGGCCCGGATGTGCACCAGTTCCCGCGTCGCGTGCGGCAGCGTCGTCGCGCCCAGAGCCTTGCCCGCCGCCTGGACGTACTTCATGAACTTGGCCGTGGTGGCGTTGCCGTAGTAGTCGAAACGAGCGTCCATCATGATCTCCTTGCCGTGTCAGCCGGTACATAAAGACCGACGAGACGGCCCGGCGAGATGTGACGTCCGTACGGATGTGATGCGCTTCTCACCGCTGCACGGGGATCTCAGGCACCGGGTGGAAGGCGGGGACCGCCGCAGCCTTGGCGGCCCTCTCCCGTTGAGGCGCGTTCCCGGGTCAGCCCCGGATGAAGACGCGGTGGATCTTGACGGGCTCGGCGGGCTCGCCGTCCTGGGGGCCGTTCGGGCCGGGGGTGATCCCGCCCTTCACGATCCGGTCGAGGACCGGCAGGCCCCAGGTGACCTTGCCCAGGACCGTGTACGCGGGCGGGATCTCGGCCCGGGAGTGGACGAGGAAGAACTGGCTGCCGTTGGTGTCCGGGCCCCAGTTGCCCATGGCGACCGTCCCGCGCGGGTAGGTCTCCTTGCCCGTGAGCTCGTCGTCGAACCTGTAGCCGGGGCCGCCCTCCTCCGCCCGGTAGATGTCACCGCACTGCAGGACGCCGAGCCGCGCCGAGTTGGTCAGCCGCCAGCATCGCGTGTCGTTGTAGAACTTCTGCCGGGACAGGCTCACGAAGCTGTGCACGGCGCAGGGGGCGTTCCCCCGGTCCATCCTGATGGCGACGACGCCGAAGTTGGTGACCAGGACGACGTCGACCTTGCCGTGGGCGCGGGCCTTGGAGCGGGGAGGGCGCACCGGCTTCGCGGGCGGGTTGTCGGGCGTGGGGGTGTACACGCACTTGACCGTGTGCCCGCCACCTGCGGGCGCTGCGGGAGCCGCGGGCGACGCCTGCGCGGCTCCTGCGGGAAGGAGTGCGGCGGCCAGGGCGGCGGCCAGCGTGAGGACGGTCCGGCGCGGCTTCATAACGCCCCAACGTAGTGATCATCGAGGGGCCGGGATAGTGGCAAATCCCGACGAACCCGCCCCGTGGCCGCGTGAGGTCACCGGCCCTGGCAGGTGAAGGCGGCCCAGGCGGCGGGGGCGGCCAGGTCCGTCAGGGCCATCTCGTCGGCGAGCTTCGGGTCGGCGCCCGCCGGGAGCCGCCGCGCGGGGTCGAGCATCCAGAGCTGGGCGGCGCGCAGGGCCCGCGCCGGATCGTCGTAGCCGGAGTTCAGGTAGTGGTGGAACACCGCCATGAGCAGGGCCGTGGGCACGTCGTCGACCGGCCAGCGGGCGCCGACCGCGCCGGACGCCCCGGCCGCGAGGAACGCCGCCGCCAGCGTCAGCGCCTCGTCGTGGTCGGTGGCCGTCAGGTCGCTGCCGCACGCGGCGAGGACGACGAGCCCGCCCGGGGAGCCGGGCGGGCGGGCCCGAGCGCGTTCGAGCACCTCGCTCATGCTCAGCTCCTCGCCGCGCAGCAGCGCGAGGGCGGCGTCGACGGGACGGGGAGCCGGATGGGCGTGGCAGCCGAGATGCAGCAGCGACGCGCCGGCGGAACCGTGCCGGGGCAGGAGCCCGCTGACGTTGTCCTTGGTCGCGTCCGGTGATCGCGGGCCGCCGCGTCCGCGCCTGCGCCCGCCGAGCAGGACGCCGTCCGGGTAGTGGCGCCGATGGATCTCCTCGATCTCCTTCGACGCCCAGTAGAGCGCGCTGCCCCCGACCCGGACGAGGGCGGGCGCGTCGCGGCGGGGCAGGCGGCCGCGGGCGCACGCGTCCGCGAACTGCCTGGCCGAGCCCGCGTAGGAGATGACCGCGTCCTGGCACGCGTACCGCCACCGGCCATCGGCCACCCGCCGCCGCGCCGCGTGCCACGGCACCTGCCCGAGGCCGCCGACCGGGACGAGGACGACCCGCCCCGGACGCCCGGCGGGCATGGCGGCCAGGATCTCCTCCATCGCCGCCTCCCACGCCCAGTCGCACAGGTCACCGAGCGCGTGCGTCCACCTCCGGCGGACCCGCTTCTCCTTCGCCGGGTCGGCCTGGACGAGGTCGCGCTGCGCCGCCCCGAAGGCGTCCACCCTGCTGTCCGGACCGGCGGTCAGGCGCGGCAGCGTGATCTCCCGGCTGGCCCCGGAGGCGTCCACGACGACGGCCGTGCCGGGGCCGTGCGGGTCGCGCGCCAGCAGGTACACCAGCGCGTCCGCGCCCGCGGTCGTCAGCGCTGCGGCGATCTCCGGGACGGACGGCGGCGCGAGCAGGCCCCGCTCCACCTCGGTGCCCTCGATCGCGGCCAGCACGCGGTGCCGCAGATCGCTCGGCTCCCTGGACTCGGGCAGCCGCGCCAGGACCTCCGCCACGTCCGGCGTCCCGGCGGCGCCCGGCCGCAGATTCCACGGAGCCGGGTCGGTCGCGGTTTGCGGCGCGTCCTCCCACTCCCCGGCGAGGTCGGTCAGGCCCGCCCGGCGGAGCATCTCCGGCACGCCGGAATCGGTGGTGGCCGCGTGGAGAACCGTCGCGCGGCCGCGCTCCAGTGCTTCGACGGCCGCCTCGGTGATCCCCTCGCCGAGAGCCCAGCGGGCCACCTCCACGGCCTCCGCCGCGACGGAGAAGGCCATCTCGAAGGCGCGCTCAGGGCCGTCCTGGAGCAGCACGGCGGTGGCACGCTCCCCCAGCGCCTCAAGCCCCAGCCGGACGGCGCGCCGCCGGTCCTTCAGCGTCCGATCGTTGCGCTGGTGGTAGGCGCGGGCCAGGTTGCTGAGGGTCTCGACCGGAGCGAAGGCGAGCGCGACGCCGGACATGGCCCCGCGCGACGCCTCCAGCCGGTCGATCCCGTTGCTGAGATCGGCCCGCTCCCCGGTCAGCTCGTGGCGGAGGATCAGTCCCATCCCGAGCATGCCGAGGACGCCGGCGTACGCCGGTTCCCAGCGGCGGCCCGGCGGAAGCGCCTGGACGAGCCCGTACGCGTCGCTCACCACTGAGAGGCCCTCGTCGAGCATCCGCAGGTTCCGCGCGGAGAACCCCGCACCCACCTTGATGTTGCCGGTCAGCGCCAGCTGGAGCGGATAGCCCGTGTTGTCGGTGTCGGCCCTCTTCAGCGAGGCGGTCAGCATCTCGGCCACGGCCGCCGTCTCTCCCGGGTCGCCGCCCGTCCACTGTGCGTCCAGCATCCCGCCGGGCCCGACGCGGGCGCGGAAGAAGCGCGCGAACGCCAGGTCCTCCGTGACGTCGGTACGCGCGGACAGGGCCTCCAGACGCTCGATCACCTGGTCGAGCACCGCGCGGGTCAGCTGCCTCGGATTCCTGAACACGGGTGAGACCGCGAGGCGGCGCTCGCTCATCAGCACCTCGTCGCTGGACGTGTCGCCGCTCTCCCGCCCGGCCCGCACGACGAGCTCGGCGTAGTGGTCCGCCGCGTCCAGGAACTCCAGGCCGCCCTCGGCGTCGTGGCGCTGGCCGTACAGCGACGACAGCCCGTTCAGGATGGTGATCCGGAGCCGGTGCCCCTCGGGGACGAGGGCCGCGGCGCGCTTGAGCCGTTCGGCGACCCTGTCCAGCCGCCGCGTGTCCCCGCCGAGGTATGCCTCGACCTGGTCCACGCGCGCGAGGAGGTAGTGGTTGACCGCCTCGTTCTCCGGGCCGGCGGCCGGGCGGTCGACGGCCTCGCGCAGGAGCCGGCGCACCCGCTCGAACCGTTCCGGGGAGTGGTCGAACTTCGCCTGCCCCATCAGCACCCGGCCGAGGTGCGTCAGCGTCTGGACGCGGGACGGGTGGCCGTCCGGCATCTGCCGCAGGACGCGTTCCAGCAGCGCGACCACCGCCTCGCGCCGCTCGGCCGGGCCCGGCTCGTCGGCCCAGGCGCCGCCGAGCGACTCGCCGAGCATGCCGAGCAGCGCCGGACGGAGCCGGTGGTCGGCACCGAGTTCCTCGGCGGCCCGCGCGAAGGTCTCGACCGCCTGTTCCTCGTCTTCGGGCCGTCCGGACCGGTCGGCCCGAAGGGACATCCGCTGCGCGAGCAGTCCCAGGCGCATGCCGCGCTCCGGGTCGTCCTCCCTGGACTCCCGGAAGGCGGCCTCGCTGTCCCGGACGGCCCGTTCGACGTCCTCTTCCGTCGGCCCGCCGGAACGCAGGTAGAGCGTCGCGTACGCCCGCAGTTCCAGGACGTCCTCCGGGGGCACGGCACCGCGTTCCGGGGAGATCAGATCCAGGTTGGCGAGTGCGCGCCGGGCGTCCTCGGGACGCGGCCCGGACTCCGGCGCGGAACCGAACGCGGCCATTCTCCGGTGGACGTCGTAGTCGTACGCGCCGAGACTCCGCAGCAGCCCGGACGGCATGGGTTCGATGACGAGCACGCGGGCGATGTTGAATCTGCAGACGTCCGCGAAGGCGGGGTCGGTGCCGGGAGAGGCCGCCAGCGCCTCGAGTTCGGCGAGCGCCGCCACGCGGTCGCCGGCCTCGCCGCCGAGGGCCAGGAACCGCATGGCCAGCGTCATCCCGAGCTGGAACCAGGCCCAGGCCCGGAACGGATGCTCGGGGTGCAGCGCGTCCCTGGCGCCGGTCAGCAGGCGGATCGTCTCGTCGGCGCGTTCCCGGGTCTCTTCGAGGGCGCCTCCGTCTCGCTCGATGTCGGCTCCGACCCAGGACGAGAGCGCCAGGCCCAGCACCGCCGCCAGCTCGTCGGGCGGCGGATCCGGGACCGGCGGCATCGCCAGCGCGCGCCGCAGGCAGGCGACCGCGTCCGCCAGCTCGGCGCGAGGGTCTTCCGCGCGCAGCGCGGAGTGCCGCAGACGGCCCCATCCGAGCAGGAAGAGGACGAGGACCCGATCGGGCTCCGCCTCGTCCGGCAGCACCGCGAAAGCGCGCTCCGCGTAGCCGATCGCGGCCGTGTAGTCGGCGGCGTCCATCGTCTCGTCGGCCCGGTCGATGAGCAGCTCGGCGAGCCGCTGGACGTTCACCAGCACGTCGCGCCTCTTGGTGAGCAACAGCGCGTCGAGCGCCGTGCGGGACCACCGGATCGCCTCGTCGCGGTCGTCTTCGGCGTCGAGGATCTCGAAGCGGTCCGCGAGCGCGTCGGCGAGGTCGGCCGCCGCGAGCGGATCCGGTTCCGGGCCCTCGGTCGCCAGGACCAGCATGCCGATCGCCGCGTGGAGATCGCCTTCGTCGCGGCGGAGCAGCCGGAAGCGGGTGTGGAGCATGTCGCCGCAGGACGCGGCGATCATCCGGCGGTCCTCCTCGTCCGCGACCTCCAGGGCGGCGCGCATGGCCCCGATCGCTTCGTCCAGGTCGTCCAGCGCCTTCATGCCGGCGTCGTCGTCGACGGGCGCGGCGTCCAGGGCCCGCCAGAACCGGTGGAAGAGCGCGTCGCCGAGGTCTTCCAGGGCGGCCGTCTCGCGCAGCAGCTCGATCGCCTCGTCCAGGGCGTCCGCGTCGCCGTCGAGCGCCTGGACGAACAGGCGCCTGCCCAGCTCGGCGGGGCCGGGGTCAGGGGCGCCGGTCATGGCGGGGCCGGGTGACGCGGGCGCGGTAGGCGGCGAGCTGCGCGTTGATCCAGGCGGCTCCTTCGAGATCGTCCAGGTCCTGTCCCGAGTGCGGGTCGGCGACGAGGCAGCCGTCCGGGCAGCGGTCCCGGAACAGCACGAGCGCGGGCCTGCTCCCCTCGCGCTTCGACGGCCAGATCAGCCCCTGCGCCGCCGGGACCTGCTCGCGGATCCAGGCCGCCCAGCGCCGGGTGGCGTGGTACTCCCCGGTCTCGGCCTGGACGAGCCAGGTGTCCTGCGCGACGGCCGCCAGCGCCTCGCCGGAGCAGAGGTCGACCAGGTTCAGCGCGTCGGTCGTCTCCACGACGCTGGCGCGGCGGCCGTGGACGCGGGCGCGGCGGATGGTCCGGAAGCCCTTGTCGTTGAACGGGACGTCCCGCAGCAGCGTCTCGGCCAGCGCGGTCCCGGCCTCCAGCCCGGCGTAGTACGCCGGGTAGGGGGCGCGGTCGGTGCCGTCGAAGCGCCCGCCGCCGAAGTTGTCGTCGGACGGCCTCGGGTTCACCGACGTCGGGTCGTGCCTGCGGTCGTGCACCCGCCACAGCCGCTCACCGGCCTTCAGCAGGTGCATGTGGGGGGCCGGGCGGAAGAGCCGCGGGGGTTCGGCGTTCGGCATCTCACGCGCCCCCCGTCTCGGCGCGGGCGGCGGCGATCAGCTCGTCGTCGGGCAGGTTCCCGATGAGCCGGGCGGGCGCGTCGCCGAGCCTGCCGTTGCGGCCCAGCCACCAGTCGGCCGCGCCGAACGGGTCGTCGGACGCCGCCAGGATCCGGTTGATCTCCCGGACGATCCGCAGCGGGCTGCCGTCGGCCCCGAACTGGAAGGCGGGCCAGCGGCCGCGTCCGTCGGCGCGGTCGAGGCGGATCAGGTCGGGGTCGCCGGGGTCGAGGCCGTGCGCGCGGAGCTGGTCGGCGTCCAGCGCGGGCGCGTCCAGCAGCCACGCATCGGCCTCGCGCTCCACCTCTGCGGACGTCGGCCCCGGAGGGCGGCCGAGCCGGACCTGCAGCGGCCCGCTCAGGCCGAACCAGGCGGCCAGTTCCGTGGCCCTCCGGGCGGCGTCGGGCGCGAGCCGTTCCTCCCGCGCGCGCAGCGCCACGAGGAACGGATGGTCGCGGGGCAGGCGGGCGCGCAGCAGGTCCGCGATGTCCTCGGCGAGCTCCTCCGACGCCACCCGGTCGCCCTCCCGGGTGAACGCGTCGACGAGCGCCTGCACCTCGTCGAACTCGCCGGGCGACAGCCGCTCGCGGACGTCGTCCCACTGCTCGGCCAGCGCCGCCAGCGCGTGGCGTAGTCCCATGGTTCTCCCTCGGCCCTTCAGGCGGTCATGAGCTGGTGTCGTGGCGTGCCACGGCGGCCTTGGCGTGTTCGACGGCGGCCTTGTCCATGCCGCCGATCTGCAGGTCGAAGCGGACCTCCCGGCCCGACCGCGGTTCCACGGCGTGCACCGAGAGCCGGCCCGTCTCGCTCATGTGGAAGGTGATCTCGATCGGCGTCCCGCGCGGGAGCCTGGGTGGGAGCCCGCGCAGCCGGCCCCGCCCGATCATCGTGTTGTCGGCGAGTTCCTCCGAGCCGTCCCGGTCCGCCTGCTCCCACACCTCGACCTCCAGCATCGGCTGGTTGTCGAAGGCCGTCGCGAAGCCGACCGGGCCGGTGTCGGCGGGCAGCGGGGTGTCGGCGGGCAGCAGGTGGACGACGAAGTACCGGGCCCGCAGCGGATCGGTGGCCGCGAGCGGGTCGTGCTGGTCGATGACCTTGACCCCGAAGCCGCGCGGCACGACCGTGGTCACCGTCCGGGACCGCATCGACCCGGCCTGCTCCGCGCTGATGCCGAGCCGGTCGGCCACCCGCTCGTCCCGGGTGTCCCGCCCCTCGCCGTCCTCGCGCTGGACCTGCCGGATCAGGGCGAACAGCGCGGCGCCCTGGGCGACCGCGAGGTCGGGCTCGTGGCGTCTGGGCGTCCCCTCGGCGGGGCCGTCCTTCGCCAGCAGCCGCTCCAGCCGGGACACGACCGCAGGCATCCGCGTCATGCCGCCGACCAGGATCACCTCGTCGAAGCCGTCCACGCCCTGCCGCCGCGCGCGGTCGATCGTCTCCTCGGTGATCTTCAGGGTGCGCTGCAGCAGGTCGGCGGTCAGCTCCTCCAGCCGCTCCCTGGTCAGCTCCACCTGGACGGTCGCGCCGGCGAAGCGCAGGTTCCGGCGCCGGGTCCGCGCGCTGCTCAGCTCCTTCTTGAGCTGCTCGGCCATGATCCACAGCTCCTGCATGAACTGCTCGTCGGCGGTGGGGTCGAGCCGGGGATGGCGCCCGGAGAACTCCTCCAGCAGGAACGTCCTGATCCTGGCGTCCCAGTCGGCGCCGCCGAGGTCCCGGTCACCGCCGGTGCAGACCACGTTGACGTCGTCGCCGTCCACGCGGATCACCGTCGTGTCGAACGTCCCGCCGCCCAGGTCGTAGACGAGCAGGTGGCGGGGGCGTTCGGCGGGATGCCCGTGCTGGTGCGAGAGGGCCGCGGCGACCGGCTCGGCGAGGACGTCCAGCACGTCCAGCCCGGCGATCTCGCCCGCCCGCCGGGTCGCCTCCCGCTCCGCCACCCCGAAGTACGCGGGCACGGTGATCACCACGTCCCGGACCGGGCGGCCGAGCCGGCGCTCCGCGGCCGCGGCCAGCTCCTTGAGGACCAGCGCCGAGATCGTCTCGGGCGTGTACCGGGTGCCGTGGAAGTGGAAGTCCACGTCCTTGCGGCCCATCCGGCGCTTCACGTGCCGGACGGCCAGCTCCGGGGCGAGCAGCGCGGCGTTGGCGGCGGCGCTGCCGATCACGACCGAGTCCCGCCGCTCGAAGTAGACGACGGACGGCGTGGTGTTCTCGCCGATGGAGTTCCGGACGACGGCGGGCCTTCCCGACTCGTCGATGTACGCGAGACAGGAGTTGGTCGTCCCGAGGTCGATGCCGAACGCGGTCATGCGGGCCCCCTCATCGGCCTTGGTAGGTGAACGCCGCCCAGGACTCCGGCTCGTCCAGCGGCGCCGCGTCCAGCAGGTCGGCCAGCTCGGCGGACAGGTCCGCCGGGACGCGCCGCCGCGGGTTCAGCATCCACAGCTGGGCCGCGCGGAGCGCGACGGCCGGATCGTCGTAGCCGGCGTTCAGATAGTGGTGGAACAGGGTCATGAACAGGGCGGTCGGGAGGTCGTCCACGGGCCAGCGGGCGCCGACCACGCCCACCGCCCCGGCCGCGAGGAACGCCGTCGACAGCGTCAGCGCCTCGTCGTGGTCGCGGCTGGTCAGATCGCTGCCGCAGGCGGCCAGCACGACCAGCCCGCCGGGCACGCCGGACGGCCGCACCCGCGCGCGCCGCAGGATGTCGGTCATGCCGAGGGCCTCGCCGCCCGCCAGCATCAGGTGGGAGTCCACGGGGCGCGGCGCCGGATGCGCGTGGCAGCCGAGGTGCAGCAGCGACGCGCCGCCCGAGTCCGGGCCGGGCAGCAGCTCCCGCACGTTGGCGGCCGTGGCGCCCGGCGAGCGGGCCGCGCCCGGACGGCGGCGCCCGCCCAGCAGTTCCCCGCCGGGGTAGTGCCGCCGGTGGATCTGCTCGATCTCCTTCAAGGCCCAGTACAGGGGCGGGCTGCTCCCGCCGACCCGGACCAGCGCCGCCGCGCTCGGCCACGGCCGGTGGCCGTGCCGCCGGGCCTCGATGAACTGGCGCGCGGACGCCGCGTAGGAGACGACCGCGTCCTGGCAGGCGTAGCGGCGGACGCCGTCGCCGACCGTCCGGCGGGCGGCGTGCCAGGGGACGGCGCCGAGCTCCCCGACCGGGACCAGCACCACCCGCGCCCGGTTCCCCTGGCCGCTCGCGACGGCGTCCAGGACGGGCTCCATCACCGCCGTCCACGCCCAGTCGCACAGGTCGCCCAGCGCGTGCCGCCAGCGCCGGTGGACGCGGTCCGCCTCGTCCGTTCCCGGTTCGGCGCGCTCCCGGTCGTGCTGCGCCCGGACGAACGCGTCCACGCGGCTGCCCGGCCCGGTCGCCAGCCGGGGCAGCCGGACCGGCCTCACCTCTCCGGCGTCGTCCACCACGAGGGCCATGCCGCTGCGGCCGTCCTCGCGGGGAACGAGGTAGGCGAGCGCCGCGGCGCCCGCCTCCCGCAGCGCCCCGGCGATCTCCGCCGGGACGGCCGGGTTGAACAGCCGCCGCTCGGTGTCGCTGCCCTCGATCGCCTCCATCACGCGTTCGCGCAGGTCGCTGGGCACCTGCAGCTCCCCGAGCGGGGAGCTGCCGGGTAGCCGCGGAAGGTCCCACGGCGCCGGGCCGCTGTCCCCCATCGTCTCCTCCCACTCGGCGGCGAGGCCGTCGTGGCCGCCGTCGCGCAGCAGCGCGGGGAGGCTCGCGTCCGTGGTCGCCGTGTGCAGGACCATGGCGCGTCCCCATTCCAGCGCCTCGACGGCCAGGCCGGTGAGCCCGCTCGCGGTGCACTGGTGGGCGACGGCGGCGCCGTCCCCGGCGGCGGCGAGCGCGGCGGTGAAGGCGCGTTCGGTGCTGCTCTGCAGCATCACGCTCCACGCCCTCGCCCGCAGCGCGGCGAGGCCCGTCTCACCCGCGCGACGCCGGTCGCCCAGGCTCGCGTCGCCGCGCATGTGGTACGCGGTGGACAGGTCGGCCAGGCTCGTCGCGGTCACGCTGCCGAGCGCGCCCGTCTCGCCCGACCGGACGGCCTCCTCCAGCCGGTCGATGGCTCTGTTCAGGTCCGCGCGGTCACGGCCGACCTCGTACCGCAGCAGGAATGCGCCCCCGAATAGGCCCAGCAGCCACGATCGGAGCGGCCACAGCGGGTCTGCGGCCCCGTACGCCTCGGCCAGCAGCGCCAGGCCCTCGTCCAGCCGGGCGAGGTTCCGGGTCAGGCAGCCGTTGGTCACCTTGCGGACCCCGAGGACGCCCAGCTCGGCGGGGAACAGCGGATGGTCCACGCCGAGCGCCCTGGCGGCCTCCACCTCGGACTCGTCGACGTCGTCCGGGACGTCCGCGGCGGCCGGGCGGGCGAGCGGTCCCGCCATGGCCCATTCGAGTTGCCGCTGGACGACTTCGAGCGTCCGCGCGCTGCTCTCGATCGAGGAACGGGACGGGTGGCCCTCGGGGAGCCGCTCGGCCAGGGTGCGGTGCGCCCGGGCCGCCTGGTCCAGGAGATCGGAGTCCGGCATGCCCGTGGCCCTGGCCAGTGGAGAGGCGGCCCGGACCCACTCCATGAGCGCGTGCATGTCCTCCCGCGCCCGGTCGCCTCGCCGTGGCTCGCCACCGGGTCGCGCCTCGTCGTCGGATGCGAGCGTCTCGGACGTCAGGCGGGCGTAGTGGTCCGCGGCGTCCAGATGCTCCAGGCCGCCCGCCTCGAGGTGCCGGTGCATCAGGATGGACGTCAGGAACCCCGGGATCATCTGCTGGAGCGGGTGCTCGGGCGGGAGGAGCCGGGCGACCCGCTGGAGCCTCTCGACCGCGTCGCTCACCGGCTCGAGCCCGTGGCCGATCATCGTGCGGAGCCTGTCGACGACGACGAGCAGGAAGTGGTTGAGGGCGTCGTTCAGAGTATCGGCGGCGGGACGCCCGACCGCCTCCAGGAGGATGCCGCGCACCCTCTCCAGCCGTTCGGCGGAGTGCTTGTGCTCGATGCCACGGGCCAGGGTCGCGCCCAGCCGACCCAGGGTCTCGGCCCGGTCCGGATGGTCGTCCGGGAGTTCCGTCAAGATGTTCTCCAGGAACTCCAGCGCCGCCTCGCGCTCCTCGGGCGTGGCGGTCCTGGCGCCGCCGGAGAGCCCGTCGGGACGCAGGAGGAGAAGCTGGCCGAGCACGCCCTGCAGCACCTGCCGGAACGGGTGCCCCTCGCCGAAATCTCCGCCTATGCGGGCGATGGCGTCGGCGACCGCTTCGACGTCCTGTATCCCGTCCCGCCGCACCGTCCGCAGGATTTCCATGAGCTCGCGCAGGAGGCCCTGCTCGTCGTCCTCGGAGCCGGGTTCGGCGATCCCCAGGCCCGCGATGACCTGGGTGAGGCCCTCCTCGCTGACGTCGCCGCCGTCGACCGCCAGCACTGCCATCGCGCGCACTTGCGAGGCCATCGCGGCGGTCTCCGGAGTCGCTCCGGTGACACGGTCCAGGTGCTCGCGCGCCACCCGCGCGGCCTCCGCGTCGGCGAGGTTCCCGTGGGCGAAGAGACGCGCGAAGGTGCGCAGCGACGGCTTCTGGTCCCGGAGCCCGGCGGGCGCGTCACCGTAGAGGTGCAGGTAGGCGAGGTAGAGGTGGCACATGTCCGCGGTCACGTCGTCGCATTCGGGCAGGTCGAGGATCGCCTCAAGGCCGGCCATCGCCTGGTCGCGGTCACCAGCGCCGCCCGCGAAATAGATGAAGCGGCACGCCCTCGTCAACGCCCCCCAGTACCGGACGACGGGGCGGTACGGGTCGTCGGGCGCCGTGTCCCGCCATCCGGCGTCCAGGGTCTCCAGCGCGGTCGTGACCTGCTCGGCGTGCGCGCTCCAGTCGCCGGGCGTCTCGTCCCCGAAGAGGTCGAGGCCCGCGATGCCGCGGTGGGCGATCGTGGCGAGCACGACGCCGTATCGGGCGTTCACCCAGCCGAGGTCCGGGTGCGGCGCGGGTCTCAGGTCGATCGAGCGGCGGAACGCGGCGGCCGACTCGGCGAGGTGCTCGTCCGCGTCCTCGGGGGCGTACTGCGCGCGCAGCGCGTGCGCCACACCGAGGTTCTGGTGCGCCAGGGAGAGGTCGGACGCGCCGAGCGCGCGGCCGAGGCCGGCGATGGCGCCGCGCGTGTCCTCGATCGCGGCGTCGAGGTCCTCGACGCTCCGCGCCTGCTCGCCCCGCTGGATCAGGCACTCGGCCAGCGCCAGCCGGATCCACGCGGGCTTCACGTCCGGAGGGAAGGGCGCGTCCAGGGCCGCACGGAGTTCGGCGATGCGGTCGTCGAGTTCGGCGGGCTCGGGCGCCTCGGCGGGCTGGGGCTCGTCGGTGGTCATCGGTGCTCCAGCCGCTGGCCGGTCATGGCGGCGAAGACCGCGCCGTAGATCAGGCCGAGCTGGTCGGCGTTCCTGAAACGGTGCACGGCCGCCCGGCGCAGCGGGCCGGGCGGAACCACGCGGCCCGCCCCTCTCGGCACCACCAGATGGACGGACTGGTAGGCGGCCCGGCCCAGCGGCGGGCCGAGACGCGCACCGTCATGCAGCTCCATGTCGCTGATCACCATCAGGGCACGGGCCTGCACGGGAACGGGCGGACGCAGGTCGGTGAGCAGCCGGACGGCGGGCGCCAGCAGCGTTCCCACGCCGACCCCCCCGCGCGGCCGGTCGGTCACCTGCCGCAGTTCGCGGACGTCCACCGGGGGAACCAGAACCGCCGCCTCCCCGGCGAACGCCACCGAGGTCAGCAGGTCCCCGCCGGCCATCTCGCGGCGCGCGAACTCCGCCAGCGCGTGCAGCGCCGCCTTGCGCAGTCCCGAGTAGCGGCGCATGGAGAAGGACAGGTCGACCGCGACCTCCAGGCTCACCGGGCCGCGCACCGTGCGCTCCCCGGCGATCCGGGCGGCCTCCAGGTTCGGCGGCGGCAGCCCCCGCACCGGCCGCGCCTCCGGGACCGGGCTCGCCGCGGGCAGGTCCGGCTCCTCCGGACGGGTGACGGCGGCGGCCCGGCGGCGGTGGTCGGCGGCGCCGGGGCCCAGCTCACGTGTGATCGCCGCGTCATCGGCGAGGCCGTAGCCGATCTCGCGGAACCGCCATTCGCCGCGCCGCCGGTAGCACTCGCCGAGCAGGTGCACCGGATCGGGCGTCGTCTCCCCCGCCGCGGCCCCGGAGAGGACGGCCAGGTCCCCGCCCTGATCGTCGCGCACGGTGCAGCGCACCCCGCGGATCCGCGCCACCGCGCCGGCCGCGGCCTCGACGGCGACGACGATCCGGACGGTCCCGTCCGGCGCCGCGCCCGGATCGATCATGAGCCCGCGGTCGTCCGCGACCAGCGCGAGGCCGTCACCGGCCGCGTCCTGGTACACCGCGAGGAGCGAGGCGCCATCCGGCCCGTCCGCCTCGTCCGCCGCGTCCGGGCCGTGGAGCTGGAAGGTGACGAGCGACGTCCGCGCCAGCGACACGTCCTGCACCTTCCGCAGGGGTCCCGTCCGGGGTCGCGTCATCGTTCGCTCCTCACACCGTCGCCAGGGACACCAGGAACGACAGGACCACGAACACGATGTAGACGGCGGTGACGCACAGCACCACCACGAAGACGGCGAGCCGCCACGGGCGGTACGGGTCCGGCGGCATGGTTCCTCCCTTCAGCCGGGAATGGTCGGTCGGGTCTGCGGCTCAGGTCTAGTGGTGCACCCGCAGCCCCTCGCTGACCAGGAGCCAGCCGGTGAGATCGAGGACGCCGTCGTCGATCTCGTCCCCGTCCAGCCAGGACGACGTCCGGAAGAACCTGACCTCGGCGAACGAGCGCCGCATCGCGCGGACCATGCCGTCGAGCCCGGCGTCGTCCTCCAGCCAGCGGCCGATGTCCTCGCTCCGCTCGCCGACGCCCGCGAGCGCCGCGCACTCGCGCACCAGGTCGTCCTTGGTGAGCGCGACCGCGAGGCGGGCCCGTCCCATCTGGACGCCGTGGCCCTCGATGTTCTGCACGACCCGGTCGAAGACGACGCCGGGCTGGTCGTCCGAGCGCAGCCCCCGGTTCTTGGCGCGCGCGCCGGCCTCCAGCGATTCCCAGACCGCGTCCACCGACAGCAGGTCGAGCGTGAACAGGAAGGTGCGCGCTGACTTGATGTACCGCAGCTCCCGCATCGACTCCGACTTGGCGACCAGCTCGCCGGGCGCGTCGAAGACGTGGAAGAGCCGCGTCGCCCCGCTGGGCGGGCGGATCTGCAGCGAGTACGCGCGCAGCGGCGCGTCCTTGGCCTTGACGGTCTTCCAGGTGTGGACGCCCGCGCGCAGCTTGTTCGCGAGGTCCCGGTAGGCCGACTCCGACTGCGTGTCGGCGAACTCCGCCTCCGCCCCGTGCCCGCCCGTGCCCTCCAGGAGCCCCATCACCAGGGCCGTCATCAGCCGGGTCTTCCCGGTCGCGGTCGCGCCCAGCACCGGGATCACGATCTCGGCCACGGCCCCCGACCCCTTGGACATCGGCTCCTTGCAGTGCGGGCAGTACGCCTGCATGCGGCCGTCGCCGGTGCCGGTGAGCAGGAGGGTCGGCAGCAGCGTCCCGCAGGCGCACCGGCGTTTCAGGACGCCATAGCGTCCCGGACGCACGTCACGGTGCCGTCGGCCGCAGCCCTGGCCGGAGCACTCGTAGGACGGGTAGTGCACGCGCTGGTGGCAGGACGGGCAGCCGGTGCGGATGCCCTTGACCCGCCGCATCCCCGTGTCGGTGACGCGCAGCACCAGGGCGGACGCGAGCAGGACGAGCACCAGCGCCGTCACCACCGTGAGCTGCAGCAGCCACAGCAGCCCCACCGCGACGAAGCCCATGATGACGCCGAAGGCCATGCAGATCCGCAGCGCGATCCCGATCGGCATCAGCAGCCATTCCGGTTCCCGGTACTGGAAGGCGGTCCGGATCCTGGCCTCGTACTCCCTCGCCACCCCGATGGGGGCGGGCAGGGCGACCCGGACGGTGTGCCGCAGGTCGATCAGCGCGGGCCCGAACAGGTAGTGGGTGAACGCGGGCTCGGCGCGTCCGGACGGATCGTCCGGCGGGGCGGGGATGGGC
>NZ_VCKW01000260.1 GCF_005889715.1 Actinomadura soli
GCCACCCCCGGCCCCGCGTCCACGTCCGCGCCCGCGTCCGCTGGGCGGGGCCGCCGCCGTCCCGTCGCCCACGTGGCCGGACGCGCCAAGGCCCCAGGCCCGCCCTCGTGCGCCGACGAGCCAGCCGACGCCGAGACGCCGCCGAAGGAGATCGCCGCGCTCCCGGCCGCCGGGCAGACGGACGACGACGAGCCCCGCGAGCCCGACGACCCCGACGAACCCCGCGGCCCCGGCAGGCCAGACGAATCCCGTGACCTCGACGGGCTTGACGATGCTGACGAGGCACGCGCCGGGGGCATGTTCCGGTCGCTGCGCAACCGCAACTACCGGCTGTACGCGGCGGGCCAGGTCGTCTCCAACACCGGCACGTGGATGCAGCGGATCGCGCAGGACTGGCTCGTCCTCGAACTCGCGCACGGCAGCGGCACCGCGCTCGGCATCACCACCGGCCTGCAGTTCCTGCCGATGCTGCTGTTCGGCCTGTGGGGCGGCGTCATCGCCGACCGGTATCCCAAGCGCCGCGTCCTGATGCTCGCGCAGGCGTCCATGGGCGTGCTCGCGCTCGTCCTCGGCCTGCTCGCGGTGACCGGAGTCGCGCAGGTGTGGCACGTGTACGTGCTGGCGTTCGGGCTCGGCCTCGCGACCGTCGTCGACAACCCGACCCGCCAGTCGTTCGTCGTGGAGATGGTCGGCAGGCGCGACCTGCCGAACGCGATCGCGCTGAACAGCGCCTCGTTCAACGGCGCCAGGCTGCTCGGCCCCGCCGTCGCCGGCGTGCTGATCGCGCTGATCGGCACGGGCCCGGTGTTCCTGGTGAACGCGGCGTCGTTCGGCGCCGTCCTGTTCGGCCTCTACGCGATGCGCGGGGACGAGCTGCACCCCGCCGACCCCGTCAAGCGCGCCAAGGGACAGCTCCGCGAGGGCCTGCGCTACGTCCGCGGACGCCGTGACCTGATGCTGGTCCTGATCCTCATCGGGTTCCTCGCCATGTTCGGCATGAACTTCGCCACCACGGTCGCGCTCGTCGCGAAGGAGGTCTTCCACACCGACGCGTCCGCGTTCGGCCTCGCGTCCAGCATGCTCGCGCTCGGCGCGCTCACCGGGGCCCTGCTGGCCGCGCGGCGGGTGACCAAGCCGCGGCTGAGGTTCCTGGTGGCGGTGGGCCTGGCGTTCGGCGCGCTGGAGGTCGCCACCGGACTGATGCCGACGTACTGGACGTTTTTGGCGCTGCTGGTCCCGACCGGCGTCGCGATGATGACGATCATGACGGCGGCGAACGCGACCATGCAGCTGAGCGTCGCCCCCGAGATGCGCGGACGCGTGATGGGCCTCTACATGTTCGTGTTCCTCGGGACGAACCCGCTGGGCGCGCCCACGATCGGCTGGCTGGCCGAGAACTTCGGCGCCCGGACGGGCCTC
This sequence comes from Actinomadura soli, assembly GCF_005889715.1. Lineage (GTDB taxonomy): Bacteria > Actinomycetota > Actinomycetes > Streptosporangiales > Streptosporangiaceae > Spirillospora > Spirillospora soli. The sequence goes on from NZ_VCKW01000260.1 coordinate 1,420, forward strand.
GTCGGCGGCGGGCTGATCTCGGTCGTCGCCGCGGCCGCCGTCGGCGTGCTGGCCGCGCGGGGCGCGCCGGGCGAGGCCGGGGCGATCCGGCCGGCGCTCGACCGCATCCGGCGGCGGCCCGCACCCGCCGCGGCATCCGGGGCCGCATCCGCCGCCGCATCGGGCGCCGGCACCGGTCCCGCCGGTTCCGCGTGACGGCGTGACAAGGGGTGCCATCTGCTGAAATGCTTGACCGGTGGCCCTCCGGACGCTCCCATGAGGCTTTTCGTGGCGCTCGTGCCGCCACCGGACATTCTGGACGAGCTTGAGGAGGCCGTCCTGCCGCACCGCGACGCGGTGCCCGAGCTGAGATGGGTGCGGCGCGACCTGCTCCACGTCACGCTGACGTTCCTCGGCGAGGTGGACGACCGCACCCTCGACCGGCTGCTCCCCAGGCTGGAGCGCGCCGTCGGCCGGCACGAGCGGATGTCATTGTCGCTGGCGGGGGCGGGCGCGTTCCCCGCCAGCGGGACGCACGCCCGCGTCCTGTGGACGGGCCTGTTCGGAGACCGCCGCGGGGTGGCGCGGCTCGCCGCGTCCACCACGGCCGCAGGACGCCGCGTCGGGACGTTGCCGGACAAGTACCGGGGCTTCCGCCCGCACCTCACGTTGGCGCGGTCCAGAAGGCCGGTGGACGTGCGCCCGCTCATGGAGTCGCTGTCGGCGTTCGCCGGGGCGCCGTGGACGGCCGGTTCCGTCCACCTGATGCGCAGCCACCTGCCCGGCAAGGACTACAGCCAGCTGACGTACGAGTCGCTGAAGACGTGGTCGCTGCGTCAGAGCTCGGGCGGCGGGGGCGCGGGACGGTCGGCGTCCGGCGGGCCCCAGGGCAGGCCGTAGCGTTCGCAGGCGCGGCGCAGCTCGTCCAGGTCGGGCGGGAACGTCACCTGCCGCAGCACCCGCCCGGACGGGCTCCACACCACCAGGCGCGGCATCCGCTCGGTCGCCTCGTCGATGCCGACGCCGCCGACGCGGTCGCGGCCCAGGTCCCACTCGACCTTGCCGCGCCGGGTGACTACCGCGAGCCCGGCGGCCGACACCCGAAGCTGCGGGCGGTTGCGGTCGTACAGCCAGTAACCGACAAGGCCGATGACCAGCCCCACGGGCACCGACCAGGACGCGGTCGCGTTGAAGCCGCCCAGCTCAGGCCCGAGCCAGACCGCGCCCAGCAGCGCGACGGCCTCGCATAGCAGGACGCTCATCCCGTACGTCCCAATACGGGAGCGGCGGGTCGCGTCCAGGAGCGTCCCTGGCGCGGTCATCGGGTTGGGCGGCGCGGAGCCGGAGAACGTGAGCTCGTGCTCGTCCAGAGGGTCTGGCTGCGGAGCCGCCGCCGCCTCGCCGGCCTGCTCTCCGGCGTCCTGCCCTGCGTCCGGCCCGGTGGCGCTCTGCGAGGACACGGACGCCGTCGGCGGTTCGGGGCCGGTCAGCGTGGAGACGGCGGAGTGGAACGCGGCGCTGAGGTAGGCGTCGTACTCGGCGTCGTTGACCGGCAGCCCGGCGCGGCGGGCAGCGTCCCGCAGGTCGGTGCGGGAGATCCGCAGCGACGACAGTGGCGCGGCGAAGAACTCGTCGCCGTCGGTGTCGTAGAGCCGGACCCAGGCGTGCCCGGCGATGGTCAGCAGCTCGATGCCGCCGATGCGGTCCTCCGGCATCTTCAGCACGACGTCGCCGGCGGCGTCCGCCCAGCCGAGCCCGCCGTCCGCGACGACCAGCCGCCCGCCGGGGACCTGCGCGAAGATCTCGGGCAGCCCCTCCAGGCCGTACTGCGGGCGGCGTGGCGCCCGCGCGCCCGGCGTGATCACCCGGTAGCCGTGGTCGTCGAGGGCGTGCGCGAGCTGGAAGCCGTCCAGGCCGTGCGCGGGCAGCCGCGCGACGAGCTCCAGCCGGTGTCCGAACGCGAGCGCGGCGAGGTCGGCGCGGCGCGGCTCGCCGCTCACCGGGTCGAGCCGCAGGCCGGGACCGACGACGACCGCGGCGACGTCCCCTGCCCGCAGGTCCTGCACCTCGCGGCGGCGGCCGGGACGGGCCCGCACCCGCAGCCGCTCCGCGTTGATCGTCCAGCGGACCTGGGCGGCCCGCAGCAGCCGGCGGCGCGCCGCGAGGACGCCCGCGATCGCGGCGAGCGCCCAGCAGCCGGCGGCGAGCCGGGCGCCGAACTCGCCCGTGCCGTCCACCGCGATCCTGACGATCATGACGGTGCCGAGCAGGGCGGTGAGGACGCCGAGGAGCACGACCCGGCGGCGGCTCGGCAGCGGCTCGGGCGTGTCCAGCCGCTGCTCCTTGCCCGTCTCCCTGCGCGCCTTGCCCACGCCGTTGCCCTCCTCCGGGCCCTCGGCGGGCTTGATCGAGGACGGTTCGTGGGCCGCGGCGAGGAGAGCGGCCTCCTGGTCCAGCAGCCGCTTCTCCGCCGCGTGGTCGCGGGGCAGAGGGCCGCCTCCCGGGACGTCGTCGTCCAGCGTGGGGATGCGCAGGGCCTCGTCCAGCGCGGGGTCGAGGAGATCGGTCGCCTCGCCGTCCAGCACGTGCATGGGGATGCCGAGGCGCCTCGCCGTCACGAAGACGGTGAGGGGCTCCAGGCCCATCGAGGTCATCCCGCCCACCGCGGTACGGCCGAACCGGTGGAACACGGTCAGGACGCCGTCGCCGGTGGTGATGGCCAGCCCGTCGATCCGGGACCGCTCGTAGGAGACCATGCTCAGCCCGCCCGGCCCGATCTTCTCCAGCCCGGCCGCGGACAGCCGCCAGTACGGCCGCGGACGGCGCCTGCGCGCCTCCGGCGCCGCGCCGAGCAGCCACGGGATCGCGGCGACGACGCCGATCAGCGCGGCCCACAGCCACACCGGGCGGATCGGCAGCAGCGCCAGCGCCACCGCGAGCAGGGCGAACGGTCCGGCGGCGACGGGACGCCACCGGCCGCCGGGTCCCGCCAGGCCCACGAGCTCATGCTCCACAGTCCGCATCCTCACACGGGTCCTCGCGGGCCCGTCGCCTCCTTCCACGATCCCGTCGCCGTCCGAAACCGACTTCCATCGTGCCGGTCAGGTGCGCCTTTCCGCCCCGCTTGCCCGTCCCGCTTGCCCGTCCCTCGTCATCCGCCTCCGTCGTCCGCCGCCGTCATCCGCCTCCCGACGAGCCTCCGCGCCTGCGCAGCAGCCCGTAGCCGACGGCCGCGGCGATGGCGAGCGCGAAGAACAACCCCATCCTGGTGTTCCGGGTGTCCCTGGTGTGGCCCTCGACGTCGCCCGCCGAACCCGCGTTCTTCGCCTTCCCGCCGGACGGAGACGGCAGCGCCTCGTCCGGCAGCGGCAGCCGGTAGACCGGCTGGTTCTCGCCCTCGGACCCCACCAGAAGGGACCTCCCGTCCGCCGTGTAGCTCAGGGATTCGCCCTGCGACTGCAACGGGATGTCGATCGATGTCATGGATTTCCCCGGACGGCCGTCCGGGCCTACCGAATAAAGACGCGCACCGAAGTAGGAACGGATGACACAGGTGCGCCCATCGGGCGAGAACGCGCCGTCGGTCGCCATGGCCGGAGCGTTCGCGACCTTCTGCAGGACGTTGTATCCGCTGGTCCGGAGCTTCGCCGGGGCCTCGTACACCTTGCCGCCGAACAGCTTGCTGGCGATGAAGAGCCGGTTCGTCCGCGGGTTGATCATGAAGGTCTCGGCGTTGCGCGGCCCGTCCGGATACTTGATCTTGAAGGCGGTCGCCGGGAGCGTCCGGCTGCCGAGCCGGGACGGCTCCCTGATCCGGTACACCGTCACGTACGGCCACGCGCCGCCGAGATTGTCGCCGATGTCCGCCACGAAGATCGCCGGGCGGCCGTGCCCGTCCTTGCCGAGCGCGATGCCCTCCCAGTCGCGGGCGCCCGCGCCGGCGAGCGTCAGCACGGCCCGGACGCGCCCGCCCGCGTCGAGCGCGTAGATCTTCGGGACGCCGCCCGAGTCGTTGTGCGTGTAGACGATGCCGGGGTGCCGCGCGCTGGCCGCGAGCCCGCTGGACTCGGTGATCCGCGAATCGTTGATCATGAAGGCGACCTGGTCGGCGCGGGCCGCACCCGCCGCCGCGGCGGGCGCGAGGACGCAGGTCGAGGACCCGGCGAGGACGAGGGCGGCACCGGTGCGGGCGACGCGGCTGAGCGACATCCCTTGATCATCCCCGTTCCGCGCCCCGTCGATCATACGATCCGCGTCAGTTCAGCAGCGCACCGACGACCACGGCCAGGACGAGCGCGGTCAGCACGGTGGGAAGCAGCCAGCGGGTCGCGCGGTTCACGGTCCGAGCCTATTCGGCACGATGAGCGACTCGAACCGTCCGCCCATGAAATGCATCTCATGTGGCATGTGCGGATTGTTCGGGATGGTGCGCTCGCCGTTCGCCGGCGACCCGGGGCTCGCCTCGGACGTGTTCGTCACGCTGGGCGCGCTCGCGGAGGAGCGCGGCACGGACTCGGCGGGGCTGGCGCTCCTCGGCGCCTGGCCTGGCCTCGGCGGGCCGGAGACCGGCGGCGTCCCCGCGGCGGGCTGCCGCGTGGTGAAGGGACGCGGCCGCTTCTCGGCCATCTGGCGGCCCGAGTTCCTCCCCGAGCTCGACCGCGCGCCGGTCGTCCTCGGGCACACCCGCTGGGCGACGCAGGGCTCGCCGGACGAGGCCGGCAACGCCAGCCCGATGGTCGTCCCCGGGACGGCCGCGGCGGGCGGCCCGTCCGCCGGTGTCGTCGCCACCCACAACGGCGACATCGACGCCGCCGGCCTGCGGTCGCGCTTCGCGCTGCCGCCCGCGTCCGGGACGACCGACAGCGAGCCGATCTTCCAGCTCCTCGCGGGCTGCGCCGACCGGTCCGCCGTGACGGGCGTCCTGGAGGCCCTGGTCGGACGGGCCGCGCTGGCCTGGGTCCACCGGGACCGTCCGACCGAGGTGCATCTGGCCCGCGCCGCGCTCAGCCCGCTGACCGTGGCCGTGGACACCGAGCAGAACATCTACTGGGCGTCCAACCCGCGCTGGTTCCGCGAGGCCGAGCGGCACACGCGCGTGGAGTTCGCGACCGTGGTCCTGCTCCGCGAGGGCACCTACCTGAAGGTCGGCATGGAGTGCCACCCTGGACGGCGCGACCGGCCCGAGGTGCTGGCGACGGCGGCGTTCCTGCCCACGGCCCGCGCCACCGACATGGACGGCCGCGTCTGGACGGGCTTCACCCGCGCCGACGAGGAGTGCGACCGCGCCGGGCTGCGCCATCGCGTGGCGGAGCGGCTCGGCGACACCGGCGATCTTTTGTCGGTAGCCTGAACCGTTCGCCGTCTGAAGCGGGCTCTCGGGGGCGCGGCGCGGCGCCCCCGAGAGTCGGACGCCAGACGAGGGCCGGACGCTAGAGGCGCTCGACGATGTAGTCGACGCAGGACGTCAGCGCCTCGACGTCGGCCGGGTCGATCGCCGGGAACATGCCGATGCGGAGCTGGTTGCGGCCGAGCTTCCGGTACGGCTCGGTGTCCACGATGCCGTTGGCGCGCAGCGTCCTGGCGACGGCCGCCGCGTCGACGTCGTCGTTGAAGTCGACCGTCCCGACCACCTGCGAACGCTGCGCGGGGTCCACGACGAACGGCGTCGTGTACGACGTCTTCTCCGCCCACGTGTAGAGCCGCTGGGACGAGTCGGCCGTGCGGGACGTCGTCCACGCCAGGCCGCCCCGGCCGTTCATCCACTCGATCTGCTCGGCGAGCAGCAGCAGCGTCGCCACGGCCGGGGTGTTGTACGTCTGGTCCTTGGCGGAGTTGTCGACGGCCGTCTTCAGGTTGAGGAACTCGGGGATGTACCGGTCGGACGTGGCGATCTCGCCGATCCGCTCCAGCGCGGCCGGGGACGCGAGCGCCACCCAGAGGCCGCCGTCCGCGGCGAAGCACTTCTGCGGCGCGAAGTAGTAGACGTCCGTCTGCGTCACGTCCACGGGCAGGCCGCCCGCGCCGGAGGTGGCGTCGACGAGCACGAGTCCGTCGCGCGCGGTGGTGCCCGCCGGGCGCCGGATCTCCATGGCGACGCCGGTCGAGGTCTCGTTGTGGGTGAGGGCGTAGACGTCCGCGTCCTCCTCGGCCGACGGCTCGGGGTGCGTCCCGGGCGGGGCGGAGATGACGGTCGGGTCGCCCAGCCAGGGCGCGCTCGTGGTGACCTTCGCGAACTTGCTGGAGAACTCGCCGAACGTCAGGTGCTGCGACCGCTGCCGGACGAGCCCGAACGCTGCGGCGTCCCAGAACGCGGTGGTGCCGCCGTTGCCGAGCAGGACCTCGTACCCCTCGGGCAGCGAGAACAGCTCGCCGAGGCCCTCCCGGACGCGCCCGACAAGAGACTTCACCGGCTTCTGCCGGTGCGAGGTCCCGAGGTAGGTCGAGCCGGACTCCGCGAGCGCCGCGAGCTGCTCCGGGCGGACCTTCGACGGACCGCATCCGAAGCGGCCGTCCGCGGGCTTCAGATCGGCGGGTATGTCAATGGCTGGATTCGCGCTTTCGGTCACTCACCAGAGGCTACTTCACCCTCCGCACGGCCCAGGCCAGCAGGGTCACCAGCGCGAGCGAGCAGACGGCGGCGATCACCGCGGGCGGGTGGATCCAGTCATCGCCCCTGCCATGGGCCTCCACGGCCGTGGTGACGGAGTCGTAGATCAGGAACGCCAGGAGGAGCGCGGCGATCACGGCGGCGATCCGTCCCGACACCGCGTTGGCATGGCGCCGCCGCTCCTCACGCTCCGCCTCGTGCCGCCGCGACTCCTCAGCGGCGCTCGGCGCAGCCGCACCCGCCGGAGGTCCGGGGCGGGACGCGGGCGCGGACGGGCCGATGTCGCCCTCCAGCGGCTCGTCGCGGTCGTCGCCCATGGCGCCAATGATGGCAAAGTGGCCGAGTTTCGCGCACGGGCGCACGACGATTGGAAAGTTTCGATCCTTTTCGCGGTCCGCCGCGTCCAATGCCGATAAGGGCGGTGGGAGAACGAGCCGGGGGAGCGGCCAGCAACTGGACAATGCGGAAGTGAGGCGTGACCCATGGCGCGCGAGGGCGACCGGATCCCGACCGAGGAACGGCTGCGCGGGGTGCTCGACCTGTTCGAACGGCTGCGGGAACGGCCGCGGTGGCGGGAACGGCTGAGGCCGCTGCTCCTGCTGCTCGGCCCCGGCCGCGCCACCTCCCATGTCGCGGAGGTGCTGAAGTCCCGGTGCGAGGACGAGCGCGCACCGGTCTCGCACATCGCCGCCGAGACGCCCGCCACCGACGTCGCGGGCGTCCTGCGGGAGGCGAAGCGGGAGCTGTCGCAGCCGAGCAGCCATGCCCGGGGCGAGCCGCCGCTGCGGTTCCCGCTGCTGGAGATGGCGCTGTGGCTGCGCGACCTGCGGGAGATCCGGCTGGCGGGAGACCGTCCGGCCCCGCGCGGCGCGTCGGCGGCGGAGCGGGAGAACCACCAGCTGGTGCGGCGGCTGACGCACCCGCCCGTCGGGGACAACGAGAACGCGCGCCGCCGCGAGCTGAACCGGGTCATCCGCAGGCGCGGCCGGGACGTCCTGCGCGACCTGGAGGGGCCGCGCGGCCGGCCCGCGACGTTCCTGGCGTTCCTGGAGCAGATCGCCCCGATCGGGATCGCGGTGGTCGCGCTGATCAGCGCCGGGACGGCGGCGGCGCTCGACCTCGCGGCGGCCGTGTTCGCCGCGATCATCGGGGTGGCGTTCGTGACCGTCCAGATCGCGGCGCGCACGCGCGGCTGGTACGGGGTCCGCCGGTTCAGCTGGTTCCTCAAGCAGCCGTACGTCGACCGCGACTCCACCGGGTTCCTCGGCTTCGCGCTGGGCGTGTTCGACCCGCGTCCCGTCGAGCCGGACGACCACGGCGAGCAGCTCGACCTGCTGCTCGTCGCCGCGTTCCTGGAGGACCTGCGCCGCTGCTACCGGCGCGACTACCGGCGGGCGGCGTGGGCGCGGGTCCGCTACCCGGTGCTCATCTTCGAGCGGCTGTCGGCCGGGCATCCCGGGGTGGCGTTCGTGGAGCTGGTCGAGCGGGTCCGCGCCGACAGCCAGGCGGGCGGGCGGCTGCCCTGCCTCGACCCGCTCGTCGTCGTCGCCAGCGTCGACCCGGACGCGCCCGCCGAGGACGACCCGTCCGCGCCCGCGGGACCGAGGCTCGTCGACCGGATCGCGCAGGCCGTCCGCGTCGACATGTCGGCGGGCGAGCCGCAGAACGTCATCGCCGCCCGCGGGCTCTGGGACCGGTACACCAGGGAGCAGCGGCGCGTCGGCGCGCTCGGCTCGCGCCGGGAGCTGCGCGTCGACATCACCCGCGACCCGGGCGGCGACCTGCCGCCCGTCCGGCCGGTGCGGCGCCGCCCCCGGTTCGCGCATCCGGCGCTGCCGTGGATCGCGATGGTGGCGGTCGCGGCGGCGTCCATCACGGTGATCTCCGTCCAGGCGCGGATGTACTGCTCGCCGGTCGGCATCAGGCGGATGGCGAACGGCGAGTGCATCGGCATCACCGACGGGTCGTTCTCCTTCGGCGAGAACTCCGGCGGCAAGAACAACGACGGCCGGCTGAGCGAGGTGCTCGGCGAGATCGAGTCGCAGAACGACCACGTCAAGGAGTCCGGCAAGCCGTACGCGACGGTCGTCTACCTCGGCCCGGTGACCGCCGACCCGTCGATCAAGAACCGGCGGATCGAGCTGCTCGCCGGCGTCCAGGGCGAGCTGATCGGTCTCGCGATCGCGCAGAAGCGGTTCAACGACACCGCCGAGGGCAAGGACCTGCGGCTGCGCGTGCTGATCGCGAACGCGGGCGCCAAGTTCCGCTATGCCGAGCACGTCGCCGGGCAGATCCGCGAGCGGGCGCTGGACGACCGCAGCATCGTCGCGGTGATCGGCTTCGAGCAGAGCCGCCGGCAGACCCAGGAGGCGATCAAGCTGCTGGCCAAGTCGGCGCTCCCGCTGGTCAGCACCGCCAACAGCTTCGGCGGGACGGCCCTTCTCGACGGCGAGGCGGGCTACTCGCCGTACTACTTCCGGCTGGCGTCGCCGAACGCGCGGACCGCGAGGCACGCCGCGCACTGGGCCCGCAACGGGCACGTCGGCGGCAGGAGGATGGACGACGCGGTCGTCATCTACGACGGCGACCCGAACGACCTGTACAGCAAGGACCTCGCCGTCGAGTTCCAGAAGGCGTTCCGTCCCGGCGTGACGCGCATGCGGCCGTACCGGGACCCGGGGGACCTGAACAAGTCCGTCCGGGAGGCGTGCCGCGACAAGCCCGACATGTTCTACTACGCCGGCCGGTCGGACGAGTTCCGCTCGTTCGCCAACGTCCTGGAGCTGTCCTGCCCGGAGCCCCGGCTGGTCCTGACGGACGACGAGATCGCCAAGTACGTCAGCGACAACGCCGCGGAGCTGGGCCGGAAGGGCACCTTCCAGCTGTACTTCACGCCGCTCGCGGCCCGCGAGGCGTGGGATCGGCGGTGGGTCGGCGACCAGTCGCCCCAGACGTTCTACTCGGACTACGACCCCGTCGCCCGGGAGATGACCATCAAGGACGGCGACTCGGTCCAATGGCCGTCGATCACCCGCGCCGCCGTCGCCTACGACGCGGTCACCCTCGTCGCGACCGTGGCGCGCACCGTGTACTGGCGGGAGAACGCGCGGCCGTCGGCGGGATCGGTGTTCGCGGCGCTCGACGACCCGGACGACGACGTCCTGCGCAACGGCGCGAGCGGCGTCATCCGCTTCGGGCCGCGCTCCACCGGCCACCAGGTGCTGGACAAGCCGGTGATCCTCGCGCGGATCACGCCGGACGGGAGGACGGAGGTCACGCAGCTCTGCGGCCGCCTGATCACCGGCCCGCAGGGAAGGGCGGACTGCCCGCCGGGAGACGAACCGCCCGCCGCACCGCCCCGCTGAACCGGGTGAACCGCATGAGCCGGATGAGCCGGCGATGAGCGAGGCCCCCGGATCGGCCGCTGGATCCGGGGGCCTTCAAGTCTGGTCGGGGGGACGG
>NZ_VCKW01000261.1 GCF_005889715.1 Actinomadura soli
GCACTCCTGGGGGTTGGGGCAGGCCAACAGCACGGGGATGGGCTGGATCAGTGCCTGACGCCGTATTGGGCGTCCCGCCATCCGGGAGCTGGATACGCACGGCTGATCCGCGTGCCTTGGTGTTGACGGCGAGCCCGTTGCAGCGTGTGGGGGCGTTCGCCTTGGCCGCTCTGGCCAAGGTTGATCACCCCTGCGAGGTGTCGGGTGATGTGCTGACCGTGGCCGTCGAACGGATGACGAGCCATCTCGTGGAAACGGTCGGGGCGGCGAAGGCCGCTGATCCCGGCGGGTTCTGGCTCGGGGCCAGCTATTTGCTGTGGCCGAACTCCAAACTCAATCCCACCGCGCGCGGTAAGCAGTCTTCCTCGGAACGGGAGAGATTGATCCGCGAGTGGCGCGCTTGGCCGGAGCCGGCGGATTGGCCGGGGGTGCCGTGTACGTATTGCGGACGTGCGGCCTGCGGCTGGTACGGCAAGGTCGACATTCCGCTCGGGGCGAGCATCGCGCACCGCAACACCACCGCGCCCGGCCATGAGGGAACGCCTCTGTGCTATCCGTGCGTCGCCAGCCTCTGGGCATTTCCGTACGGGGCTTCGCTGTCAGGTGGCAGGGCCGCGCTGATGCATTCCTGGGACGACGACTTCCTGGCGAAAATGACCGCGGCGACGGTGGGTGAGACTCTTCGGCGTGCCTCCGTCGGGACGTCCAAGGGAGCCAAGCCCGGCCCGTACGCGCGTGAGCTGTGGGTGCTGCGTGCGGCGCGCGCCTACAGCCGGCGGATCACCTCCGGTGTGGAGTTGATCGTGCTGTCCAACTCCAACAAGGAGCAACTGTTCGCCACGCAGGAGTTGAGCCAGCCAGTCGCTGAATGGCTCCGGACCACTAATAGGGACTCCAAACGACGCGCCGGATATCCGGTGCTGGTCGCGACTCAGGAGACCAAGCAGGTTCCAGGAGAGGCGTTTTTGGCCAAGCGGGCGTTCACCCGGCCGCCGCAGATCCTGGACATCGCGATCGGCCGTGTCCTGAACCGGATCTCCGCGGCCGTGCTCATCCCCGCCGAAACGGCGGTGCTGGCCCCGCTCTTGTACTCCTACTGCCGTGAGGTGCTGACCATGGACGACAAGGACGTCGAACGGATCAAGGAACTTGCGGGGCGGCTGGCCGCGCTGCTGGGGCAGGACAGCCGTCCCGGCCCGTTCCGCGACTTCATCCGCGCCAACGGCAAGGGCGGGAACCTGTACGGCTGGTTCCGCTCCAAGGGCGTGGACTGGCTGCTGTTCCCGCGTCCCAAGGACACCCCACCGGTCCTGCTGCCGGTGCAGGAGTACCGGCTGCTGTTCGAGGACGAGCGGTCCTGGTCGTGGCGGCGCTTGCTGGTCTTCGCCGTCCTGGAGGCGCTGGCCGAGGCGGGTTGGGAGCCGAAGGGCTCGCAGGAGGAACTCCAAGAGATCAAGGACCTGGCCGACGCCGCGGGCGGCGACCAGGAGGAAGGGACGGAACAGTGACGTTCCTGGTGGGACAGCAGATCCTGCAGATCAAGGCCGGGGCGCCCAACAACGGGCGGGGCGAGGACAACCGCGGCATGGTCAAGCAGTTCACGGCGGGACGGGGGGACAAGTACCCGTACGTGTCCGCGCAGGCGGGTCGCCGGTGGTTGCGCGACAGCCTGCCGGCCGGCGAGCCGACCTCGCCGGTGATCCGCAGCGGGGAGGGCAAGAAGCAGCAGGCCTACACCCGTGGCCGTCCGGACCTGTACCTGGACGACGACCTGTTCGGCTACATGATCGCGGTCAAGGCGGACGAGGCGGGCGCGAAGAAGGGCGAGTCGAAGACGTTCATGCGCGACACGGTGCTGGCGACCGGCACGCTGGTCTCGGTCGTGCCCAGCAAACCCGTCATGGACTTCGGCACGATGAGCCGCGACTTCGAGCCCGGAACCCACCCCGTCATCCACGAGCACGAGATGTACACCGCCGATCTGGCCGGTGACCTGCTCCTGGACCTGCCCCGCGTGGGCACGTTCGAGACCGGCGGCAGGACGACCAAGGCCGCGCTTCCCGGCGGCCTGGCCGACGAGGTCGTCGACAAGGGCGGTAGCGAGGTCGTCCTGCGCGACGTGCAATGCGTGCGATTGCCGATCGAGGAGCGGCGGCGCCGGGTCGCGGTCCTGCTGCGGACGATGGCCATGGTCAAGGGCGGCGCCAAACAGTCGGCCCACTACGGCGACCGCACGCCCGGCCTCGTCATCCTCGCGCCGATCAGGGGCGGTACCAACCCGTTCACCAGGGTCATCCGGGAGCGCGAGAAGGCGACGTACTTCGACGCCGACGTCCTGCGCGAGGAGATCGAGGCGTGGGCCGACGAGCTGGACGGGCCGGTCCGCATCGGATGGGCGCCCGGTTTCCTCGGAAGCCAGCGCGACCGGGCAGGCAGCGACCTCGCCGACCTGATCAAGGAGGAGAGGCTCGTCCTCGGACATCCCCGGACCGTGCTGAACACCCTGGCCGAAGAGATCGAATCCGGCGAACGCGACTCGTGGTTCGACGACCCGCGGTAGCGCCCTCCCCTGCTCATCGCCCCTTCGAGGGGGAGCATCCCGCCGTCCGCGCCCACCATCTGCGTCCGCCGTCTGCCGTCCGCGCGAACTGCCCGCGCCCGCCGTCCGCGCCTGCCATCCGTGCCGTTCGCAAGGAGCATCGCCATGCCCGAGGCCCTGGAACTGACCGTCACCGCCCCGGTCGTCAGCTTCCGCAACCCCCTCTATGACGGGCTTCAAGTGGGGCTGCCCTGCCCGCCGCCGTCCACCGTCGGCGGGCTGCTCGCCGCCGCCGCCGGAGGATGGGACCGGGTCCCCATCAACACTCGCTTCGGCATGACCTTCCGCGCTGCCGGCTCGGGCACTGACCTGGAGACTTACCACCCACTCGGCGTCCCGGGCACCCCGGCCAACGCCACCATCAAGGATCGCGATTTCCTGGCCCTGGTCACGCTGACGGTATGGCTCACCGACGACATCGACCTGTGGGCCCGTGCGTTTCGCCGCCCGGCCTGGCCTGTGCGGCTCGGCCGCAGCCAGGACCTGGCCGCCGCGATCACCCGTCGCGTTGAGCTGCACACGTCCGGCGGTCGGCAAGGCCATGCCGTCGTCCCCCTCGACCTACCGAACGCGACCGGGACGGCGATGCGGCTCACGACCGTCATCTCCGACGACCGGGCCCGCTTCACCTGGGACAGCTACCGGTACGCCGCGGCCGGTGCCCGCGCCGAAATCGACACCGGGCTCGCCACCCGGGACGGGCAGGCTGTCGCGATGCTCCCGCCCGTCCATCCGAACCAACTGATCCTTGCCACCTGAACCTGCGGAGCGTGGTCGTGAAGGACCTGCGCGCGAAAAGCTCCTCCACACCTGGAGTGCCCGGTGAGCTGCTGACAGACCACCTGCTCAACACCCTGGAAGCCGCGCGGACGATCCGAGCCCGCATCGGTGACATCCCAGGCATGCCCGCCGAGTTCTGGACGTGGGCCGCGATCGCCGCACTCCTCCACGACACCGGGAAGCTGCCAGACGGGTTCCAGCGGATGATCGGCAACACTCCTCGACAGGAACCGATCCTCTGGGGCGAGAGACACGAAGTGCTTTCCCTTGGCTTCGTACAACTTCTGCTCGCGGATGTGCCAGCCGAACAGCGCGAGTGGGTCGCGGCGGCGGTGGCCGGGCACCACCGCCCGTTCACTTCCGGCCTCGACGGCCCGTCCAAGCTGCCCCTGCTCACGCAGTACGGCGACGATCAGCCCCAGGATTTCGCCGGCAAGTTCACGCCCGCCGACCCGGACCGCCTTGCCGACCTCATGAAATGGTTACACGCCACAGGCCAACAGTACGGGTTGCCTTTCCCTGAAAACGCACCCCGGACGGATGTCCGGCAACTGACAGACGCTGCTCATCGGCTCTTCCAAAGCGTCATGGACCAGTGGGAATGGTCGCTGCCAGCCGGCGATGACCGCGGCATAACGGCCGTCCTGTTACTGGGCTCCGTGACCATGGCCGATCACCTGTCCTCAGCACATGCACCCCTGGAGACCAGGCACCCGCTGGATGAAACCTACTCGACCCGGCTGGTCGAACGACTCTCCGTCCAAGGCCACGCGCTCCGTCCACAACAGCGGGCAGCCTCCGAAACCATTGGCAACCTCCTCCTGCGTTCCTGGACGGGAAGCGGCAAGACCGAGGCCGTCCTTCTGTGGGCTGCTGCCCAGATCCGCGCCCTGGCGGCCCGGACGAAGGGCAATCCTCGCGTCTTCTACTTGCTGCCTTACCTGGCGAGCATCAACGCAATGACCCTCCGCCTCGGCAAAGACCTGAACTCACCCGATGGAATCGGCGTCGCCCATTCCAAGGCGGCCTCGTACCATCTCGCACAATCCCTCGCCGACGGATGCGCCGGTGACGATGCCGCCCCGGCCGATACCGACATGCCCGGCACCCATCCGGCCGATACCGACACGGCCGATACCGACACGGCGGATGCCGACACGGTGGATGCCGCGGTCAAAGCCCATTCCCGCGCGGAGGCGACGAAGAACTTCCGCGAGCTTTTTCGCGTCGGCACCCCGTATCAAGTCCTGCGGGGCGCCCTGGCCGGCCCCGTGCACTCCAGCGTCCTGACCGACAGCGCCAACTCGATCTTCATCCTGGACGAGCTGCACGCCTATGACGTCCGCCGTCTCGGCATGATCCTCGCCATCATGAGCTTCTGGCACCGGCTCGGCGGACGCATCGCCGTGCTCTCCGCGACCATGCCGACCGCACTGGCCGACCTGGTGACTCAAGCCCTCGACGGGCAAACGGCCCTGGTCGAACCCCTACCGGAGACCCATGCACCGCTCCGTCACCGGCTTCACATCCGCCAGGCCCACCTCACCGACGAACCCTCCCTCGACGAGATACGCGAGCGGCTCGCCGACGGCCGGTCCGTCCTCGTCGTCGCCAACAACGTCCGCGACGCGATCAGCCTCTACGAGACCCTCGGGCCCTCTTGCATCGAACTCCACGGCGCGAACTCCGCCCACCTGCTGCACTCGCGCTATCGCCGGATGGACCGGACCGCCATCGAAACAGCGATCCAGGAGCGCTTCGCCAGCGGGAAACCTCGCCGGGCCGGTCTGCTGGTCGGAACCCAGGCCCTAGAAGTGTCCCTTGACCTGGACCTCGACGCCTGCCACACCTCAGCCGCGGACCTCGAAGCCCTCGTCCAGCGCTTCGGCAGAGCCAACAGGCTGGGTGCGCTCGCCCCAGCGCCTGTCGTCGTCCACCAACCCGTCTACGACACCCGACGCAGCGGAGGAGACGACCTCTGGGCCGACGGCGTCTACGAGGCCGAACCCACGCTGCTCGGCTGGGACATCCTCAACCGCCATGACGGACAGACCATCAACGAGCAAGTCATCACCGGCTGGCTCGATGAGATCTACACCAGCCCGTGGGGTCAGAAATGGGCGCAGAGAGTCGATGAACACCGGTCAAACTTCGAAGACACCTTCCTGACGTTCTCACAACCCTTTGATGACCGCTCTGAACTCACCAAAGCATTCGACGAACAATTCGAGGGAATCGAAGCGATACTCGCAGAAGACTACGACGACTACCGGTCTGCCTTGGACTTGGCGAACACCCCAGTGCCGGCCGTCTGCATGCCGACCAATACCTCATCCCGCTGCCTGCTTGGTGCATGGGCATCGGCGCATACGACAAACGCCTCAAAGTCCGCGTCATCGACGCCGAGTACGACCCGCGCCTGGGTCTACGCGTTATACACCGCGATACGCAACAGAAATACGAACCCGGTGAAATTCTGTGATCAATGCTGACGATGTCGGCGGCGTCCACATCAAATACCTCTATCACTGCCCGCGCCAACTCTGGCTCTACCTGCGCGGAGTTCGGCCCGAACACCTGAGCGGCGCCGTTCGACTCGGTGAAGCCGTCCACGAGACCTCCTACGCCCGGAGCAGCCCCGTAGACCTCGGCGCCGCCAAACTCGACTTCATCGACGGGCAGCACTGGGTGCACGAAGTCAAATCGTCAACCCGGCCCACGCCCGCCGACCAAGCCCAAGGACGGCATTACTGCTACCGGCTCGAACAGATCGGCATCGACGCCAAGGGCGCAATCCTGCACTACCCCAAGACCCGCCGCACCCATCGCTACCCCTACACACCAGAAGCCGCAGGCCAGGCGCAGGCCGACATCGCCGAAGTCATCGGAGTCGCTGCCGCACCCACCTCGCCCGCCCGCCTGGCGCGCTCCGCCTGCCGTGGATGCAGCTTCACCGACTACTGCTGGACGGAATGACATGCCCGCCGCCGCACGCACTTACTGGCTCACCAGCCCCTGCCGGATCCGCCGCAAGGACGAATCGCTCATCATCGAACGCGAATCCGCCGGCAAGGTTCATATTCCGGTCACCGACGTCCGAGACATCGTCGCCTGCGCCGAAACCGACATCAACACCGCTGTCGTCGCGCTCCTCAACCGGCACCGGATCAACGTCCATCTTCTCAGTCACTACGGTGACTACGCTGGCTCACTCCTCACGTCCGACACCAGCACTTCTGGCGAGACCGTCCTTGCGCAGGCCCGACTCGCCGAAAACCCCGAAGCCGCCCTCAAGGTCGCTCGCAGCATCGTCGATTCCGCCGCATTCAACGTCCGCCGCGTCATCGACCGGAAACTCCTCGCACGTCCATACGCCGTTCTGCAGAAGAACATCGAGGCCGCTGAATCTTCTGCCCACCTCATGGGGATAGAAGGAACGTTCCGTCGGTCGGCATGGGACGTCCTGGACACCAAACTCCCCGGATGGCTCCAACTCGGCGGACGCAGCCGCCGTCCCCCGAAGAACGCCGGCAACGCGTTCATCAGCTACGTGAACGGCATCATCTATGCCCGAACCCTCACAGCACTGCGCCTGACGCCCCTGCACACCGGCATCGCCTTCCTGCACAGCAGCATGGAGCGCCAGCGCCACTCCCTTGTTCTCGATATCTCGGAGATGTTCAAACCGCTATTCGCCGAACGCCTGCTTCTGCGAATGTCCGCCCGCAACCAAATCAAGGAGCATCACTTCGACAGCGAAGCCAACCAGGCCATGCTCAGTGAAAGTGGCCGAAAGCTGGTAGTCCAGTCCGTCCGCGACGAACTCGCCATCACTGTCGCACACCGCTCGCTCGGGCGCCCCGTCGCCTACGACGAACTCCTCTACCTCGATGCACTCGCGCTAACCCGGCGATGCCTCGAAGGCACCCCGTACAAACCCTTCAGGATCTGGTGGTGAAAGAAGCTCAGTGCACGTCATCGTCGTCTACGACACCGCGGTCGAACGAAATCCTCGGATCCTGCGAACATGTCGAAAGTACCTGCACCACGTCCAGCGAAGTGTCTTCGAAGGCCAGGTCAGCGAAGCCCAACTACGTCGCTTCCAGGCAGAGGTCGAAAGTCTTCTGGATCTCAGCTACGACAACGTCATCGTTTACACTTTCCCGCCTGGAACAACACCCATTCGCCTAACCTGGGGCGCCGCCGAGCCAGCCCCCACCGACATCTTGTAGCCCCCTCAGCCACACGCCAACCAAATTTGATCAAGACGATTTTCAGCGACACGCCGGGCCCGCCTGCACAACCGGAGGTTCGCTGCAAAGCACGACTCCCAGACCGCCACCTTGCCCCCATGGACCTGCAGTTTTACCGTGGGGTCCTCATCGCCCCTACAAGGGTTCGCAACGGACGCGGCCACGTCTCCCGCGCTCGTGGGGGCCGCAGTCCTCATCGCCCCTACAAGGGTTCGCAACTAGGGGGTGACGCCGACGCCGAGAAGGACGCCGTCCTCCCAGTCCTCATCGCCCCTACAAGGGTTCGCAACGTCGCGTATCCCTTCCCCTGTTCCGCCGCACTGATCGCGGTCCTCATCGCCCCTACAAGGGTTCGCAACACCATGCCTGAACCGAACAGCGACCTGCCCTGTGAGTCCTCATCGCCCCTACAAGGGTTCGCAACTCGGCGAGGAAGGCGTACGCGCTTCGCATGACCGGGTCACGTCCTCATCGCCCCTGCAAGGGTTCGCGACCGACCGAGGTTGAACGTGGTGCGCTCGATGTCCATCCCAAGTTCTCATCGCCCCTACGAGGGTTCGCAACTCCCCGATCATCTCGCGCAACCGTCCGGCGGGAGTCCTCATCACTCCTACGAGGGTTTGCAACACGCTGCGGGCGTCATCACCGGTCGCCGTGTCCCACGTCCTCATGGCCCCTACGAGGGCTCGCAACGCGTAGTTTTCGCAGAGACCGTAATCCAGACCTGGACGGGTTCACATCGCCCTGCGAGGTTCGCAACCGAGGTTGAGTGCGCGGTAATCGTCCACGGTGACGGAGGCCCCATCGCCCCTACGAGGGTTCGCAACATCAGTGACCGCAGCTCGGGGTGGTCGATCACCGCCTGGTCCTCATCGCCCCTACAAGGGTTCGCAACATACAGCAACATGGAGCTTCGGGTCATGGCAGGTCCTCATCGCCTCTCCGAGGGTTCGCAACGACTCTTTGGGGAAACCGCTTGTGTCCGGGTCGGTGTCCTCATCGCCCCTACAAGGGTTCGCAACAAATTGAACTGGCCCACCTCTACGCGCATCTGACCTGTCCTCATCGCCCCCTACAAGGGTTCGCAACGTCACCGAGGGTTGTAGCTGGACGCTGAAAAGGCCACTGGTCCTCATCGCCCTGGCGAAGGTTCGCAACGTCGGGATAGCGTCCCGCAGGTGGAGGAAGGGCGGGGTCCTCATCGCCCCTACGAGGGTTCGCAACGCCGCATCCCGTTTGCCGTTGCAGCCCTGATCGCGGGTTCTTATCGCCCCTACGAGGGTTCACAAATGAATGGCATTCGCTTTCCGTTCTGCTTTGATGGTTGTCCTCATCGCCCCTGCGAGGGCTCGCAATTAGAAGGTGTCCTCGCCGCCCCTGTTCGCCGCCAGTCCCTCCTGACCGGTGCGATGCTCTGCGCTGGGCGTACGCGTTCATGGCCGCTGTGGGGCTTTCGGGACTCGGTTGGCGGGTGGCTGGGGGATGTCACAAACCACCGGGCCATGTCGTCCTCGGTGAGGTGGGGCGTCGGTGGGGTAACTGGGGGCCGTTCGGTCGGCGGTGCTCCGCCGCAGGAAACCCCTACCCCCACGCCAAGCAGGAGAGAAATGGGGACTTCGATGCACGACACCTCGTTCGAGGGCGCGCAATCCGGCTCCGGGGCAGGCACGGCGGGCATCAGGGACCAAACCGTGAAGGGCGGGACGGCAGTTACCCTCTTGCGGGCCGTGGCGGTTCTCAGTCTGCTCGGGACCCTGTTGCAGGGCCTCACGGCCGGGATGTTCCTGAACGGCGACGTGAACTCGATCGATCCGCACCAGATAAACGCCTTTGTGGTCGAGTTCCTGGTGATCTTCCAGCTCGTGCTCGCCATCCTGGTCTGGCGCCGCAACCGCTGGCTGAAGTGGCCGCTCCCGTGGGCGATCGCCATCCTGGTGTTCACCCTCGCTCAGGCCGCGCTTGGCGTGAAGGGGTCTGTCGCCGCTCACGTCACCCTCGGCGTGACCCTGAGCGCGATGGAGATGGCGATGGTCCTGCGGTCCTTCCAGCTCCGCGTGGCGGGCTCGACCACGGCCGCCTGACGGGACGGCACCCGCGACGGGAAGGGCCGTCCGAGCTGTGTTAAGACATCATCTCATTTGGTGAGTCGGCGGTGGCAGATCAGGGTGGCGGCGATGGCGACGAAGGCCAGGAAGTGCTCGGGCTTGCGTTCGTAGCGGCGGTGCAGCCGGCGGCAGCCGCTCAGCCAGGACACTGTGCGTTCCACCACCCAGCGGTGCCGCCCCAGCCTCTCGGAGGACTCGATCCCGCGGCGGGCGATGCGCGGCGTGATGCGTCGTTCGCGTAACCAGCGCCGCAGGTCGGCGTAGTCATAGCCCTTGTCACCGTGCAGCTTGCCAGGACGGCGGCGACGCGGGCCGCGCCGCGAGCGGACCGGTGCGATGCCCCGCACCAGCGGCTCCAGTGCGAGCTTGTCGTGGGTGTTGGCCGCTGAGATCCCGACAGACAGTGGCAGCCCGGCACGATCGGTCAGCAGATGGATCTTCGACCCACGTTTGCCGCGATCGACAGGATTCGGGCCGGTTAGCTCCCCCTTTCGCAGCGCGAACACTGACCGAGTCGATCGCGCACCGCGACCAGTCCAGCTCCCCGCGCGCCCCCAACTCATCCAGCACCAGCCGGTGCAGCCTGGCTCACACCCGCGCGGCACTCCACTCGGTGAAGCGCCGGTGCGCGGTCGGGCCCGACGGCCCGAACACCGGCGGCAACTGCTGCCAGGTGCAGCCGGTAGTGGCCACGAAGATGATCGCCGCCAGCACCTCACGATCCCCGTGCCGACGCCGGCCACCACCCTGCGGCCGCGTCGGAGCAGGCGGCACCACCCGCTGAAACCGCTCCCACAACTCCTCAGGCACCAACCGCTCGACCATCTCCACGACCGCAGGCTACCGCCACCAAGCCAAATGAGATGACGCCTAAGAGAGGTGACGAGGGCTGGGAACGCCCCCGCAGTCGAAGGTGGGCACGGAGCACGGGTCCGACGGGTCGCGCATGGCCGCGCCGATACCGTTACCTAGGTCGACGGCAAGCCGTTCAAATCTCACCAGCAGCCAATTCCTCCGCCCCGTTGGCCTGGTTCATCGCTCGGCGACACGGCGTGGCGATCGCCGAAGCGATTCAGTATCGGCGCATTTCGGTGCAGACGTTCGGGGGTTGCGCGGAGGCCAGCGGAGCTGGCTTTCAGAGCGACGGTTCGCCGGTGGCGGCAGCGGCTCCACCAGCGCCCATGCCTTGCCCTCTAGGCTGGGAGTATGGCGGCGATCTTCGTAACGGGGATGTCCGGTACGGGGAAGTCGACGGTCCTGGACAGGCTTGGGCGGCTCGGGTATCGGGTGGTGGACACAGACGTCGGAGGTTGGATCGAAGAAGTTCCTCAGGCCGATGGCGACGGTACCGAGCGCCAATGGCGCGAGGGCCGGATCAACGAGTTGCTCACCGAGCATGAGCGCACGGGGACGCCGCTGTTCGTGGCCGGAACGGTGTGGAATCAGGTGCGGTTCTACTCCCGGTTCGACCAGGTCGTTCTGCTCAGCGCGCCGATCGATGTGATGCTCGAGCGCATCGCCACTCGCGACACCAACCCCTTCGGGAAGACTCCTGACGAGCGAGAGCAGATCGTCAGCGACACCGCCGAGATCGAGCCGCTGCTCCGCTCGTCCGCCACCGTGGAGATCGACACACGCGGGCCGCTCACCGAGACGGTAGAACGGTTGGCCCGAATGGCCGGCCCTCTCGCATCGGCGGACTGACTTTCATTCGTAGGG
>NZ_VCKW01000262.1 GCF_005889715.1 Actinomadura soli
CGCCCGCACAGGGTGACCGGGCTGCTGCGCGAACGCGGCGAGCAGGGCGCGCGGGTCACGTTCTTCGAGCTCTTCTTCGACCTCGTCTTCGTCTTCGCGATCACCCAGCTGTCGCATCTGCTGCTCGAACACCTCACCCTGCGCGGAGCCGCCGAGACGCTGCTGCTCCTGCTCGCGGTGTGGTGGGCGTGGATGTACACGTGCTGGACGACGAACTGGTTCGACCCCGACCATCCGGCCGTCCGGCTCATGCTGGTCGGGGTGATGATCGCCGGGCTGTTCATGGCGGCGATGCTGCCCGGCGCGTTCGGCGACAAGGCGCTGTGGTTCGCCGCCGCCTACGTCACGATCCAGGTCGGCCGGACCCTGTTCGTCGTGGTCTGCACCTGGGGCCACGAACTGGGCCGCAACTTCCAGCGGATCCTCTTCTGGAAGGCGCTGTCCGGCGTGCTGTGGATCGCCGGCGCCCTCGTCGACGACCCCGGTGCCCGCGCCGGGGTGTGGCTGCTGGCCGTGGGCCTGGAGTACCTCGCCCCCTGGCACGGCTTCGCGACACCGCTGCTCGGCCGGTCCAGCACCACCGAGTGGACGATCGACGGCGCCCACATGGCCGAACGCTGCCAGCTGTTCCTCATCATCGCGCTCGGCGAGACGGTGCTGGTCACCGGCGCGACGCTCGGCGGGCACACGCCGACGGCGGCGATCGCGACCGGGTTCGTGTCGGCGTTCGTCGGCACCGTCGCGCTCTGGTGGATCTACTTCGACCACACCGCCGAGGCCGCCGCCGAGCGGATCGCGTCGTCCGCCGACCCGGGGCGGCTCGGACGGTCCGCCTACACCTTCGTCCACATCATCATGATCGCGGGCGTCGTCGTCAGCGCGGTCGCGGACGAGCAGGTGCTGGCGCACCCGGGCGGCCACGT
The DNA here is from genome assembly GCF_005889715.1 of Actinomadura soli. Taxonomy (GTDB): domain Bacteria; phylum Actinomycetota; class Actinomycetes; order Streptosporangiales; family Streptosporangiaceae; genus Spirillospora; species Spirillospora soli. The sequence continues at coordinate 924 of NZ_VCKW01000262.1, forward strand.
GAGCACCGCGTTCGCCGTCGTCGCGCTCGGCGGCCCGGCCCTGTTCGTCGCCGGGCACGCGCTGTTCAAACGGGTCGTCTTCGGCGGGTTCACGCGCGCCCGGGTGACCGCGCTCCTCGCCCTCGCCGTGCTCGCGGTGCCGGCCTTCACCGTCGACGCGCTCACCCCGCTCGGCCTGCACATCTGCGCGGCGGCCGTGGTGGTGGCGCTGGCGCTGTGGGACGTCCGCGACCACCGGACGCAGCTCCGCGAACGGGCGCCGCTGCCGGGGCCGCTGAAGGGCGGCTGACGGCCGGTTGGATCCGGGCGCGTCCGGGGAGGACCTCGACGTGCGCGCGAACCTCGAGTCCGCCTACCGGGGCCTCGGCCCGGCGGCGGCCCGGTTGTTCAGGCTGCTGGGCCTGCATCCCGGCGACGACATCGGCCTCGCGGCGGTCGCCGCCCTGGCGGACGTCCCCGAGGCCGAGGCCCGCGAGCTGCTGGAGACGCTCACCGCTCGCGGGCTCGCCGCCGCGTCCATCGAAGGCCGGTTCAGCCTGCCGGGGCCGCTGCGCGGCTACGCCCGCGAGCTGGCGGAACGCGAGGAGACCGCCGCCGGACGGGACGCCGCGCTCCGGCGCGTCCTCGACCACTACCTCGCCGCCACGGCCACCGGCGGGCGGGGCACGGCGTCCGGCGAGAAGGAGCTGGAGGCCGAAGGGCTGGCGCTGCTGGAACGGGAACGCTGGGCGGAGGCGGCCGAGACGTTGCAGGACAGCCTGCGGAGCGCCGAGGACGACGGCGACCCTCACACGATCCTGATGGCCCGCCACAACCTCGCCCGCGCGCTGATCATGACGGAGGACCTTGACCGCGCCATCGACCTGCTCGGCCCCCTCCCGGACGAGTTCGCCGCCCTCCCCGAACCCGACGACCACCACCGGGCCCGCGCGCTGGCGAGCCTCGGCGAGGCGTACCTGCGCGCCCGCCGCCCCGTCGCCGCCACCAACTTCTTCGGCCAGGCCCTGGAGATCATGCGCAGGCTGGACGCCGTCGGCCAGCAGGCCGTCATGTTCGTCCACATCGCCGACGCCGCCCGCCAGCGCGGCGACCACGCCGCCGAGGGCGCCGCGCTCGACCGGGCCGTCGAGCTGTACGAATCGATCCCGAGCCCGGAGGCCGCACCGCTCGCCGCCCGCCGCGCCGCCCTGGACTGACCCGCGCCTACAGCTTGCCGTGGTCCCAGCTGACGACGCGATCGGGTTCCATGACGACGAGGACGCGCTTGGCGATCGCCTGCTCGATGCCCTCGGTGACGACCGGGTCGACCGGCTCGCCGATCTCGGGCACGGGGAGCCCCGCCATGCGCGACCCGACCACCATGCCGACCTTCGACCTCGGCTCCGGGTCCTCGATGACGAGACCCCGGCCGTGGAGGGCGACGCCGCGCAGCTCGTTGTACTCCACGCCGTCCTCGACCAGGCACGTCATGGCCGGGTCGCGGCGCAGGTTCAGCACCTTCTGCGACGCCCGGTACGTGGTGAACGCGATCCTGCCGTCGAGCAGCGCGTAGAACATCGTCACGAGGTGCGGGGCGCCGTCCCGGCCGACCGTGGCGACCTGGACCTTGAAGTTCGCGGCGAGAAAGGACGCCACCTCGTCCGGCGTCATCCGGATCCTCTCGCGCTTCCCACCGGCCACGGGCCCTCCTCGGTCGACGACGCGCCCCAGCATAACCAAGCGCTTACCTGGGTCCCGTGGGCGGCACCATGGGGGGATGTCGGTGCGCGATCTGATCGTCCTGGGCTCCGCCAGCGCGGTGCCCACCAAGGCCCGCAACCACAACGGGTACCTGCTGCGCTGGGACGGCCACGGCGTCCTGTTCGACCCGGGCGAGGGCACCCAGCGGCAGATGACGCGCGCCGGGGTCTCCGCGCACGACGTGACCTGGATCTGCGTGACCCACTTCCACGGCGACCACTGCCTCGGCGTCCCGGGCGTCGTCCAGCGCATCGCCCGCGACGGCGTCGGGCACCCGGTGGACGCGGCGTTCCCGGCGAGCGGCGCGGAGTACTGGGAGCGGCTGCGGCACGCGGCCGTCTTCCGCGACACCGACGTCATCCGCGAACACCCGGTCTCGGGCGAGCGGATGGGGCTCGACACCGGCGACGCCCCGTTCGGCCTGGCCGCGCGGCGCCTGTCCCACCCGGTGGAGGCGTACGGGTACCGGCTGGAGGAGCCGGACGGCGTGACGATGCTGCCCGGCGAACTCGCCGCGAGGGGAGTGCGGGGCCCCCTGGTCCGGCGGCTCCAGGAGGACGGCCGCGTCACCGTCCCGGACGGTCGGACGGTCACGCTCGACGAGTGCGGCGTCCGACGCCCGGGCCAGAAGGTCGCGTTCGTCATGGACACCCGGCTCTGCGACGGCGTCGGGGAACTGGCCGACGGGGTGGACATGCTCGTCATCGAGTCCACCTTCCTCCACCAGGACGCCGGCCTGGCCGCCGAGTACGGCCACCTCACGGCGGCGCAGGCGGCCGAGGCCGCGTCGGACGCGGGCGTCCGCCACCTGGTCCTGACGCACTTCTCCGAGCGGTACCGCGCCGACGACGAGCGCCGTTTCCTGGACGAGGCGTCCACCCGGTTCGGCGGCGACATCACCCTCGTCCACGACCTGGACCGCATCCCGCTGCCATCTCGCCGCAGTCCCGAAAAGGACCGCCTAACCGGACGGGATCTTGGGCAGAAGTCCAGGCATGGCTGACGAAGTGGATGTCGTGGTGATCGGTCTCGGCCCCGGCGGCGAGGACGCGGCCGGACGGCTCGCCGAGGCGGGCCTGTCCGTGGTCGCGGTGGAGTCGCGGCTGGTCGGCGGGGAATGCCCGTACTACGCCTGCGTGCCCACCAAGATCATGGTGCGCGCCGCCGGGCTCCTCGCGGACGGCGGGCGCGTCCCGGGGATGGCGGGCGACGCGGACGTCCGTCCCGACTGGGCGCCGGTCGCGGCCCGGATCCGCGACGAGGCGACCGACTCGTGGGACGACAAGGCCGCCGCCGACCGCCTCACCGGCAAGGGCGCCACGCTGGTCCGGGGCGAGGGCCGCATCACCGCCCCCCGCGAGGTGACGGTGGGCGACCGCGTGTTCCGCGCGCGGCGGGGGATCGTCCTCAACACCGGCACCTCGCCCACCGCCCCGCCCATCGACGGCCTCTCCGGCACCCCGTACTGGACGAACCGCGAGGCCGTCCAGATCACCGAGGTCCCCGAGTCGCTCATCGTGCTCGGCGGCGGCGTCGTGGGCGCCGAGATGGCGCAGGTCTTCTCCCGCTTCGACACCCGCGTCACGGTCGTCGAGGCCGCCGACCGCCTCGTCCTGAACGAGGAACCGGAGTCCAGCGCCCTGATCCGCGACGTCTTCGAACGCGAGGGCATCGGCGTCCGCACCGGCGTGAACGTCACCGCCGTCACGCACGAGAACGACGAGTTCACCATGCACCTCGGCGACGAGACCCTCGCCGCCGACCGCCTCCTCGTCGCGACCGGCCGCCGTCCCAACCTGAAAGGTCTCGGCCTGGAACACGTCGGCCTGGACGAGAACGCCCGCGGCATCCCTGTGGACGGCCACCTCCGCGCCGCCGACGGCGTCTGGGCGATCGGCGACATCACGGGCATGGGCGCGTTCACGCACGTCTCCGTGTACCAGGCGGCCATCGCCGTCCGCGACATCCTCGGCGAGGAGGGCGCGCCCGCCGCCTACCGCGCCGTCCCCCGCGTCACGTTCACCGACCCCGAGATCGCCTCCGTCGGCCTCACCGAGGCCCAGGCGCGCGACCAGAACCTCCCCGTCCGCACCGGCATGTCCCAGATCCCGGAGTCGAGCCGGGGCTGGATCCACAAGGCCGGCAACGACGGCTTCATCAAGCTCGTCGAGAACACCGAATGGGGCACCCTGGTCGGCGCCACCGCCGCGGGCCCGTACGGCGGCGAGATCCTCGGCTTCCTGTCCGTCGCCGTCCACACCGAGACCCCCACCGCCGTCCTCCGCGAAATGATCTACGCCTACCCCACCTTCCACCGCGCCATAGAACCCGCCCTCGCCACCCTGGCGCGCCGGTCCGGGTGAGGGCGTGAGGCGGCGTCCGGATCGGGCAGGATCGGTGGCATGAACCGGCTCGAGGACGCGACAAGCCCGTACCTGCTGCAGCACGCGGGCAACCCGGTCGACTGGTGGGAGTGGGGGGACGAGGCGCTGGCCGAGGCGCGGCAGCGCGATGTCCCTGTTCTTCTGTCTGTCGGATATGCGGCTTGTCATTGGTGTCATGTAATGGCGCATGAGTCGTTTGAGGACGGCGAGACGGCGCGGATCATGAATGAGCTGTTCGTGAACATCAAGGTGGACCGGGAGGAACGGCCGGACATCGACGCCGTCTACATGGAGGCGACCCAGGCCATGACGGGCCAGGGCGGGTGGCCGATGACGGTGTTCATGACCCCGGACGGGCATCCGTTCTACTGCGGGACGTATTTCCCCCGCGCGCAGTTCCGGGCGTTGCTGCAGGCCGTCCACAAGGCGTGGACGGAGCAGCGCGACGAGGTCGTGGGGCAGGGGCGGCAGGTCGTCGACGCGCTCACTGCGCGGGGGTCGGGGCTCGCGGGCACGCGGGCGCCGGGTGAGGAGATGCTCGCGCACGCGGTGAAGGGGCTGGCCGCGTCGTATGACGCGGCGCGCGGCGGGTTCGGGGGCGCGCCGAAGTTCCCGCCGTCGATGGCGCTGGAGTTCCTGCTGCGCCATCACGCGCGGACGGGGGACGACGAGGCGCTCGCCATGGCCGCGCACACGATGGAGGCGATGGCGCGGGGCGGGTTGTACGACCAGCTCGGCGGCGGGTTCGCCCGGTACTCGGTGGACGCGGGCTGGGTCGTCCCGCACTTCGAGAAGATGCTCTACGACAACGCGTTGCTGGCGCGGGTGTACGCGCACTGGTGGCGGCTGACCGGGACGCCGTTCGCGCGGCGGGTCGCACTGGAGACGTGCGACTGGATGCTCCGGGACCTGCGGACGGACGAAGGCGGCCTCGCCTCCGCGCTGGACGCCGACAGTGAAGGCGTCGAAGGCAAGTACTACGTCTGGACGCCCGCGCAACTGCGCGAAGTGCTCGGGGACGAGGACGGTGCGTTCGCGGAGGCCCTGTTCGAGGTGACAGGGACGTTCGAGCATGGGTCGTCGGTCCTGCAGCTCCTCCATGACCCCGAGGACAACGAACGGTACGAGCGTGTGCGGACGGCGTTGCTGTCGGCGCGCGCGCACAGGATTCCTCCCGCGCGGGACGACAAGGTCGTGGCGGCATGGAACGGTCTCGCGATCGCGGCGCTGGCGGAGTGCGGGGCGCTGTTCGACCGTCCGGATCTCGTCCGCGAGGCCGAGGAAGTAGCGCGGCTGCTGGTCGATGTGCATCTGCGTGAGGGACGCCTGGCGCGGACGTCGCGGGGTGGTGTGGCGGGTGCGAACTCCGGTGTCCTGGAGGACTACGCGGACGTCGCCGAGGGGCTGCTCGCTCTGCACGGCGTCACGGGAGACCCGCGGCATGTGCGGCTCGCCGGTGAGCTGCTGAACACGGTCCTGGAACGGTTCGGGGACGGGTCAGGCGGGTTCTACGACACCGCCGACGACGCGGAGCGGCTCTTCCGGCGCCCGCAGGACCCGACGGACAACGCGGCCCCTTCGGGGCAGTTCGCCGCCGCGGGCGCGCTGCTGTCGTTCGCGGCGCTCACCGCGTCGGACTGGCACCGGCAGTCCGCGGAGGCGGCGCTCGCCCCGGCGGGGACGCTCGCCGACAAGCACGCGCGGTTCGCCGGCTGGGGCCTGGCCGTGGCGGAGGCGCGGGCGGCGGGGCCGGTGGAGATCGCGGTGATCGGCGATCCGGAGGACGAGCGCACGCGGGCGCTGCACCGGACCGCGCTGATGGCGGTCGCGCCGGGCGCGGTGGTCAGCGTGGGCCCGCCGGACGCGGAGGGCGTCCCGCTGCTGGAGGGGCGCGGCCTGGTGGACGGCGTCCCGTCCGCGTACGTGTGCCGGGGGTTCGTCTGCCGGCGGCCGGTGACGTCTCCGGCGGAGCTGGCGCGCGAATTGCTCGGGCAATCGGGCTGACGTGGGAAATTGGACGATTGGTCCATTTTGTGGCAGCGTGACCTTGATCTCGTACCCGCTTGGTGTTACCACTGGGTAGCCGGGACGAGGCTGACCCAACGGGGCCGTCCGGACGAGGGTGGCCGCCGGGCCCGCCGGGTATCTGGACGGTGGCCGGCCGGCTGCGCCATAGTCGGTCCCGGAGCACAGCGCGACGTTGAGAACACGGTGTGAGGTGAGCACGGTGTGGCGTGAACACCGTGCGACTTCGGAGCAGGGCGACCTTCGAGGAGTGTGGCAGTGGGAAAGCCGAACCGCCGGGCCCTTCCGACGATCATCGGCGTTTCAGTGCTGACGACCCTCGGCGCCAATGTCGCCGTCCTGGTCGCGCGCGGTGACGACGCTCCCGCGACGACCCGTGGCGCCGAGCAGCGCACCCGGTTCGTGGCCGCGTCCGACCGCACCGGCCTCTCGCCCGGGGCCGTCGCTCCCCAGGGAAGGCGGCTCACCCCGCACGTCCTGGTCGCCGCGCCGTCCACCCTTCCGCAGGACCTGGTCGCCAAGGTGCGCGGCGCCAAGAACGTGAAGGGCGTCGAGGTCGTGGACGCCGTGCAGGGGATGGTCGCGGGCAAGCGGGTCGGGCTGATGGGCGTCGACCCGTCCACGTTCCGCAACTACACGCCGAAGCCCACCGCCAGGTCGGACGCGCTGTGGCGCAACGTGGCGGCCGGCGACGTCGCGATCTCCTTCACGATGGGCAACGACGGCGGCGTGGAGCTCGGCAGCCAGGTGCCCGTCGGCGGCAGGCGGAGCCAGTCGCCGCTCCGCGTGGGTGCGTACGCGACGATGGGCATCGGCGACGTCGACGCGGTCGTCTCGCGCGCCACCGCCCAGGCCCTCGGCATGCCGAGCGGCAACGCGATGCTGATCAGCGTCCCGAAGACCGAGCCGGGGACGTTCATCAAGAAGCTCCGCAAGGTGCTGCCGAAGAACGCCAAGGCCGTCGAGGTCAACCCGGAGATCGAGGCCCCGGAGACGGGCCAGGTGCCCAATGGCCAGGTGATGACGGCCAGGCAGATCCGGACGGTGATCAGGGCCGCCTACACCCGGCTCGGCTGGCCGTACGTGTGGGGCGGCGAGTCCGAGCACGAGGGCGGCTACGACTGCTCGGGCCTCATGCAGTACGCCTTCGCCAAGGCCGGCATCAGGCTCCCGCGCGTCGCGGCCGACCAGGCGCGCGTCGGCTGGGTCGTCCCCTACAGCAAGGCCCGGCCGGGCGACATGCTCATCTGGGCCAACGACCCGACCGCGCCCGGCTACATCTCCCACATCGCGCTCTACCTCGGGAAGGGCAAGATGCTGGCCGCCCCGAGGCGCGGCACCGTGGTGCAGGTGCAGGACGTCTACACCCGCAACATGCGCGGCGCCGTCCGGTTGAGCCCCAAGATCGCCAACGGCCTCGCCCGCTAAGCGCCGCTGGGGTCACAGGGGGCAGCCCCGGCCGAGGAACTCCAGGTTCCGGTCGATGAGGTCGGCCAGGTCGAGCTCCTCGGGGTTCTCGAGCCACCGGTAGAGCGCCGCTTGCAGGACGCCCAGCACCGCCCAGCTGAACGTCTCGACCTCCGGATCGTCGCTCTGCCGCCCGGTCCGTTCGGCGACGAGCTCGGACAGGACCGCGCGGGTGCCCATCCGCATCGTCTCGGCCATGCGCCCGCGCAGGGCGGGGACGTCGGCCATGAGCCGCAGCCGCGTCCGGGTGGCGGGCAGGTCCACCGCCTGCATCTGCGTCATGATCTCGCGGATCACGGCGCGGAACGCCTCGAGCGGGGTCCGCTCCGGTGGCTGCTCGCGGAACATCTCCGCGATGAGCGGGTCGTACTCGTCGGTGAGGACGACGTCCTCCTTGGTGGGGAAGTAGCGGAAGAACGTGCTCGGCGAGATCTCCGCCGCCGCCGCGATCTGCTCCACCGTCGTCCCGTCGTACCCCTGCTCGGTGAAGAGCCGGAGGGCATGGTCCTGGATGGCCCTCCGGGTCTTCAACTTCTTGCGCTCGCGCAGCGGAAGCCGGGCGAGCCGCTCTTCCAGCCGGTCGATCGCGTGCTCAGGGTGCGACGTGCTCATGGTCCGATTCTGTTTCATCGGCGGTGGGCGCCGCATCTTCGGGGACGCGTCCGGGCTGGAAGAGCAACAGGAGGACGGCGACGGCGAGCGCGGCGGCCCCGCAGGCGCCGAGCACCGCGTCCATGCCGTGGACGTAGGCGTCCCGCGCGGAGGCGAGCAGCCCGCCGTCGCCGAGGCGGTCCGCGACGGCGACGGCGCCGCCGACCGAGTCGCGGGCGGCGCCGGCCGCGTCCGGGGGCAGCCCGCCGGTGGCGACGCGGTCGCGGTAGATCGCCGCCAGCAGGCTGCCGAGCCCGGCGACGCCGAGCGTCGCACCGGTCTGGCGCAGCGTCTGGACGAGCCCGGAGCCGCGTCCGGCCTGGTCGGCGGGGAGCGCGGCGAGGACCGCGTCCATCGCCGGGATCATCGTGAGGCCGGAGCCGAGCCCGACCACGACCAGCCACGGGACGGTCCCGGCGTAGCCGTCGCCGGTGCCCGTGAGCGCGCCCCAGCCGAAACCGGCCGCGAGCACCAGCAGGCCCAGCACGATGACCGGCTTGTGCCCGAACCGGGGCGCCGCGCGGTCGGTGGCGATGGCGCCGGCCAGGAGGCCGAGCAGCATCGGGATGAGCTTCAGCCCGGTGTCGAAGACGTCGTTGTCCTGGACGGCCTCCAGGTACTGCGGCACGACGAACAGCACCCCGGCCAGCATCAGGTTCGCCGTGACGGCCGCGACCATCGCCCACGCGAACCGGGCGTCGCGGAAGAGCCTCGTGGGCAGCATGGGGTGGGCGGTGCGCCGTTCCCAGAGCGCGAAGCCCGTCAGCAGGAGGGCCGCGAGCACGAACGAGCCGAGCACGACGGCGTCGCCCCAGCCGCGCACCGGGGCCTCGATGACCCCGTACACGAGCGCGACGATGCCGCCCATGGACAGCAGCGCGCCGAACCCGTCGACGCGGGGCGCGGACGGGTCCTTCGTCTCGGGCAGCAGCAGCGCCACCGCGAGGGCGCCGGCGACCACGATCGGAACGTTGATCAGGAAGATCGAGCCCCACCAGAAGTTCTCCAGCAGCCAGCCGCCGAGCAGCGGGCCGAGCGGGAGCCCGAGCGCGGTGGACGCCGACCAGATGGCGACGGCCCTCGTCCGCTCCTCCGGCGGGAAGATCGCCGGGATCATGGACATGGACAGCGGCGTCACGACGGCGGCGCCGAGCCCCATGAACGCGCGGGCCGCGATGACGCCGCCGGTGCCGTCCGCGAACGCGCCGGCGAGGGACGCCGCGCCGAAGATCCCGAGTCCGGCGATCAGCAGCCACTTCCGGCCGAACCGGTCGCCGAGCAGCCCGGCCGGGAGCAGCAGCGCCCCGAAGACCAGCAGGTAGGAGTCGACGATCCACTGCAGCTCGCTGGTGCTCGCGCGCAGTTCCTCCGAGAGCGTGGTCAGCGCCACGTTGAGGATCGTCATGTCGAATCCGAGCACCAGCATGCTGAGCGCCAGCGCCGCCAGCCCGAACCAGCGCCGACCGTGGCCCACCGCCATGGCTGTCACCCCCATTTGATGTTAAGTATGAAATGAAAGTAACTCCCAAAAGGTGGTTGATGTCAATGCCGTGAGAGGCTGGCGCCCGCGGCCGATAGAGTTGTAATTTTGATTACATGAGTACAAGTGAAGCGGCGGAGCAGCTCCGCGGCTGGTTCTCCGGACGGCTCCCCGACGACTGGTTCGAGGGACCGCCGGAGGTCGTCCTCGACCGCGAGGAGGTCAGCGTCGTCGGCCGCCTCCCCGAACCGCCCGCCGCCGGGGCGTCGGAGGCGTCCGAGGCCGAGCGGGCCGGCGCGATCGCCGGCCACATCCAGCGGTTCCGCGAGGAGACCCGCGACCGGCGCATCGCCATCGCTCGAGAGGCCGAACGGCGCTTCGGCCACAAGGTCTCCTGGGGCGTCGAATGCGGCGGCGAGCGGGAGATGTTCACCACCCTGTCGGTGCCCGTCATGACCCGGCTCCGGCAGCCCGAGCGGCGCGTCCTGGACACCCTCGTCGAGGCCGGCGTCGCCCGCAGCCGCAGCGACGCGCTCGCCTGGTGCGTGCGGCTCGTCGGCAAGAACACCGACGAATGGCTGTCGGAGCTGCGCTCCGCCCTGCAGCACGTCGAACGCGCCCGCGCCGCCGGCCCCCAGGCCTGACCCGGCTTCATTACCCGATCTCAATGATCACTGGGTGTGATCATGGTGTCGGCCTGCTCTACTGTGCCTTCCATGCGCGTGCCCGCTGGGGCGGGCGGCGAGGAGGGGGT
>NZ_VCKW01000263.1 GCF_005889715.1 Actinomadura soli
CGCCCGCCCGGCTCCGGGGGGCGCGCCACCCCCGCCCGCTGGTACAACTTCGACCCGGCGACCTACCTGGAATGCGCCGTCGCGGGGAGCCTCGGCGGGTGGGACGCCGCCGACGGCGCCCGCGTCCCGCTGCCCGCCGAGCCCGGCGAGCCGCCCGCGCGCTCCTACGTCCGCACGATCACCACCATGACCTGGGACGACCTGTCCCGCATCGCGGTGTGCGGCCAGATGTACGAGTAGCCCCCGCGAGGCGCCCGCGAGCGACGGCGGCGCGCCCGTAATCGTCCGGACGGCGTGGTAGGACTGGGGCATGAGCGACAGTCCGGTCGAGTTCGCCGACCGGGGAGGCTGGTGGCTGGCGCAGCGGCGCCCGCATCCCGCGCTGCGCCCGTTCCTGCGCTCCTACGACGGCTACTGGGAGACCGAGGCCGTCCCGACCCGGATGCGGACGCTGCCCACCCGCACCGCCGTCATGATCATCAATCTGGGACCGCCGCTCCTCATGCAGGTCCCGGACGGCGGCGTGCCCGACCGCGAGTACGGGTCGTTCCTCGCCGGGATGTACGACGGCCACGGCATGTACGTCAGCCCGGGCGGGCAGCGCGGCGTCCAGCTCGACGTGACCCCGCTCGGCGCCTACACGCTGTTCGGCGTCCCGATGGCCCACCTCACCAACGCCGCCGTCGAGCTGCCCGACCTGCTCGGACGGGCCGCGCTCATGCTCGTGGAACGGCTCGCCGCCGCCTCGTCCTGGGGCGAGCGGTTCGACGTCCTCGACGCGTTCCTGCTGCGGCGCCTGGAGACAGGTCCCGTGCCCGACCCGGAGGTCACCAGGGCCTGGCGGCTGCTGAACGGCGACCCCGCAGTGACCGTCGCCGATATCGCCGCCGACGTCGGCTGGAGCCGCAAGCACCTGACCCACCGGTTCCGGGAGCAGGCCGGGCTCCCGCCCAAGGTGATGGCCCGCGTGATCCGCTTCCAGCGCGCCATCGGGCTGCTGACCGGCGGCGCCGGGCTCGCCGACGCCGCCTTCGCCTGCGGCTACTACGACCAGGCGCACCTCAACCGCGAGTTCCGCGCCCTGTCCGGTTGCACGCCGCGCGAGCTGATCGGCGGGCAGCTGGAGCAGCAGCGGGTCACGACCCTCGCCGAACCCGTCTGACCAGAGCGGTTCCAGGGGCTGGACGGGGCCCGGGCACGGGGGTGACGATCGGGGCATGCCGCGCCTGATCCTGCTCGGTATCGGAACGGCCGGTCCCGATGGGCCGTCCGAGGGGGCGGCCCGCCCGCCGCTGCACGCCCCGGCGGGGTTGCTGGTCGAGTACGGGCACGCGCGGGTCGGGCTGGACGGCGGTCCCGGCTCGGAGCCGCCGGAGAGTTCGCAGGCGTGGCTCGTCCGCGACGAGCACGGCCCGTATCAGGCGGTCCTCGGCCGGATCGCCCGGCAGTGCGGCATGCCCGCGCCCGTCCTCGCGGCGTTCCGGCACGGGTCGCTGCGCATCGAGCCGCTGCCGGTCGCGCATCCCGGCCGCGCCATGCACGGCTACCGGATCACCGCCGGGCACCGCACGTGCGTGTGGGCGCCGGAGTTCGCCGAGCCCCCTGGCTGGGCGCGCGACGCCGACCTGATGTTCGCGGGTATCCCGCCCGGCGGGCCGCCGGAGGAGGCGGTCGGCGCGCTGCGGCGGCTCGGGGTGGCGCGGCTCGTCCTCGTCCGGCCGCCGCCGGCGGGGCGCGGGGAGCCGCCGCCGTCCGCCGAGTGGGGCGTCGAGGGCGCCCTCTACCGCATCTGAGCGGCCCTCAGCCCTGGTGGACGCCCCCGCCGAGGTTGATCACGATCACGCCCACCACGATGATCACCGCCCCGGCGATGGTGAGCGGCCTGACCTGCTCGCCGAACAGCAGGACGCCGCCGACGAAGGCGCCGATCGTGCCGAGCGCGGACCAGATCGCGTAGACGGGCCCCACGTTCAGGGACGTCAGCGCCTTCGCCAGGAAGAAGAACGAGATCACGTATCCCGCGACCACGACCACCGCGGGCCCGGGCTTGGTGAACCCGTCGGAGGCGCGCATCGACAGCGTGGCGGTGACCTCGAAGGCGATCGCGAGCGCGAGCAGCACGAACGGCATCAGCGGGCCCCTCCCGGCTCCCCGTACGTCGCGGCGACCGCCTCGAAGACCTTCATGTCGGCGTCGAACGGCGTCCCCGGACGCGGCCAGTGCAGCACGATCTCGGTGATGCCCAGCTCGGCGTAGCGGCCCGCGAGGTCGTCGAACGCGCCGGCCGAGTCGAGCCAGGGCTCCCCGCTGAACCCCGTCAGCAGGATCCTGTCCCCGATCGTGCGGCCCTCCGCCTCGCACGCGGCGTCCAGGGCCCCCAGCCGGGACCGGACGGTCTCCTGCGCCGTCCCGCCGTCGGGACGGCCGCTGGTCACCCACCCGGCGCCGTGCCGGGCGGCGAGCCGCATGCCGCGCGGACCGTTCCCGGCGATGACGAACGGCACGCGGGGACGCTGCACGCAGCCCGGCTCCAGGACGACCTCACGCGCCGTGTAGTGCGTGCCCTCGAAGGTCGTCTCCGGCTGCCGCAGCAGCCGGTCGAGCAGCCCGACCCATTCGGCGAAGCGGGAGGCGCGCTCGCTGGGCGTCCAGTCGTCGCCGCCGAGGACGCCCGCGTCGGAGGCGCGGCGGGTGCCGCCCGATCCGATGCCGATGGCCAGCCGCCCGCCGCTGATGTGGTCGATCGTCTTGATCGCGTGCGCCGTCGGGACGGGATGCCGGAAGTTCGGGGAGGTGACCAGGGTCCCGATCCGCACCCGGGAGGTGACGGCGGCGGCCGCGGCCAGGGTCGTGTAGGCGTCGTACCAGGGCGTCGTGCCCCGCCACGCGATGTGGTCGTACACCCAGGCGTGCCGGAACCCGAGGTCCTCGGCGCGCCGCCACAGCTCCCCCGCGTCCGGCCAGGACTGCATGGGCCACATCACGGTGCCGATCCTCGGTGGCGTCACCGGTCCCCCTCCGCTCTCGTGCGGGACGTCCCGGACGGAACGTCCATCCAAAACGTCCATCAAAACAGAATCAGGGCGCCGCGCGGGCGAGCCAGCGGTTCAGGGCCCACCACCAGTGCGCGGCGCGGGACACGGCCGCCCCGCCCGACGGGTCCAGCAGCGGGCGCCCGGTCAGCTCCTGCAGCCGCCGGATCCGGTACTTGACCGTGTTGCCGTGGACGTGCAGCGCCGCGGCCGTCGGCTCCATCCGGCCGCCGTGGTCGAGGTAGGCGAGTCCCGTCCCGGCCAGCTCGCGGTGGAACGGGTCGTCCGGGTCGAGGCCCGCCAGCAGCGCGCCCGCGAGCAGCCCGCCGATCTCCGGCTCCGCCGCGGTGACGGTGAGCAGCGCCAGGTCGGCGAGCTCCCGCATCCCGGTGAGCGCGGCGTCCGCGCCCGCGCGCAGCGCCCGCCGTCCCAGCTCGTACATCGGCGCGACCTCGGCGGGACGTACGGGCGGCGCCGCCACCAGCAGCAGGGGCTCGGGCCGTTCCGGGGGGTGTGGGGGGTCGTCCCCTCGCAAGTGACCCGACGTGGCGGGCGGCTCCGGGAGCCGGGCGACCAGCGCCGCGAGCCGCCCGTCGACCAGCGCGCACAGCCCGGGGCCCGCCGCGGTCAGCTCCGCCTCCAGACGTGCCGCGACCGCCGGGTCGCTGACGTCGGAGACCACGCAGTGGTACGCGCGGGACGGGTCGAGCGGCGCGAGCACCGGGACGGCCTCGCCGTGCAGGAGCTGCCGCAGCATCTGCACGCGGCCCTCCCGGACGGTGCGGGCCATCCCCAGCTCGGCGACCCGGTGCGCGTGGACCATCCGGTGGACGAGCGCGGTGGTGATCTCGTCGATGCGGGTGACGCCGTCGAGGAGCGCGGCGTCCGGGACACCCTGGCGGCGGCCGTCGGCGATGAGCGTCCGGACGAGATGGGCGCGGCCGGCCTGGAAGCCGTCCAGGAACGCCTCGACCGGCACGCCCTGCCGCGCCCGGTCCTCGCCGAGCCGTTCCGCCGCGGCGAGGACGTCCCCGGCGGGGCCGCCGCGCTCCAGCGCGTCCGGCCCGCCGCCCTCCAGCGCGGCGAGCACGCCCCGCACGAGCGCGCGGGTGTGCCGCCTGGTCTCCTCCTCGGGCAGCGCCGCCACCAGCGGGGACCGGCCGCGGGCGGCCCGGACGGCCGCCTCGAGCCGTGCCGGGTCGTCGCTGTGCTCGGTCAGCAACCGCAGGAACCGGTCGCCGGCGCTGGGCTCCATCCCTCCATTCTGCGCCCCCTTTGTCCGCTACGGACAACAAGGCCCGGGACGCTTGGATCGTTCCGGTCTAGCCGGATCGCCCGCGATGGTGTTCGGTGGACGCAGACGAGCCGAGGAGTGCCCCCATGTCCGACGAAGACGAGTTCCTGGAGAAGCTGCCGACCGACCTGATCTTCAAGCTGCCGCCGGCGTTCGACAACGTCGAGGACGAGCGCCGCCACCGCAAGGAGCGCCTGGCCGCCGCGCTGCGCATCTTCGGCAAGCTCGGCTTCGAGGAGGGCGTGGCCGGGCACATCACGGCCCGCGACCCGGAGCGGACCGACCACTTCTGGGTCAACCCGTTCGGGATGTCGTTCAAGCACATCAGGGTCAGCGACCTGATCCTGGTGAACCACGAGGGCAAGGTCGTCCAGGGCCGCTACCCCGTCAACGAGGCCGCGTTCGCGATCCACTCCCAGATCCACCAGGCCAGGCCGGGCGTCGTCGCCGCCGCGCACAGCCACTCCACCTACGGGCGGGCGCTCTCGGCGCTCGGCCGGAAGCTGGAGCCGATCACGCAGGACGTGTGCGCGTTCTACCAGGACCACGGCCTGTTCGACGACTACACCGGCGTCGTCACCGACCTGGAGGAGGGCAAGCGCATCGCCGCCGCGCTCGGCGAGACCAAGGCCGTCATCCTCCGCAACCACGGCCTGCTGACGGTCGGGGACACCGTGGACGCCGCCGCCTGGTGGTTCATCACGATGGAGCGCTCGTGCCAGGTGCAGCTCCTCGCCAAGGCCGCCGGGCAGGTCGTCCCGATCGAGCACGACAACGCCGTCCTGACGCACCAGCAGATCGGCAACGACCTGGTCGGCTGGATCAACTACCAGCCGCTCCACGACCAGATCACCCGCGAGCAGCCCGACCTGTTCGAGTAGCGCCCGCCGGCGGGCCCGCGTTCACTCGCCGTTCGGCTCGGTGAGCGGCAGCAGCACCTGGAAGCGGGTGTCGCCGGGCAGCGACTCGACGCGGATGTCGCCGCCGTGCCGGTCCGCGACGATGCGCCAGGAGATGTCCAGGCCGAGGCCGGTGCCCTGCCCGACCGGCTTGGTGGTGAAGAACGGCGTGAAGATCCGGCCGAGGTTCTCCTCGGGGATGCCGGTCCCGGTGTCCGCGATCTCCACGAGCGCGTGGTCGTTCTCGCGCGCGGTGCGGATCGTGAGGGTGCCCGACCCCTGCATCGCGTACAGCGCGTTGACGATCAGGTTCGTCCACACCTGGTTCAGCTCCGCCGCGTAGACGGGGACGAGCGGCAGGCCGGGGTCGTAGTCGGTCTTGACGACCACGTCCTGGCCGATCTTGCGCTTGAGCATGGTGAGCGTGCTGTCGAGCAGCTCGCGCAGGTCGGCGCGCTGGTGGGCGGCGCGGTCGAGCTGGGAGTACTGCCGCGCCGAGTCCAGCAGCGCGGTGATGCGGCCCATCGCCTCGGAGATCTCCGCCTGGAGCTGCGCGACCTCCATCACCTCGGCGAGCCAGCGCATCGCGCCCGGCAGGTTGTCGCCCGCCGCCGTCGCGACCTCCTCGGCCTGCTCGATGCCGATCCCCGCGGCGACCAGGCCGGGCGCGAGGTCCCAGGCGTCGCCGACGCCGTGCTCCTCCATCCAGTCGCCCAGCTCGTCCTCGGCGTCGCTGACCTCCAGCGGGCTCCGCCTGGCCGCCTGCGGCTGGAGCGCGGGGCGCAGCGCGACCAGCGCGCTGAGATGCGTGCAGTCGACGCCCTGCGCCGCGAGGTCGGCGAGGCTCTTCTGCGCCCCGAGCAGCCGTTCGCCCAGCTCGGTGCTGGCCCGCGCCGCCGCGGCGGCCGGGTTGTTCAGCTCGTGCGTGAGCCCGGCGGTGATCGTGCCGAGCGCGGTGAGCCGCTCCCGCTGGTCGACCACGCGCCGGTTGTTGGTCATCCCGAAGAACACGCCCTCCAGCAGGTGGGCGGCCATCGGGAACCACTTGAGGACGGACTTGCCGAACTTGCGCGCGGGCAGCACGAACATCCGGCAGTCCCGCACCGCCCGGAGCGTGTGCTGGTAGATCTGCTCGATCTTGTCGCCCAGGTACGCCTGGACGGCGCCGCCATAGGTGCCTGGACGCGACGTCCGGCTCACCTCGACGATGTGCCCCCGGACGTTCGTGGACATCGCCATCTCGCCGTCCAGCAGCACGTACAGGAACTCGGCGGGGTCGCCCTGCGCGCAGATCTCGCCGTCCGCGGGGACCGCCTCGACCGTCCCGTGCTCCGACAGCCAGGCCAGCTTGTCGTCGTCGAGGTCCTCGAAGAGGAACAGCTCCCGCAGCTCCTCGGGCGATGCCGTACTCATGCCTGCTCCTTGTGGTGGGACGACCCCCCACGCCCCCCGGTTCGCTTCGCTCATGCCTGCTCCAGGTAACGGTGAACGAGGGCAACGGCCATGGCGCCGTCGCCGACCGCGGACGCGACGCGCTTCATCGACTCCGAGCGGACGTCGCCCGCGGCGAACACGCCGGGGACGCTGGTCTCCAGGTGGTAGGGCTGCCGGACGAGCGGCCACCCGGCGGGCCTTCGTCCCCCCGCGACGAGGTCGGGGCCGGTGAGCACGTAGCCGCGCGGGTCGCGCTCGACGAAGCCGTCCAGCCACCCGGTGCCCGGCTCGGCGCCGATGAACACGAACAGCCAGTGCGCGTCGATCGTCTTCTTGCCGCCCGCCCACGCGAACGTGAGGCGCTCCAGCCGGTCGGCGCCCTCCGCCGCGCAGACGGTCTTGCCGGTGTGGACCTCGATGTTCGGCGTCTCGCCGATCTGCTCGATCAGGTAGTGCGACATCGACCGCTCCAGACCCTCCGCCCGGACGATGATGTGCACCTTCTTCGCATACTTCGCGAGGTGGACGGCGGCCTGCCCGGCGGAGTTCGCGCCGCCGACGACGGCGACCTCCTCGTCCGCGCAGGACGGCGCCTCGGTGAGCGCGGCGCCGTAGAACACGCCGCGCCCGACGAAGTCGTCCACGCCCTCGGCGTTGAGGCGGCGGTAGGACACGCCGGTGGCGAGGATGACGGCGTGCGCGGCGATCTCCGTGCCGTCCGCCAGCCGGGCGACGCGGGCCGTGCCGCGCGCCTCCAGCGCGGTGACCTCGCCGGCCTGGAGCAGCTCGGCGCCGAACCGGTCGGCCTGCCGGCGGGCCCGCTCGGCGAGCTGCGCCCCGGTCACCCCGTCGGGGAAGCCGAGGTAGTTCTCGATGCGGGAGCTCTGCCCGGCCTGGCCGCCGAGGGCGCGCCGCTCGACGACCACCGTGTTCAGGCCCTCGGAGGCGCCGTACACGGCCGCGCCCAGCCCGGACGGCCCGCCGCCGACGACGATCAGGTCGTAGAAGCCGGTGGACGGGGTGGTCGACAGGCCGATCGCGGACGCCAGCTCGGCGTCGGAGGGGGCGCACAGCGTCGTCCCGTCCGCGGTCACGATCAGCGGCAGCTCCGGGGAGCCCGCGGCCGTGACGAGCTGGGCGCCCTCCGGGTCACCGTCCATCAGCCAGTGGTAGGGCACCTGGTGGCGGGCGAGGAAGTCGCGGACCTCGTAGCAGCGGGCCGACCAGCGGTGCCCGACGACCCGCAGCTCGCCCGGCGGGCGCCGCTCGGTCCGCGCCCACGCGTCGAGCTGGGTGTCGATCACCGGGTAGAACTTCTCGTCCGGCGGGTCCCAGGGCTTCAGCATGTAGTGGTCGAGGTCGACGACGTTGATCGCGCGGATCGCGGCGTCGGTGTCGGCGTAGGCGGTGAGCAGGACGCGGCGGGCGTACGGGTACAGGTCCATGGCGCGTTCCAGGAACTCCACGCCGTTCATCTCGGGCATCCGGTAGTCGGCGAGCATGACGGCGGTGTCCTCGCCGCGCAGCCGCAGCTCGCTCAGGGCGTCCAGCGCCTGGCGGCCGGACTCGGCGCGCACGATCCGGTACGACTCGGCGTACCTGCGCCGCAGGTCCCGGGCCACGGCCCGGGACACGCCCGGGTCGTCGTCGACCGTCAGAAGCACTGGCTTGGGCAACGGGCCCCCTCGTTCCTGTCCATCCCTGGACGAAAGCCTACGTCGCCCCCCGACCCCGGGATCGGGCGGCCACCGCGCCATCGGTCATGATCGTGGCATGGACCTGCGTGTTGCGCTGATCGGATACGGCACCGGCGGCTCGGTCTTCCACGCGCCGCTGATCTCGTCCGTCCCCGGGATGCGGCTCGCCGCGGTCGTCACCGGGGACCCGGAGCGGCAGCGGGCCGTCCGGGAGCGGTACCCGGAGGCGGACGTCGTGGACGGCGCCGACCGGCTGTGGGGCACGTCAGGCGAGTACGACCTGGTGGTGGTCACCGCGCCGAACCGGCAGCACGTCCCGCTGGCCCGGACGGCGCTGACCTCGGGCCTGCCCGTCGTCGTGGACAAACCGGTGGCGGCCTCCGCCGCGGACGCGCGGTCGCTGGCCGCGCTGAGCGCCGTCCGGGGGCTGCCGGTGTTCCCGTTCCACAACCGGCGCTGGGACGGCGACTTCCGGACGGCGTCCCGGCTGATCGGCTCGGACGCCCTCGGCGACGTCCGGCGGCTGGAGTCCCGCTTCGAGCGCTGGCGGCCCGAGGTGCGCAAGAGCTGGAAGGAGAGCACCGACCCGCGCGAGGCGGGCGGCATCCTGTTCGACCTCGGCACGCACCTGATCGACCAGGCGGTCGCGCTGTTCGGCCGTCCCGCGGCGGTCTACGCGGAGATCGACACGCGGCGGCCGGGGGCGGCGGTGCCCGACGACGTGTTCGTGGCCCTGTCCCATCCCAGCGGCGTCCGCTCCCACCTGTGGGCGAGCGCGACGGCCGCGCAGCTCGGGCCGCGGTTCCGGGTGCTGGGGAGCCGCGCGTCCTACGTCGTGCCGGGGATGGACCCGCAGGAGGAGCAGCTCCGCGCGGGCCTCACCCCGAAGGACCCCGGCTACGGGCTCGCCGCGCCGGAGGCGTACGGCCTGGTCGGCACGCCCGGCGAGGAGCGGCTCGAACCCACCGCGCCGGGCGCCTACCAGGAGTTCTACGCGTCGGTGGCCCGCGCCCTCGCCGGTGAGGGGCCCCCTCCGGTGACGCTCGCCGACGCGATCACCGGCCTGGAGGTCGTCGAGGCCGCCGCCCGCTCCGCCGCCGAACGCGCCGTCGTCGGCCTCGACGAGAAATAGCGCTCCGGATCAGAGGACGGAGACGTGCACGTGGTCGTAGTGGTTCTGCGTGACGCTGCCCCGGTCCTCCATCTGGCGCCAGCCGCCGCTGCTGCGCATGTCGTAGATGCGCTGCTTCCAGATGACGTACTTGATCCCGAGGCGGGACGCGTTGTCGATCACGTACTGGGCGACGCGGTCGCCGTGCGCCTGGGCGGAGGCGCTCGGCATCTGCCCGCCGGTGCTCTCCATGAAGTCGCAGGCCCGGCCGGAGCCGTGGTCCTGCGGGTCGCCCGGACGCGAGCACCCGATGGACGGGAACGGTCCGAAGTTGCCGTCGATCGCCAGCAGGGCCGTGCGCATCCGCGCGGTCATCGAGTTGCCCGCGATCGGCGACTTGGAGCCGCTGACCCCGTCGGGCCGGCCCGCGGGGGCCTGCGTCCTGGTGACCTCGGGCTTGTACTTGGCGAGCAGCTTCTTGACGCGGCTGCGCTGGCCCTCCAGGTCCTCGATCTCCTTCTTGACCGCGTCCAGCTTCTTGGCGGCCGTCGCCTGCGACTCGGCCGCCTTGGCGTTCAGGGCCTGCAACGCCTGGAGCCGGCGGCCGTTGTTGCGGCTGATGTGCTCGACCACGGCGGCGTCGTGGACGGCGGTGCCCGGCTCGGCGGAGGAGATCATCGGGACGATGTCGAGCCGTCCGGTCATGTAGGCGGTGGAGGCGAGCCGGGCGATGTCCGCGCGGGCGGCGTCGTACTCGCGGTCGGTCCTGGCGGCGTCGGCGGCGGCGCGCTCGGCGGCCTTCTTCGTCTCTTCGAGGGTGACGAGCTCGCCGCGGTACTCCTTCGACAGCTTTGCGGCGCGCTTCTGGAGTTCCGCGTACTTCTTCTTGAGATCCTGCGGCTCCTGCGGGAGTCTCGCCGCGCTCCCGGACACCGGCGGCAGCGCCACCGAAAGGCCCACCGCGAGGGCGAGTGCCGCGAGGCGCCGCCCCGCTTTACGCCGCCCCGCTTCGCGCCGCCCGCCGGAGCGGGCCGTCGTGCCGGGGGAATCGAGGGCCGCCACAGATCACTCCTAGATAACAAAGCTCAGATTGGCGGGCACGCTACCACAATCACCCAATTAGCCTCACATGCTTCAGAAAACACACAGAGTAACTCAAACACTACTGGAACACCGTATGGTCCACGATTCGGAGGCCGGTCCGCCGTGATGCGGCGGACCGGCCTCCGGTGCGGTCTTCGGTCAGGTGCCGACGAGTTCGTCCCAGCGCGGGACGCGCGGCTCGGACAGCAGCCGCAGCCCGGCCTCCGCGACCGTCCGGTCGCCCTTGCGGTTGTTGCACTTACCGCAGGCCAGGACGGTGTTCTCCCACGTGTCGCCGCCGCCCCGCGACTGCGGGTGGACGTGGTCGATGGTGTCGCCGCGCTTGCCGCAGTAGCAGCAGCGGCCCCGGTCGCGCAGGTAGACGCCGCGCTTGGTCCAGGGCGGGCGCCGTCCGTGCCGCCAGCGCATCGCGACGTACCGGACCAGCCGCAGCACGCGCGGCACGGGGAAGCGGCCGAAGGTGCGGCCCTCCTCCGCCTCCTCGACGACCGCCACCTCGCGGACCAGCATCCGGATGGCGTGCCGCAGATCCACCTTCTGCAGTGGCTCGTACGACGCGTTCAGGACGAGCACGTTCACCGGGTCACCTCCCTAGCCCGTGCCGCTCCCCCGCCAGGATTCGAACCTGGATATCCGCATTAACGGTGCGGCGTTCTGCCGTTGAACCACGAGGAAATGTTCCGGCAATTATCCGGCTTCCGGTCATTTCCCGGAAGCCTCCATAAGAGTGCCGATACACGGGCGCGGGAGGCAACGCATTTTCACCCCGCGAACGGGCGCGGGGGCGCGGCCCGGCGGGCCGGGCGGCG
>NZ_VCKW01000264.1 GCF_005889715.1 Actinomadura soli
ACGCTGGTTGGTGATCCCCAACGCGGCCAGGTCGGCGTGGGTCAGGTGGGCCTTGTTCAGGGTGGTCTGGATGACGGCGCGGGTGCGTTCCCAGATCTCGGTCGGGTTGTGCTCCACCCATCCCGCCTGGGGCAGGATCTGCTGGTGTTCGAGCTGGTGGCGGGCGACCTCGTTGCCGCCGTGGTCGAAGATCATGAAGCGGGTGCTGGTGGTGCCCTGGTCGAGCGCTCCGACGAAGTCGGCCATCGGCTCTCCCCTTTCTGCGTGTCGCGCGGGACCCCGTCAGGTGACGTCGTACTCCGGCTCGGGCCTGGTGGGCACGCCCTCATCCCCCTCGCCGGGGATGTTGCGCCCGATGAGCAGGATGTACAGGCCGGCGCCGATCACGGCTCCGATCAGCGGCGCCACGAGCGGGACCCAGAAGTACAGATGCCCGTATTGATCCCGCCATGCGTCCGTCCCGTAGCCGGTGAGGTACTGGGCGAGCCGGGGGCCGAGGTCGCGGGCCGGGTTGATCGCGTAGCCGGCGGCCGAGCCGAACGCCATCCCGATCGCGACGACGATGAGCCCGATGATGAGCGGCGCCAGGTTCGCCAGCGGCGGCGCGTTGCGCAGGTCGGTGAGGGCGAGGACGAGGAACAGCAGGATCGCGGTCCCGATCACCTGGTCGCGGAACGCGCCCCACGTCCCGATCGGCAGCGTCCCGTTGCCGGGCATGGTGGAGAAGACGATGTGCGACTTCTCCGTCAGCCCCGGGTCGAACTTCTGCAGGATCTCGCTGTAGTTCCACCGGACGATCAGCGCCGCCGTGAACGCGCCGAGCACCTGGGCGAACCAGAACGGGAGCACCTTGCGCCAGGGGAACCCCTTGAAGACCGCGAGGGCGAAGGTCACGGCCGGGTTGATGTGCCCGCCGCTGATGCGCGCGGCGACGTACACGCCGAGCGTCACGCCGATGCCCCAGGCCCAGGCGATGGCGTCGTGGCCGCCGAGGCTCTGCGGGTCGCCGAGCCCGCTGCCGGCCACCGCCTGCGCGACGACGCCCACGCCGAACAGGATCAGGATCATCGTCCCGGCGAACTCCGCGGCCATCTCCGCGGCGAGTTCGGGAAGCTTCGGCCCTCGCGTCATCTCTCCTCCTCCGGGACCTGTGACGGCAGGCGCGGTCGCCGCGAACGTAAGGACGCCTGACAGAGCCGGCCGACCGTCCGGGGACGGCGATGCCGGCACCGGCACCGCTCTGGCGCCCCGGAAGACGACCGCGCCGGTGATCATTCCCAGGAGTGGCCGGACAAACACGGTCAGTGGCCGCGGAACGCCTCTTCCAGCCACCAGGCGGGCCGGCTGCGCGTGATCTTGGCGTCCACGACCATCGGGCGGTCGCGCGGGCCCGCGAGCCACGTCCGCACCGCGGCGAGGTCCTCGGGGCGACGGACGGTCGCCGCGTCGCAGCCGAACCCGCGCCCGATCGCGGCCAGGTCGGCGGGCGGGAAGACGACCGTGTCCAGCGGATGCCCGCCGGGCCCGAAATGGTGCAGCTCGGCGCCGTACGCCTCGTCGTCGTAGACGATCACGAGCAGCCCGAGCCCCAGCCGGACCGCGGTCTCCAGCTCGCCGACGGCCATCAGCGCGCCGCCGTCGCCGAGCGCGGCGACGGTGAGCCGGTCGGGGCGGGCGACGGCGGCGCCGATGGCGGTGGCGAGGCCGAGCCCGACCGCCTGGAACGCCTGGGTGAACACGAGCCCGTCGGCGTCGGGGACGTCCAGGAACATCGCCGGGTAGCCCATGAAGTTCCCGGAGTCGACGGCGACGGTGCGCTCGCGGGGCAGCATGCGGTCCAGGGCGATCGACAGGGTCCGCGGGTCGATGCGGGGGTGGCCGGTGCCGTCATCGCCGCGGGGATGCTCCTCGTAGGGGACGTCCTGCCAGCGTCCCTCGCGGGCGAGCCGCTCGGCGACGTCGGGCGTGCGGTAGCCGGACGCGGCGTGCCCGCGCGCGTCCAGCTCGGCGTCGACCGCGCGGGCGGTCTCCGCCGCGTCGCCGATCAGGCCGAGGTCGACGGGGCGGTGCGCGCCGAGCGCGCGGGCGTCCACGTCGACCTGCGCGACGGTCGCGTCCTTGGCGATGAGCGCGCCGTGCCGGGTCGTCCACATGTTCAGCGCGCAGCCCCAGCCGACGATCAGGTCGGCGCCGGCGATCAGGTCGGCGGCGGCCGGGGTCGCGAACCCGCCGCTGACGTCCAGGTCGAACGGGTCGGCGGCGAAGGCGAACAGGCCGCGGGCGACGGCGGACGTCGCGGTGAGCGCGCCGCAGCGGGCGGCCAGCTCCGCGAGCGGCTCCGCCGCGCCGGACAGCCGCGCGCCCCGCCCGGCGATGAACACCGGCCGCCGCGCGGCCTGGAGCACGTCGGCGAGCCGGGCGATCGCGGCCGCCGGCGGCACGGGCAGCGGCGGCACCGGGGCGGCGCGCCGGCCGGAGACCCCGGGCCGCCGCGCGGGGTCCGGGTGCTCGGCGGCCTGGATGTCCAGGGGCAGCCCGAGCAGGACGGTGCGCCGCTCGGCGACGGCGGTGCGGCAGGCGCGGGTCACGTCCGCCACCGCGGTCTGCGGGGAGTGGACCCGCTCGGGGACGGCGCCGACCGCGGTGGCGATCGCCGCCTGGTCGACGCGGAAGTTGGAGCGGACCGCCGCGGCGGCGACCTCGCCCGCGACGACCACGAGCGGAGTGCGGCTCTTGGCGGCCTCGGCGATGCCGGTGACGGCGTTGGTGAGGCCCGGACCCTGGTGGACCGACACCACCCCGAGGCCGCCGCCGACCCGCGCGTAGGCGTCGGCCATCGTGGCGGCGCCGCCCTCGTGCCGGGCGGCGATGAACCGGGCCCCGTTCGCGATCATCGCGTTGGTGACGTGGAAGTTGCCGCTGCCGACGACGCCGAAGACCGTGCGGGCGCCGAGCCGCGCGAGTGCCTCGCCCACGGCCTCCGCGACGTTCACCGTTCGACCAGCGCGAGTACGCGGGCGGGGCTGCCCGACCCGCCGACGATCGGTAGCGGCGAGGCGAGCAGCACGGCGCCGCGGGCGGGCAGCCGGCCGAGGTTGCGGAGCTGGGTGAGGCCGTACTTCCCTGCGCCGAGGAAGTAGGAGTGGCACGGGAACGGCGGGTCGAACGCGTGCGCGCCGCCCGCGTCGGTGCCGACGGTCTCCACGCCGAGGCCGAGGACGGGCGTCTCCTCGGCCAGCCACCGGGCGCACTCGGGCGAGATCCCGGGCGTGTGCGGGCCGTCCCGGTCGGCGTTGAGGAAGGTGTCCTGGTCGCCGGAGAGGGCGTCCCAGCCGGTGCGGTAGAGGAGCCAGCCGCCGTCGGGCAGCGGGCCGTTCTCCTCCTCCCAGGCCCGGACGTGCTCGATCTCCAGCAGGAAGTCGGGGTCGGCGGACGCGTGCGCGGACGCGTCCAGCACGGCGGCGGGCGCGACGAGGCGGCGCGGCGGGACCTGCGCGACGTCCTCGCCGCCCCGGCCGGTGGCCCAGTGCACGGGCGCGTCGAAATGGGTGCCGACGTGCTCGCCCGTCTCGATGTCGTTCCAGTACCAGGCCGGGCCGCGGTCGTCGTAGCGGCTGATCTCCTTGAGCCGGAACGGCACCGTGTTGGCGAACGGCTCCGGCAACCGGAGGATCGGGGTGCGCTCCGACAGCGGGGCGGTCAGGTCGACGATCTCCACCGAGCCGTCGTCGACGGCGGTGAGCAGCTGGGCGAGAACGGACATCGTTCCTCCGTGCGGCGCGGTCGGCGAGGGGCGCGCGGGCCACACGAACGTATCGCAGATGAACCTGTTCGGAGGGTCACCGGGCGCAGGCCGCCCACCCTTCGCCCAGCCGCCCGCCGGCGGGCGGTCATCCCCCGGCGAGCCAGGGGTAGCGGGCGGTGTCGCCGCCCGCGTAGTCGGGGTCGAGGTAGATGAACACGCGCTGGATCCTCCAGTCGCGGATCTCGAACACGTCGCACCAGCGCCCGGCGCCCCATTCGGGGACGCCGGCGCGCCACGGGCCGTCCCGGTGCTCGCCGTGGCTGGTGCCCTCGCACACGAGCGTGTCGCCGCCGGAGAAGATCCAGTTGAACGTGGCGTAGTGGTGCCGGATCGAGGTGATCGTGGCGCCGACGTCGCCGAACAGCCGCGCGATCTCGTCCTTGCCCGTGGCCAGGCCCCATTTCGGGAAGCAGACCTGCGCGTCGTCGGCGAACAGGTCGAGCAGGGGCGCGCCGTCCGAGGTCACGCCGCCGTTGTCGAACCCCTTGAGATACTCCAGCGCCACCGACTTGCGCTGCTCGTCCGTCATCGGCTGCCTGCTGAGCGCCATCCGCCTCACCCGTCCGCATCGCCGTGCCGCCCACCCGACCGTAACCCGGCGGAACAATCCGGGCGAACCACTGGTTAGGCTTGCCTAAGTACTTACCGGGCACATCGGAGGAGCTGCATGGCGACGGAACCGGCCCGCAAGGGACGCAGGCTGACCAGGGGGACGGTGCTGCGCACCGAGAGGATCACCCCGCACATGATCCGCGTGGTCATCGGCGGTGAGGATCTGGCCGGGTTCAGCGCGGGCGAGTTCACCGACCACTACGTGAAGCTGCTCTTCACACGGCCGGGCGTCGCCTACCCCGAGCCGCTCGACATGGAGCGGATCCGCGCCGAGATGCCGCGGGAGCAGTGGCCGACCACCCGGACCTACACCGTCCGGGCGTGGGACCCCGAGGCCGTCGAGCTCACGATCGACTTCGTCCACCACGGCGACAAGGGGCTCGCGGGGCCGTGGGCGGCGGGCGCCCGTCCCGGCGAGGAGATCTACTTCAGCGGCCCGGGCGGCGCCTACGCGCCCCGCGCCGACGCCGGCTGGCATCTTCTGGCCGGCGACGAGAGCGCGCTGCCGGCGATCGCCGCCTCGCTCGAGCGGATCCCGCCGGACGCGCACGTCCGCGTGTTCGTCGAGGTCGCCGGGCCCGAGGAGGAGCAGGACCTGCCCACGCCGGGGGACGCCGACGTCGTGTGGCTGCACCGCGGCGGCGCCCAGGTCGGTGATCTGCTGGTCGAGGCCGTCCGGAAGCTGGAGTTCCCGAGCGACGACGTGCACGCGTTCGTCCACGGCGAGGCGACCTTCGTCAAGACGCTGCGGCGGCACCTGCGGGTCGAGCGCGGCCTGCCGATGGAGCGGCTGTCCATCTCGGGCTACTGGCGGCGCGGCCGCGACGAGGACGGCTGGCAGTCGAGCAAGCGCGAATGGAACCGCGAGGTCGAGGAAGAGGAGGCCCAGGCCCTCGCCTGAGCCCCGGAGGCACCGGAGTCAGGCGGTGGCCCTGGTCTGGTCGTCGGGGCCGCCGTCGGCGGCGAAGCCGGGGAGCCAACGCTCGGCCTCGGCGCGGAACTCGCCCTCGGCCTCCAGCTGGCACAGGACGCCGCCGCATCCGGACAGGGCACGGCTGACCGCCAGGTACTGGGGCGGCAGCCGGAACTGCCGGGCGAGGGCGCCGGGGCGCATGTCGGACGCGAGGCCGAGCCCGCGGGCGGTCTGCTCGCGCAGCCATTCGCGGGAGTACCGGAAGCGTTCGACGGCGAACGGGGCGGCGTGCGGCGCGACGACGCCGGCGACCTCGTCCGGGTCGACGTCGGCGTCCGGCGCCAGGAAGCCCTCCTCCCGCAGCGCGCCGACGATGTCGTCCGGGTCCCCGAGCGTGCCGATGCGCAGCAGGCGGCCGATCGACCACTGCAGCTCGGCCGGGACGCGGGCGGCGCCGCCGAAGTCCATGACGCCGAGGCGGCCGTCGTCCAGCAGCCGGAAGTTGCCGGGGTGCGGGTCGATGTGGATCATCTCGCAGCGGTCCGGGCCGGACAGCAGGAAGCGGAACAGCAGCAGGCCCGCGCGGTCGCGCCGGTCATGGGAGTCTTCGGCGATGACCTTGGCGAGCGGGGTGCCGTCCAGCCACTCGGTGACGAGGACGTTGCCCGACTGGGCGACGACCGCCGGGACGACGAAGTCGGGATCGCCCGCGTAGGCGTCGTGGAAGGCGGTCTGGGCGCGGGCCTCGTCGACGTAGTCGAGCTCCTTCTCCAGCCGGCGCTTGAGGTCGGCGATCACGGGCTTGACCTCGACGCCGGGGAACAGCGGGGTGAAGAGCCTGCTCAGGCGGGAGATCTGGGTGAAGTCGCTCATCACGGCCTGGGCGGCGCCGGGGTACTGGACCTTGACCGCGACCGTCCGGCCGTCGCGCCAGACCGCCTTGTGGACCTGGCCGATGGACGCCGCGGCGGCGGGCCGGTCGTCGAACTCGGCGAACATCTCGCGCCAGTCGCGGCCGAGCCCCTCGGCGAGGACGCGGTGGGTGGTCGCGGCGGGCATCGGGGGCGCGGACTCCTGCAGCCTGGTCAGGCTCGCGCGGAACGGCCCGGCGATCTCCTCGGGCAGCCCCGCCTCGAAGATCGACAGCAGCTGGCCGACCTTCATCGCGCCGCCCTTCAGCTCGCCGAGCACCGCGAACAGCTGGTCGGCGGTGCGGCGCTGGACCTCCAGCGCGACGGCCTCGGCGGGACGCCCGATCGTCCGCTTGCCGAACCCGAGCGCGGTGCGGCCGGCGAAGCCGAGCGGCAGGCTCGCCAGTTTGGCGGTCCGCGTCACGGCGCGGCGGGGGATCTCACTCACGGCCCGACCGTCCCTCGTTCGACGATGCGTCCAATGGCTGCCAGCCTCTCACGGCGAGGGAACACCACAAAACGGTCATTCCCCGTAAAAGAATCAGCGTTCGGGCGGGCCCGAAGATTCCCGGCCCGGCCGCAGCAGGAGCTCGACGACCTCCAGCGCCTGGTCGATCTCCGGCCGCTTCCCGCGCAGGCGGCGCTCGGACGCGGCGGGCGAGCGCCGCGGCGGGCCCGGCCGGACCCGCAGCGGCCGGCCGGTGGCTCGTCGCGATGAAGCGACTACAGACCGTCATCAAGGGTAGTTAGCGGGTGTGAAAGAGAAAATTGGGAGCGCCGGACGCAAGGGCCGGCTGCTGATCATCGGTGGGGCGGAGAACCGGACCTGCGGGTCGGGGGCCCTGGAGACGTTCGTCGAGCTCGCGGGCGGCGAGGACGCGCGGATCGTGGTCGTGACGACGGCGACCGAGGTGCCGGAGGAGGTCGCCGAGGAGTACACGGCCGTGTTCGGGCGGCTCGGTGTGACCTCGGTGCGGGAGCTGCGGCTGCTGGGCCGGGCCGGTGCCGACGACGCGGCGACGCTGCGGGCGCTGGACGCGGCGACCGGGGTGCTGTTCAGCGGCGGCGACCAGTCGCGGATCCGGACCCTGGTGGGCTCGCGGACCAACGAGTTGCTGAAGCGCCGCCTCGACCAGGAGGGCCTGGTCATCGCCGGGACGAGCGCGGGCGCGACCGCGATGGGCCACTGGATGATCCTGGGCGGGCACGGCCACGAGGTCGCCGCGTCCAGCGTGAAGGTCGGCCCGGGGCTCGGGCTGCTCGACAACGTGCTGATCGACATGCATTTCAACGAGCGCGGGCGGCTGCCGAGGCTGATGAGCGGCATCGCGCTCGACACGCGGCTGCTCGGCGTCGGGATCGACGAGGACACCGCGATCGTGGTGGGCGACGGCCAGTTCGACGTCGTCGGGACGGGCGTGGTCACGGTCGTGGACGCCGGCCAGTCCACCATCGCCTACGCCGCGTCGGACGACGAGCCGATGGCGATGCTGGACGTGTCGCTGCACCTGCTGCCGGCCGGATGCGCCTTCCAGATGAACGACAAGCTCCCGGCGATCGGCAACATGCGCGGGCCGGAGGAGGATTAGCGTGCGGCTCGATCATGTGCGCCGCCTGAGCGGCCCCAACGTCTACCTGTCCCGTCCCGTCGCGATCGCGCGGCTCGACCTGCAGGGCCTGACCGGCCACGAGACGACCGACCATCCCGGTTTCGCGGAGCGGCTGGTGGAGGCGCTGGCGGGCCTGCGGACGCACCACTGCTCGGCGGGCCGGCCTGGTGGCCTGCTGGACGCGATGGCGCGCGGCACCTATTTCGGGCATGTCACCGAGCACGTCACGCTGGAGCTGTCCGGGCTGATCGGCCGGGAGGTGTTCTTCGGGCGGACGGTCCGCGCGGGCGGCCCCGCCGAGTACGACGTGATCCTCGAGTGCCCGCGGGACGAGCCGTCCGGCAGCCCGGTGGTGGAGCAGCTGATCACGCTCGCGCTGCGCGTCGTCAACGGCGCGCTCGCCGGGCGGGTGCCGGACCCGTCCGCCGACCTGGCCCCCATCGCCGCCGCCCACGAGGAGGAGCGGCTCGGGGTGAGCACGTCGGCCCTGGCGCGGGCGGCGCGGCGGCGGGGCGTGCCGGTCCGCCGCGTCGGCGGCCTGAACCTGCTGCGGCTCGGGTACGGGCGGTACCGGCGGACGGTGTGGGCGGCGATGACCGACGGCACCTCGGCGATCGGGATGGAGGTCGCGGGCGACAAGCGGCTCGCGCACCGGCTCCTCGCCGACGCGGGCGTCCCCGTCCCCGAGGGGCGGGTGGCGGCGTCGCCGGCGGAGGCGCTCGACGTGCTGCACGAGATCGGCGGCCCGGTGGTGGTCAAGCCGCTGGCGGGCCACCAGGGCGAGAACGTCCACATCGAGCTGGCCACCGCGCCGGAGGTCGTGGCGGCGTTCGCGTCGGCGGCGGGCGAGGAGGGCGAGGTCCTCGTCGAGTCCTACATCCCGGGCAGGGACTACCGGGTCCTGGTCGTCGGCGGGCGGGTGGTGGCGGCGGCCGAGCTGACGGCGGCGTGCGTGACGGGCGACGGGACCGCGACGATCGCCGAGCTGGTGGCACGGGTCAACGCCGACCCGGCACGCGGCGAGGGCCACGACCGGCCGCTGACGCGGCTGGCGCTCGGCGCGACGGAGCTGGCGCTCCTGGCCCGGCAGGGCCACGGCCCGCGGTCGGTGCCCGGCGGCGGGGAGCGGGTGTGGCTGCGCCGCAACGCGAACCTGTCCACCGGCGGCACCAGCAGGGACGTGACCGACGGCGTCCACGCCGAGGTCGCGGACCTGTGCGTGCGGGCCGCCGCGACGGTCGGCATGGACGTGTGCGGCATCGACCTGCGGCTGCCCGACATCGGCTCCCCGCCGCCCGCCGACCGGGGCGCCGCCGGGATCCTGGAGGTCAACGCCGCGCCCGGCCTGCGCATGCACCTGGCGCCGCACGAGGGCACGGGACGCGACGTCGCCGGCGACATCATCGGCCTGATGTACCCGGCGGGCACGCCGTCGCGGGTCCCGGTCGTGTCGGTGACGGGCACGAACGGCAAGACCACGACCGTCCGGATGATCGCGCACATGCTGGAGCTGGACGGGCGGCGGACCGGCATGACCAGCACCGAGGGCGTGTACGTGGGGCGCCAGCTGGTGCACGTCTCGGACGCGTCCGGGCCGCGCTCGGCGGAGATGGTGCTCGGCGACCGGTCGGTGGAGGCCGCGGTGCTGGAGACCGCGCGGGGCGGGATCGTCCGGCGCGGGCTCGGCTACGACCGCGCCGACGTCGCCGTCGTCACCAACATCACCCGCGACCATCTCGGCGTGGACGGCACCGAGGCCCTGGAGGACCTGGTCGACATCAAGGCGCTGGTCGCCGAGGAGATCCGGCGCGGCGGGCACCTCGTCCTCAACGCGGAGGACCCGGCCGCGGCGGGGCTGGCCGGCCGTCCCACGGTCCAGGGACGCTCCCCGGTGCTCCGCTACTTCGCGATCGCTGCCGGGGCGCCTGTCCTGGTGGAGCATCTGCGGGACGGCGGTCTCGGCTACTACGTGCAGCACGGCTGGCTGACGGAGGCGCGCGGCGACCGCCGGACCCGGATCCTGCCCGCCGACGAGGTGGCGGGCTCGTTCGGCGGGCACGCCGTCCACGTCGTCGCCAACGCGCTCGCCGCCGCCGCCGCGGCCCGGGCGCTCGACGTCCCGGTGGACGTGGTGGCGCGGGCGCTGCGCACCTTCGACCCGCACCTGCGCAACCCGGGCCGGGGCTGCGTCTACCAGGTCGGGGCCAATCCCGTCCTGGTCGACTACGCGCACAACCCGGCGGCGGTCGCCGCGATGGGCGCGTTCGTCGGGCGGCGGTGGGGCACCGGGGGCGCCGGGGGCGTCGCCGCGGTCACGCTGCCGGGCGACCGGTCCGACGAGCTGGTCGGCGAGACCGCGCGGGCCCTGGCCGGGACGTTCGGCCGCGTCGTCGTCTACGAGGACGAGGACCTGCGGGGGCGCCGCTCCGGTGAGATGACCCGGCTGATCGTCCAGGGGCTGCGGGAGGGGCGCCCGGACGTGCGCGCGCATCCGGCGGGCGACCTGAAGGGGGCCCTGGCGTCGGCGCTGGACATCGCGGAGCCGGGCGAGCCCGTCCTGCTGCTGTACGAGAAGCTTCAGCCCGTCGTGGAGCTGCTCGAGACGCTGGGCGCGGAGCCGGGAACGCCGGAGCCGGGCGCGGCGGCGTCCGGGGTGGAGGCCGGAGGGCGCAGCAGCAGCACGGTGACCGACAGCAGCGCCAGCACGACGATCCCGTCCAGCCAGTAGTGGTTGGCGGTGGCGACGACGACCGCGATGGTCGTGACCGGGTGCAGGAGCCAGAGCCACCGCCACCGCGTCCCGGACGACACGACGAGCCCGAGCGCGATCACGGCCGCCCACCCGATGTGCAGGGACGGCATCGCCGCGTACTGGTTGGCGATCATGTCGCTCTCCGGGGCGCCGTACACGGCGGGGCCGAACCGGGCGGCGGTGTCGATCAGCCCGGTGGCGGGGAGCATGCGGGGCGGGGCCAGCGGCACGAGCAGGTGCAGGGCGAGCGCCGCGGCGGTCAGCCCCACCAGGACGCGGCGGATCCACCGGTAGTGGGCGGGCCGCCGCAGGTAGATCCAGAGCAGGAACAGCACGGTCGCGGGGAAGTGCACGACCGCGTAGTAGCCGTTCGTGAGGTGGATCAGCGTCTCGCTGTGGAGGATCCCCTGCTGGAGGGCGGCCTCGTCCGGCAGGTACAGGGTCCGTTCGAGGTCCCAGACGCCGCGGGCGTTGGCGAACGCGTCCGTGACCCGGTCGCTGGAGAACAGCCGGCCGAGCTTGTAGAGCCCGAACAGCACGACGATCAGCACCAGCTCCCGGACGGGCCGCGGCCGTCCACCGGGCCTTGCCTGCCCACCCGGCCCGGGCAGCCGGCCCAGCCGGAAGCGGTCGCGCAGCCGGAGGCGGTCGCCGGGGAGAAGGCGCCTGCCGGGCCGCCGCCCGTCAGGTCGCTCCGGTTCCCGTGGCCGCGGCGGAGTCTCGTCCGGGTGTGCCGGCGGCTCGACAAGGCTCACCGCGCTCCCC
>NZ_VCKW01000265.1 GCF_005889715.1 Actinomadura soli
GCTCACCGGCGGGCTGCTGACGTACACGCTGCTGTGCGCGCTGTCCGGGCGGCCGGTGCCGCCGGGGACCACGACGGTGGCGGTGCTGTCGCTCTCGCTGTCGATGGGCGTCGCGGAATGGATCCTGTACGCCTACCGGCGGCGCGTCCACGAGCTGCTGGTCACGCACACCGGGATGGCGGGGTTCGCGCGGTCGGCCCGCGCCGCGCTGGCCGTCGCGCTCGCCCGGTACGCGGCGTCGGCGGTGGTGCTCGTCGCCGTCGCCGCGCCGCTCGCCCGCCTGCCCGCCACGACCATGACCGCGCGGACGCTCGGCGGCTTCCTCGCGCTGGGCTGCGCGTTCTTCCTCTCGCTCGTGCTGCAGGCGTGCGGGCGCGTCGGCGTCGTCCTGCCCGTCTACACCTGCGCGCTGGCCGCCGAGGTCGCCGCCGCGCTGACCGTCCCGCACCTCACGCCCAGCACGGTTCAGCTGGTGGTCTCCGGTGCACTGCTCGTCTTTCTCACGACGTACGCGGGCCGCGTCCTCGCCCGCGTGACCTCCCACCGATGAACCGATCGACCGATGAGAAGGCGTGATGCCCGATGGACAACCTGGTCGCCGTGACGGGAGCCGACGGATCGCCGCCGAGGGGCGCGCCATGCTGAGAACGACCGGCGGGCTGACGGGACGGGTCGCGTCGGTGGCCGTCCCCGCCTACTTCCCTCCCGGCGCCCTGGACTGGTCGACCCTCGCCGACCCCCGGCTGGGCGGGGTCGTGCTCAACGTCGACAGCGGCGCGGGCACCGTCCGGGACCGCGGGTTCGCCGCCACGGCGCACCGGATGGCGGAGGCGGGCGTGCCGCTCGCCGGGTACGTCGACACCGCCTACGGCGCCCGCCCGGTCCGCGCGGTGGAGGACGAGGTGGCGCGGTACTGGAAGTGGTACGGCATCCGGAGGGTGTTCCTCGACCAGGTGTCGGCCGTCCCCGGGCACGTGCTGCGCTACCGGCGCGTCGTCGCGGGCGTGCGTGGCCGCGGCGTGCGGCACGTCGTGCTCAACCACGGCACGTATCCCGACGCCGCGTACGCGGACCTCGCCGATCTGCTCGTCACCTTCGAGGGTCCGTGGTCGGCGTACCAGCACGTCCGCGTTCCGGCGTGGGCGGCGCGGCTGCCCGCCGAACGGTTCTGCCACCTCATCTACGCGGCGCCCCAGGCCGTCCTGGCACGGGCGCTGGCGCGGGCCGGGCGGCGCAACGCGGGCGTCGTCTACGTGACGGACCGGGCGGGCGCCAACCCGTGGATCGGGCTTCCGGGTTACTTTTCTCGCGAGCTGTCCCTCGTCTACGCGAACCGGTGACGTCGTGCCGTCCGGTGCCATGCGAATACCAGGGTGGGCCGTCGGCGCCGCCGCGGTCCTGGCCTCGGCCGCCGCCTTGGCGGCGGTGCTGGTCTCCACGCTGGCGCCGGACGAAGCCGCCCCGCCGAACGCATCCGCCTCGCCCGCCCTACCGGGCCGAGCCGCCCCGCCGGTGAAATCGGCTCCGCCGAACGAGGCGGATTCCGAGCGACGTCCCACCGGGTTCTGGGCTCCTCCGCCGGGCGTGCGCTGGCAGTGGCAGCTCACCACGCCGGTGGACCTCGGCGTGGACGCGCCCGTCCACGACATCGACGGCTTCGGCAACGGCGCGGACGTCGTCCGGGAGCTGCACCGGCGGGGCCGCCGGGTCATCTGCTACATCAACGTCGGCGCCGCCGAGCGGTACCGTCCCGACCACGCCGCGTTCCCGCCCGCCGTCCTCGGCAAGGGGAACGGGTGGCCGGACGAGCGCTGGCTCGACATCCGCCGGACGGACGTGCTCGGCCCCATCATGGCCCGGCGGTTCGACATGTGCCGGGACAAGGGGTTCGACGCGATCGAGCCCGACCTCCTGGACGGGTACATCTCCGACACCGGGTTCCCGCTGACCGCCGCCCACCAGCTCCGCTACAACCGCCTGATCGCGAGGCTCGCGCACGAGCGCGGCATGTCGGTCGCGCTCAAGAACGACCTCGCGCAGATCCCGGCGCTGGTCGGGACGTTCGACTTCGCGATCAACGAGCAGTGCGCGGAGTTCGGCGAGTGCCGCAGGCTGCTGCCGTTCGTCCGCGCGGGCAAGGCGGTCCTGCACGTCGAGTACAACATGCCCACGGCGGGCTTCTGCCGCCAGACCCGCGCGCTGGGCTTCGCGTCCATGCGCAAACGCCTCGACCTCGGCGCCTGGCGCCAGCCCTGCTAGACGGGATGGGCGTGCTCAGGCCCCCGCGCGGTGCGGCTGCGGCCTGGCCCGGTCGATCTCGGGGAGGGTCCGCAGGACGCTGCGCAGGTGCGCACGGGCGGCCTCCTCGGCGGCGGCGGCGTCATGGGCGCGGATCGCCTCGATGATCGCCAGATGCTCGGGCAGCGACTCGCGGGGACGTCCGGGATGCATGGCGAGCCTGAACTGGTGCCGGACGTTCTGCGCCCGGAGCCGCTCGAGCGCCTGCCCCGCGGTCCGCTGGCCGCTGATCTCCTGGACGCGGCGGTGGAGCCGCTCGTTCAGGTCCGAGTAGCCGAGCACGTCGCCGGTCTCGACGGCGCGGCGCATGTCGTCGCCGATGGCGGCCAGCTCATCGGCGTCCGCGGCGCCGATCCGCTGCGCGGCCTTCGCGGCGCACAGCCCCTCGATCACCATCCGGAGCTCGCAGATCTCGATCGCCTCGGCGAGCGACACGGCTCGGACCCGGGCGCCGCGGTTCTGGACGCGCTCGATCAGGCCCTCGGTGGTCAGCGCGAACAGCGCCGCCCGGACGCTGGACCTGCTCGCGGAGAACTGCTCGGACAGGTCGGCCTCGACCAGCCGCTGGTTCGGGACGAACTCCCCGTTGAGGATCGCGTCCCGGATGCCGGCGACGATCGGCTCCTCCGGTTTCCCCTTCGGCACGGCCTCACTCCCGATACTGGCGCCCCACGGGACGGTCGAGATTGTCAACAATTTTGTTACAGTTCGAGTGTAGCGAGCCGCGGCGTTTCCAGGAGGCCCGATGACGGAGGAGAGCCCGAGGCCGATCATCGCGGTGCTGGGCCTGGGCGAGGCCGGGAGCGCGATCGCCGCCGATCTGGCCGCCGCCGGGGCCGTCGTCCGGGGCTACGACCCCGCCGTCCCGGCCCCGGCGCACATCATCGGCACCGGCGGCGAGGCCGACGCGGTAGACGGCGCGGACCTCGTGCTCAGCGTCAACAGCGCGCACGACGCGGCCGGCGCGCTCCGCGCCGGGGTCGCGGGAGTCCGCGCGGGCACGGTGTGGGCGGATCTGAACACCGCGTCCCCCGGCCTGAAGCGGAGCCTGGACGGCGTCGCCCGCGCGCACGGCGTCCGGTTCGCGGACGTCGCGATCATGGCGCCGGTCCCGGGACGCGGCCTGCGCACACCGATGCTGGCCAGCGGGGACGGCGCCGCCGTGGTCGCGGGCGTCCTCACCCCGCTCGGCGCCACCGTCGAGGTCCTGCCGGACGGCCCCGGCGCCGCGGCGGCCAGGAAGCTCCTGCGCAGCGTCTTCTTCAAGGGCCTGGCGGCGGCGGTCGTCGAGTCCCTGGAGGCCGCGCGCTCGGCGGGCTGCGAGGGCTGGCTGCGGGACGACATCACCGCCGAGCTGACCCGGGCGAGCGCCGGGACCGTCGACCGGCTCGTGACCGGGACGCACAAGCACTCCGTCCGCCGCGCCGCCGAGATGGCCGCCGCGGCCGACATGCTGACCGATCTCGGCGTGCCTCCCCTCGTCGCGACCGCGAGCCGGGACCTCCTGGCCCGCCTCTCCGCCGCGCCGGCCGAGCGGTCCGCATGACCCGCGTCCCCGCGGACGGGTTACTGGCCGCCGCGCGCAACGGAGATGGGCGGGCGTTCGGCACGCTTGTGGAACCGCACCTGCGGGCGATCCACCTGCACTGCTACCGCATGCTCGGCTCGTTCGACGACGCCGACGAGGCCCTCCAGGAGGTGCTGCTGCGCTCGTGGCGCGGGCTCGACACGTTCCAGGAGCGCGCGCCGCTGCGACACTGGCTGATCCGGATCGCCACCAACGCCTGCCTGAGGGCCATCGAGCGCAAGGGACGGCTGCCCATCACGACCGGCGAGGTCGACTACCTCCAGCCCTACCCGGACGCCCTTCTCGACCACGCACCCGACGTGTCCGACCCCGCCGCGGTGGTGGAGGGCCGCGAGAACGTCGCCCTCGCGTTCATCGTCGCGCTGCAACGCCTCCCGGCCACCCAGCGCGCCGCCCTGATCCTGAAGGACGTGCTGGGCTGGAGCAGCGCCGACGTGGCCGGCCTGCTCGGCAGCAGCGCCCCCGCGGTCAACAGCCTGCTGCAGCGGGCCCGCGGCACGCTCGGCGCCGCCACGGGCCCGCGCCGTCCGCTCGACGGGCGGGACGAGGCCGTGCTCGGCAGGTTCGTCGACGCCTGGCGGCGCTCCGATTTCGCGGCGCTCGCCGCCGTCCTGCACGAGGACGCCGTGCTGCGGATGCCGCCGGAGCACCTCGTCGTCCACGGACGGGAAGGGATCACGAAGTTCCTGGCCACCGCCCCCGCGGGCGGCAGGCTCGAGCTGTTCACGCTGACGGAGACGCGCGCCAACGGGCATCCGGCGTTCGCGGCGTACCTCGCCGACGAGGAGACGGGCGCGTGCGAGGGCTACGGGCTCGTGGTGTGCACGGTCGCCGGTGACCGCGTCGGCACGGTCACCGGCTTCCGCGTCCCGTCCCTATTCGCTCACTTCGGCCTGCCCGCCGTCAGGGAAGCCGCCGTCCGAGGAAGGCCAGCAGGCGGTTGAACTCGGTGTCGTCCGGGCGCGCCGGCTGCTCGGGGGCGAACATCCCGGCGGCGCGGCGCTCCTCGATGGGCCCCCGGCGGGCGAACGAGGACACGGCGCCGATCACCGCGTCGTCGGCCCGGTAGGGCGTCCCGGTGGCGTGCGCGATGTCCCAGCCGTGCACGAGCGACTCCAGCAGGCAGACCCGGGTCAGCAGGAACCCGGGCACCTGGCCGATGACGAACGGGACCTCGCGGTCGAGCGTGTCGAACGCCGAGAACGCCGCCGCGCAGCGCTCGGCCACGGCGCGCAGCGCCTTGGCGGGGTCGTCGCCGAGGAGGTCGACGTCGGCGTAGCGGGCGCTGTCGGCGTCCGCGGCGGAGACGGGCTCCTCGCGGGCGTACCGGTCGACCAGCGAGAGGCTGCCGACGAGGTGGTTCCCCACCTGCCGGACGGTCCAGCCGGCGCACGGGCTG
Source organism: Actinomadura soli (assembly GCF_005889715.1). Classification (GTDB taxonomy): domain Bacteria; phylum Actinomycetota; class Actinomycetes; order Streptosporangiales; family Streptosporangiaceae; genus Spirillospora; species Spirillospora soli. Next base: position 5,286 of record NZ_VCKW01000265.1, read on the forward strand.
GCCGCGTCCCACCCCTCGGCGGGGACGGCGCCCAGCACCGCCACCGTGGCATCGAACGCGCGCTCCACCAGCCGGACGACGTCCGCCGTGCCGGGATTCGGCTCGGTGTTCATGAATCCTCCGATGTTCGGGCCGCGACGCGGCCGTTCGATCAGACAGATCCAGGAATCCTCGGCGATTCATCGGTCCGGTCCGGCGCGCCCGGCTTGCGGTAGACGAAGTCGTCCGCGGCCCCCGCGCCCACCGTGGCGGTGGCGTCGCGGACGAGACCGTGGTCCGGCGAGAGGGAGCAGGCCGGGTCGGTGCGGGCGGCGTCGCCGGTCAGCGCGTGGGCCTGGCAGCGGCAGCCGCCGAAGTCGATCTCGCGGCGGGGGCATTCGCGGCACGGCCCGGTCATCCAGTCCGTCCCCCGGTAGGCGTTGAACGCGGCGGACTCCGTCCAGATCCAGGCGAGCGGCCGCTCCCGGACGTTCGGCGGCGCGAGGTCGGCGATCGCGTACGCGGCCGGGCACGGCAGCGCGGTGCCGTCCGGTCCGACCGTGATCGAACGCGCGCCCCACCCGCCCATGCACGGCTTCGGGACGCCCTCGTAGTAGTCCGGCATGACCCAGACGAGCTCGGGCCCCTCGCCGGACCCGTGCGTCTCCCGCCACGCGGCGACCGTCGCCTTCGCGCGGTCGAGTTGGTCCCGGGCGGGGAGCAGCGCGGCGCGGTTGTGCAGCGCCCAGCCGTAGAACTGGGTGTTGGCGAGCTCGATCCGGTCGGCCCCCCAGCGGGCGCCGACCTCGATGATCTCCTGGAGGTTGTCGAGGTTGCGGCGGTGCAGGACGACGTTGAGCCCGAACGGCACGCCCGCGTCCCGGATCACCCCGGCGGCGCGCTCCTTGTCGGTGTAGGACACGCGCCCGGCGATGAGGTCGGAGCCGGGGCGCCGCGCGTCCTGCAGGGAGAGCTGGACGCTGTTCAGCCCGGCGGCCAGCAGCTCACCGAGCCGCTCCGCCGTGAGCCCGACCCCGCTGGTGACGAGCTGCGTGTAGACCCCGGCGCGGCGCGCGGCCGCGACGATCTCCGCGAGGTCGGGGCGCAGCAGCGGCTCGCCACCCGACACGTGCGCCTGGACGACGCCCAGCTCGGCGGCCTCGCCGAACACCCGCGCCCAGTCGGCGGTGCTCAGCTCCGCGCTCTTGCGGACGAGCTCCAGCGGGTTCGAGCAGTACGGGCAGTGCAGCGGGCAGGCGTGGGTGACCTCGGCCAGCAGCGCCCACGGTGCGGGGATCATCGCAGCCAGCCCTCCGCGCGGACGCGTTCGAGGAACGCGGGCACCTCGTCGGCGAGCGGCGCGTCCGGGAAGGACTCGCCGAGTTCGGCGACGATGTCGTCGACGGTGCGGCTGCCGTCGCAGAGCCGCAGGATCCGGCCGCCCGTGCCGCTGAGCCGCACCGCACGCTCGGGCATGAGCAGCAGGTCGGCGTCGCGGACGCGGTCGTGCCGCAGCATGACGGACTTGTCCAGGGCGGGGCGCCACGGCCCGTCAGGGGGCATCGGGGCTCTCCTTCGGCGCGTGCTCGACGGCGTCCAGCAGCGCCCAGAGCAGGTCGCACTTGAACGCGAACGCGGCCAGCGCCCGCTCCTGGCCGCCGGGCGTCCGCGCCCACGCGTGGACGAGCCGCAGCGCCTCCTCGGAGTCGCGGCGGCCCTGGCCGACGCGCACCTGGAAGTAGCGCAGCCCTTCGCGCTCCACCCATGGATAGTGGCGCTCCCACGCCGCGATCCGCGTCGCCATCAGGTCGGGCGCGAACAGCTCGGTCAGCGACGACGCGACCGCCTCCAGGGTGGAGGCGTTCCGGCAGAAGTTGACGTAGCCGTCCACGGCCAGCCGGACGCCGGGCAGCACGCCCTCGCCGGACAGCAGCAGCTCCCGGTCCAGGCCGACCGCCTCACCGAGCCGCAGCCACCGCTCGATGCCGCCGTCGGTCCCGTCGCCGTCCGGGGAGCCGTCGTGGTCGTGGACGCGCCGGATCCAGGACCTCCGCAGTTCCCTCGTGCCGAGCTTGGCGAGGATCAGCGCGTCCTTGACCGGGATGTGCCGCTGGTAGTGGAACCGGTTGAGGACCCAGCGCCGCAGCTCCTCGCGGGTGAGGGCGCCCTCGTGCATCCGCAGGTTGAAGGGGTGGCGGTGGTGGTAGCGCTCCTCGCCCAGCGTCCGGAGCCGCTCTTCCAGCTCGGCCTGCGTCGCCATGCGCCCGTTGATCGGCGTGCTTCCCGTGGTCACAGTTCGAGCGGTCACAGTTCGATCAGCGCTCCCTCTCGGGCGACCTCGAGCCCCGTTTCGGCGAGCCGCCGGTGCCCCGGGTCGTCCGCGTGGACGAGCCGGTTCGTGTTGTTCAGGTGGGTGTAGAAACGCCGTTCGGCGGGCAGCGCGGCCAGCCGCTCGGCGGTGCCGTTCCGGCCCGTGATCGGCAGGTGTCCCATCTGGGTGGACGTCTTCTCGGTGAACCCGGAGCGGACCGGCTCCTCGTCGTCCCAGAACGTGCCGTCGACGAAGACGCAGTCGGCGTCCCGGAGCGCGCGGTCCAGGGCGCCCGGCCAGCCGGCGAGCGCGGGAGCGTACACGACGACCTTGCCGTCGCGCCGGTCCCGGACGCGCAGCGCCACCACCCAGGCGTCGCCCGAGGGCTCGTCCAGGTCAGCGGCGTACCGGGGCCGTTTCCCCGAGACCGGGATCCCCTGGACCTCCAGGGGCCCGCCGTCGAGTGCTTCCAGATCCTTCTCCGGGAGGGTCGTCCAGGACAGGCCGGCGTAGGGGGCGAGGACCCGGTCCAGGCGCAGGCCGCCGGACAGGGCCGCGCGCACCGCGCCGGTCGACACGATCCGCAGCCCGGACGCCTCGCGCAGGCGCGGGATGCCGAGCGTGTGGTCGAGCTCGGCGTCGGTGAGGATCACCCCGGCGATGGGGGTGGCGCGCCGCTCGGGGCCCGGGTGCAGGGCGGCGCACGCCTCGATCTGCTCCCCGATGTCGGGCGTCGCGTTGACCACGTACCACCGGCCCTCCCCCGCCTCGACGGCGATGGAGGCATGTCGCCTCCGCAGAGAGGGCTCGGAACGGGCGGCGGCGCACCCGGCGCAGGCACAGTTCCATTGAGGCACGCCGCCACCCGCCGCGGTGCCGAGAATCAGCAGCCGCATCGCGGACGGGTCAGCCCTCGGCTGTGAAGTAGGCCGTGACCTCCAAGGAGGTCTCCACGATCTGGTAATCGGGCGTGACCCAGCGGTCCGCGCGTTCGTCGGTCCGGTCCGCGTCTGAGCTGTGGACGGCCATGCTCGCTCCTTCCTCTCGATTGGCACCGGGGAAGCGCCCTCCTACTACTGAAAGCGCTTTCCAAGTCCCTTCATCCTGATCGTATGCCGCGCTGGAACGGGCCTCTAGGGCGCTCCGTGCCAAAAAAGACATGAAGTCCGTGCCAAGCTTTACGGACCGGCGGTTGATGATCACTGTGGGTGGTGGACGAGCGATGCCACTCGGCCGTTACCACCTGCGAAGGTGCGCCGCGGATTGCCGCGCGCTTGCCCTCGCTCCAGGCTTTCTCGTGGCGGGGGCGGGATTCGAACCCGCATCACCAGGCTTATGAGACCTGCATGCTCCCGTTGCACCACCCCGCATCGGTAAGACAAATGCTAAGCGGCCCGTTGCCCGGTCGCGAATGGTTTTTTCGCCCGCCGCGCAGGCTTTCAGCGGCGTCCTGCCCGGTCCCGGCACCGCGGCTGGCGATGAGTTGACCGGAAGATGGGATTGGCGGGACATGGACCCAACGTCACGGGATACGTCGCAGGCGAGACTCCCCGGCCGTGAGAGGAGATGGTTCATGCGTGCCTTGACCGTCCTGCCGGAGCGGCGCGGCTCGCTCGCCGTCACGGACGTCCCGGACCCGGAGCCCGGCGAGAACGATCTGCTCGTGGACGGGGTCGCCGTCGGGGTGTGCGGCACCGACAGGGAGATCGCCGACGGCGACTACGGCTGGGCGCCGCCCGGCCGCGACCGCCTCGTCATCGGGCACGAGTCGCTGGGCCGGGTGCGGGACGCGCCGTCCGGCAGCGGTTTCGCACCCGGCGACCTCGTCGTCGGCGTGGTGCGGCGCCCGGACCCGGAGCCGTGCGGGGCCTGCGCCCACGGCGAGTTCGACATGTGCCGCAACGGCCGGTACACCGAACGCGGCATCAAGGAGATCGACGGGTTCGCGAGCCGGTCCTGGACGGTGGAGGCCGACTACGCCGTCATGCTCGACCCGCGCCTCGCGGAGGTGGGCGTGCTCATGGAGCCGACCACGATCGTCGCCAAGGCGTGGGACCAGATCGAGAAGGTCGGCGCCCGGGGCTGGTTCGAGCCGCGCAAGGCGCTGGTGACGGGCGCCGGGCCGATCGGGCTGCTCGCCGCCCTGCTCGGCGTGCAGCGCGGCCTGGACGTGCACGTCCTCGACCAGGTCGCGGACGGCCCGAAGCCGCGGCTCGTCGCCGACCTCGGCGCCACGTACCACCACGAGGGCCTGGAGGAGGCGGTCGCGGGCACGAGGCCGGACATCGTGATCGAGGCGACGGGCGTGTCGCAGCTCGTCTTCGGCGCGATGGCGAACAACGCCGCCTACGGCATCGTCTGCCTGACCGGCGTCTCGTCGGCGGGCCGGCACGTGGAGGTGGACGCGGGGGCGCTGAACCGCGACATCGTCCTGGAGAACGACGCGATCATCGGGTCGGTCAACGCGAACCTCGGCCACTACGCCGCCGCCGCGCACGCCCTCGCCGGCGCCGACCTGGACTGGCTCGGACGGCTGATCTCACGCCGCGTCCCGCTGGAGCGCTACGAGGAGGCGTTCACCCCGCACCCCGACGACGTCAAGGTCGTCATCACCCTGGACGGCTGATCCGGGCACCGGCGTATTCGCTCGCCCCGCGCCGCGAAGACCCGCCCCTCCCATCGACGTCCCGGGTACGAAAAGTCGTTTTCCTCATTTCCGATTAATGCGGGCAATACGGGCTCGCGAATGTGGCCGAAATCATGCGGGAACCTCGGCCGTGCGGCCAGGATGCGGGAATGACCTTCCCGTTGATGCACGGGTACGACCACATCAATGTGGTCGCCCAGCTCGGCCCCGTCGCGGCGGTGCGCGACAGGGAACTCGGCGAGCGAATTCTCGAATACCCCAAACTGCTGCCCGGCGGCTCCCCGGATTTCGGGCATGCGGTGCAAAAAGGAAAGGAGTGGCGGATCGCGTCGCTCGGCTGCGACGACCCGTCCTCCGCACGCTACAGCCTCGCCATCGACCTCCGGACGGACGCGCCCGGCGAACCCGATCCCGGCACCGCCCGCGCCATGCTGGCCGCCGCCGACCGGCTCGACCCCGAGGAGGGCGACCAGCTCGCCAAGGACGAATGGGAGATCGGCGACCGCCGCTACCGGATCGTCCGCGTCGAGAAGTTCGTCCTGATCGGCGACGGCGTCATGGAGCCGCCCCGCTCCACCGACGCCGACCTGCCCGGCGACGGGCTCCTCCGCGACCACCTCATCGACCCGCCCGCGGCGTGCGGGCAGTGGGAGGCACAGCTGCGGCTGAACCTGGTCGGCCACATGCCGGCGGCCGGCACCGTCCCCGACGTCGTCCGCGCCGAGGCCCGCCACGCCATCCAGAGCCATCCCGGGGTCGTGCTGCTCCCGCCGACCTTCGTCGTGGTCGAGATCGACGGCGGCTGCTGGTCGCCGATCACCGGCGGGGACGACCCCGACGAGGCCCGCGACCGGCTCGCCCGGCACTTCACCGACCTGCTCCCCCGGCTCCGCGACTTCCAGAACGACCCGGCCTCCCCCGGCGAGCTCGCCGAATGGACGGCCCTCGCCGACGAGATCAAGGCATCGCCCGGGCACCGGATCCTCGCGCGCGGACGCGAGTTCCGCACCGTCCGCGTCTCCCGGATGCTGCGCCTCGGCCGGGACGGACCGGAAGGCCCCCGCCCGTGCGACGAGGAACGCTACGGCCTCACCGGCGCCGCCGAGTCCTGACCCCCGCGGCC
>NZ_VCKW01000266.1 GCF_005889715.1 Actinomadura soli
CTCCCCAACTACGAAATGACCACCCCCTAACCAACCGGCAGTCCGGCGACCAGGAGAAGCCCTTTCTCAACCAAGGTGAAGCGCTTCTCGCCCTTCGCGATAGTGACTCAACCTCAAGCGCTGGGTGTGATGCATGGGCAGGTCTTCCAGTTCCTCGACCGGCACCCAATGGGCCTCCAGGGACTCATCACGCACCTGTGACGTTCTCCGGGTACCGGTCCGTGATCAGGCTGTGCACAGATGCCTTCGCCATCACCATCGTCCTCGGTGCATGCCACCCGGGAAGAGTTGGCCGCCGGCTCCTTGAACTCCGCCTCGATGCCGAAAAGACCGCCAAGGCACCTGCGGGCGGGGCGGGATGAGGCCAGACGAAGGTCACCCAGATCGAGCACGCCGCGCAGCCACCGTCCCACGACGACATAAGAAACCTGGTGCCGCAGGTGTGGCGCCACCGGAGAGGTCGAGGACTTGACGGCCCGGCTGCGCGACGTCCAAGGCGGCTACATCGAGGTGCTCCGCGTGTCCAGGAGACATCGCCCACCTCCGGTCCTTCCGAATCTGGTCCACCCGCCGGTCCAGGCTGTGCGTGCCGCTGCGACGCTCAGTTGACCTGCATCAGCTTTACCGTCGGCGAATGGTCCATGCCGCGCAGCTATCTGACCTCTTTACCAAAAATTAACTTTCTAGTTTCCAGTCTGGTTGCTGGTGGCCGATTACGGCCAAGAGTGCACTGGTGATGATCAACGCACTTCGGAAGCATAATGATCACTGATGGTGATCACTCCATATACTGGCTTGATCTAGATCGACGACGCCATGGGTGTTCTACTTTTGACGTTGCCCCTCGTCGAAAGGAAAAATGATGGTCCACCGCTCAGGCAGGGCAAAATGGATCGGTGCCGTGAGTCTTTCGCTGGCGGCCGCCGTTTCCGCCGCTCTCCTACAGGCCATGGCAGGAGGCGCCAATGCCGCTGAAGCCGCGCATGCTCCCGTAAGGGTCGAGTACGCCACTATCGACGCCACGGCGTTAAGGAAGGCGACCAAGAATGCGACGCTGGTCAGGGACGACGCCGGCTACGTCCAGCGTTACCTCGACAGCCAGGCCAGAATCGGACGGCTGGTCAACGAGGAGAAGGTGCAGATCGCCACGGTCCCCAATCCCCTGCATCGGGGCACAGACATGACCGTCGCATGGGACGGTGCACGGGTCCCGGCGAACATCTCACTCGGCCAGGTCACCGGTGAGACCGGCGGCAAACTCGGTGTCGGCATCACCTTCGACGACGTGAAGGACGCACCGGGCACCCCGGACGAAGGAAGCGGCGGCACCGGATACGACTCCGCTGTCCAGACCAAGAACATGACCAAGATCAACAACAACTGCGCGACAGTTTGGTTCAAGCCGAAATACCCGACCAGAGACAACGCCGACAACCAACTCGTGACCTGCTACGAGAAGTTCAACCAGCCCAAGACCCAGCACTGGGTCTACAACCGCTGGGCGCTCTGGACACCGGCCGAAGGGCACACCGCCCTCGGACATGACGTGAAGACCACCGACTTCACTATCCGGTCGCGTCCGTGGAAGGGCACCGAGTCGCGCGTCATCAACCTGAACAAGTGGGCGCCGACCAGCCCGAGCACCCAGTGCAAGGACGGTGCCACTATGACCCTCGGCGGATCGTATGCCGGCGTCGAGGGCAGCATCACGATCCCGTTCAGCGGGGCGTGCAAAACCAACGAACTGCGCATCGACGCCACGACCAAGATGATCGGCATCGACTTCAGCGGATCCCAGAAGGGCCAGATGCGTCTCGACGTGGCCGGAGACTTCGACAGCGCGCAGAAGTACGACCCGAACAACGTCACCACTAAGCCGGACTTCGCCGACTACAGCTGGATGGAGCTGACCTATTGCGAGGAGGGCGATCTGGGGATTTGTCTGGAGAGCCAGCACAAGCTCACCAACAAGGACGCCGGCTGGTGACCGGACCGGCAAGCTGACCGTTCATGGCGACCAACCGATGGCGGCACACCCGCGGCGACAATGACCGGGTGTGCCGCTGTCTCGCCTGCCTGCTCCTGGCACTGCTGCTCACGGGCGGCTCCACGGGTCCTCATAAGGGGCAGTGGGGCTCGAGCATGCATATCCGGGATGACGCCTGCGCCATTGTCGCGGTTCGCGGAACGTGCAAGGCCATCCAGGTCGGAACGCGGATTCAACGCTATTCACTGCTACGCGCAGGGAATCCGACCGCAGAGACCGCGATCATCGACTTGGGGGGACCCGGTGGATCGGTTCTCGCGCAAGGCGACAACGCGGCCCGGTTCCGTACCGCCCATCCGGGGTTGGGAGACCGGTTCAATCTGCTGTTCCTGGAAGAACCGTGGGTGATCAACTCCGTCGGGGATAGCTGCGACGCCGCGCTGCGGACCTACTACCGGACCGTCCGCAACCGGCCGGAGCGCGGAGCATCCGCGGGCACCCGACTCGTACACGACTGCGACCTCGGGCAGGCCCACGGGCATTGGGGATTCAGTCCCAACTTCTATCCCGTGTTCCTCACGGAGATCGAACGCCGGGAGTCCCTCCGGGTCAATGCGTTTGCAGGCTTCTCGTTCGGTTCAGTGCGCCTGAGCTATCTGAGTGGACGAAGCTTCGACTGGGTCGTCCTAGCGCGGCCGTTCCCGGTCGGGGTAACCGGAACGGCCCTGGTCGAAGCGAGATCAAGACTGCTGAACCGGCTTTCCATCGACGTCCTGCCAGGCAGGAAAGCCGTCGGTTTGAGCCGGGGCACGGCCTCCAGTAGATTCGATTCATACTCGGCTCTGATCGAGCTGGGCTACCTCGATGACGATCGGCTTACAGATGTCGCTGCCCGATTCGGAGGCGAAGTGACCCATAACCTGTCTCATCAACTTTGGCAGCGCTACGGCCAGGATTCTGTCTCACCGGGAATACTGGCGATCTTCGATGAGACGTGTCAGGTACTGGGTCCGTGGCCACGACCATTGAAACGGATGACATCGGTGGCGGACGCGCTCGCCGCGTGGCATCTTCCGTGCCGACCAGCTCGGCGGCAGGTACCTCGGCTCCCGCACATGGCCCGGTTCTGTGTCGTCACCTCACCCACGGATTCGGTAACTCCGCAGAACCTGGTTCGACAGCAATTCGAGGATAGGAAAGCCGTCTGGGTCGTTTCCCACCGGCGGTCCCATCACTCCATGGACAGGGTGGACGAATGTTTCGAATCGATCGGCGTTCGCGGCGCGAGTTGAGCATCTGGGCCGCCGGATTCCTGTTCGTGACCGGCTACCTGCTCGTCGACCTGCACAGGCAGAGCGTGGCCGCACCCACCTCAGGCACGGTGCGGCTCACCGCCGAGGCGCTCCCGTCAGGTCCCTTGAAGGCGCGGGAGCGTGGGAGTGCAGTGTGGACCGGAAAGGAAATGATCTACTGGGGAGGCAGGGCCGGTGGGCAGACGGATCTCCGTTACTTCGCCGACGGGGCCGCCTACGACCCCGCTGCCCGGCGATGGCGAAGCATCGCCCCCGCTCCCCTCGGCGCGCGCAGCGGACACATCGCCGTCTGGACCGGGCGAGAAATGATCGTCTGGGGTGGCCGTGCCGCCGGCACCGGGAGCATCCTGGACGGAGCCGCCTACGATCCCGCCAACGACCGGTGGCACCGGCTCCCGTCGGCGCCCAAAGGCAACGCTCGCGAATACGGCAAAGGCGTCTGGTACGGAGGACTGCTGATGGTCGGCGGCGGCTCCGGATGGGGGACGGATGCACAGAACCCAGGCAGAACCCTGCTCACCTACACTCCCGGTACGCGGAAATGGACCGCCTCCACACTCGATCACCAGGTGTACGACCTGGTCGCCGGAGATCACGGGGTGTACGCCCTCACTTTCGACCGCCGAACCCGCGCCCTGGACATCACCGAGGTACAGCCGCTCGCCCGCGAAATGCGGGAGCTTCCCGAACCTCCCGTGGACCAGGCACCAATCGGCATCGGGCTCGCCTGGTCCGGCAATCGGCTGCTGGTGACTCTGAGCGGCGGCGACAGGACCGAGGTGCTCCAGTTCTCCCCTCGGGGAATGTGGAGCAGCACCGGCTCAGTGAACGCCACGGCCTTCCACCCGCCGATCTCACCCGGCATGGATCCCCAAGCCCACCTTTCCGCCTGGACGGGTCACTCCCTGCTGAACTATTCCCCGAATGGAGTCGAATCATATGACCCGGGGAAACGAACCCTGCAGCAAATCGAGGGTCGGTTCGGCCGGGAGGACGGCTACTGCGGCGCTGGAACGACGGCTGTGTGGACGGGTTCAGAGATCCTCTCATGGGGCGGGCAGAACTGCCGTCCCGGAGTCCCCGCGCAGACCTCAGAAGGCATCCGCATCACCGTCTCCTATCCGGACGTCTGACCGCTCCGTCCACCTCAACCGGCACGGACACCGCCCGGATGGCCTCGCGCAACATGGCCGGGTGGACGACCAACCGGCCGTTAATGGCAATGGTGGCGGACATTTGAGCTCGTAAAAACTCGGCTCGTGAGGCTGAGGGCGGGGTGAAGAGAAGTCACACCAGGCACTGATGCCGGATCACGCTGGGGAGCGATGTGGGCCGGTCCTCGGAGCGACATGCTCCATGGAGGGCCCGCCCGCTATCGCTCTAAGGATCCTCATGTCAGCTCTTGCAGCCCCGATGCGCCCGGCTGGTGTTCCCGGTCGCACCCCTGCGATACTCACCGTCCTCGCGGTGGCGCTGGCCGCCGCCTTCGTCGTCGCCCCTCGCTTCCTGGCGGGCGTCGGGCCGGGCAGCGGCTTCACCGGTGAGCGGGACCTCGTCGAAGCTCTCCGGACGTCGTTCACCGGGTACTGGAGTTCCGGCGATCGAGATCTGTCCCCTGGCATGGAAAGCGTCGTCGACTACTGGTTCCGCTATCACCTGGCCAAAGCCGCGATTGCCGCGCTCTTGCTGATCGTGCTCGTCGCGCTCGGCGTCCGTGTCTGGAAGACATTCGCGAAGGCCGACGGTCTCGGGACGGGAAAGAGCGTCGCGCTGGCCTCGACCGGCGTTCTCGTCACCATGCTCGCGCTGTTCTCACTGGTGGCAGTGATGGCCAACCTCCAGGGCGTGGTCGCCCCCTACGCCTCCATGCTGCCGATGTTGACAGCGGATGCGACCGACGCCCAACTCACCGGCACACTCGATCAGATCCGGCGGCAACTGGCCGACTCCCCGGGCACGGACGGTCACACCGCACCCGCCCTGCAATTGATGATTGACGACTTCGCCCGCTACCACGTGGCCATGGCCGTGATCGCCGCGATCGTGGCGGCCGCCCTCATCGCCGTCAGCGCGGTCCTGTGGAGGTGGTTCGCGCGGACGGAGCGGTCAGACAGACGGACCAGGCGAGTCCTGGGATCGTTCGGTGTCCTCTCAGCCCTGCTTGCACTGGCCGGGATCGTCGTCGCCGTAGCGAACACCACCACCGCAGCCGACCCGACACCGGCTCTCCACGCCTTCTTCCAAAACGGCTGGTGAATCCCCGGCCCGCGCTGGTCCAGCGACCCCGGCCTCCCTACCGACCGTCCGTCCAGCGACCAGGTAAAGCCGCACCTCAACCGAGGTGGGGCGTGTCTCGCCCTTCGCGGTAGTGACTCAACCTCAAGCGCTGGGTGTGGTGCATGGGCAGGTCGTCCAGCTCCGCAACCGGCACCCAACGAACCTCAAGCGATTCATCACTAACCTGGAGTTCGCCTCCGAGGAGCCGAGCCCTGAAGCAGACATTGAACTGCCGGCGAACCTCGCCGTCCGAATAGGCGATGATGTGGCGCGGATCGGTATAGGTACCGACGAGCCCCGTGACCGCGATGTCGTAACCGGTCTCCTCCTTGACTTCCCGGACGGCCGTGCCCGGCAGCGACTCGTCCAGATTCATCCCCCCACCCGGCAGCGCCCACAGCCCCGAATCAGCCCGGCGCTGCATGAGCACTTCGCCGCGCTCATTGGAGACCACAGCCGACGCGGCTACGACCATCGAATTCGGGACCGGCGCGGCCGGATCGTCATAATACTCAGTGCGCGCCATGGCTCCACTCCTCGACCACTTGGCCGTTCCCGAACACGTTCGCGCCGTCGACGTCGGTCCGGCCACAGTGATCGTGAACTACCGGAGCGGTCGTGTAGCGACGCTGATCGGTCCAGCGGCCGCTGGTGGGCCGAGGCGATGGCGAGCGGCTATTCCGACGTGTCCGGCGTCCTGGACGCGTCGGCCGCCCGAACCTTGCGTCATCAGCTGATGGCGGCCGGTCTGATCGTGCCGACGTTCCCGCACCGGCCCGGAAGACCCACGGCCCTCGGGCCATCCTGGGTGCCGAGTTGGGGCACGCAGGAGATGAGCGCCGGTCGCGCCAAGCCCGTCCGAGTTGCGCTCGCCGCGACGATACGCGTCGACGTCGCCCTGGCCGTTGTCTTCGGCGTGCTGGGAGCTGGTCGCAAGCACGACGCATGGCCCGGCTCATTCACCTGCTGGCGTACGCGGCACGGCGCGGCGACGGCCCCGCAACGGCCGTACAGGTTCATCAGGCTGTCCATGCGGTCCGGCGGGCGGAATGGTCGCGCCGGTCCGCGTGGCCTGCCTAGAAGAATCGGCGGCTCTCAGGCCGTGACGAGAGTGAGGGGCTCGTGTTCGGCGAAATCTTCGAAATCCTTGAGATTGAGCGTCGCCAGGGGCCAGGCCACGCGCCACACAGCAGGCAGCGATCCAAGAATCATTGACCGGTCCGGGGCGGCCGCGCTGACGAGCCGACGCGCAGATACGTCCCCACGTCCGACATACGTCCTCATCGGAATCCAAGACGCTTGATGCTTCGAGACGAGACGAGACGAGACGAGACGAGACGAGATGTCCGTGTCCAGGACGACGTACCTCATGCACTACCCGAGGTCGGCATGCCGGGAGGCGTACACGTGCGCGAGGAACTCATCCAGTTCTTCGTCCGACTCAAAGAACCCGTCCTGGGCCATGTCCTCCACCGACTCCACTGGCCGAACACCCTTGCGCCGGGCAAGTTCCTCAATCGGCACAGACCCGCGCCTAGGCGATTGAGCACCGTAATCCGCGCTGCTCGTAGTCACCGTCACCCCCCATGCACCTCCTCTAGTGACCCACCTCCGCGCGGGACTTGCACCGGGTCGCCTTTCCAGGGCATCCTCATTCGCCCGCCGCCCGGATGGCCTCGCGCAACGTGCCCGGGTGGACGACGAGGAGAGGACCGTCCGGGTCCTTCGAGTCCCGGACGGCCACCTTGCTGTCCATGCTGGCCAACTCGACACAGTCCCCGCCGGAGCTGCCGCTGCGGCTCGACTTGCGCCAGGTCACCTCGCCCATGGCAGCCTCACTCGTCCACAGCTCGGATGGCGAAACGCAGTGCTTCGCGGGACACGACAAGAACCGGGCCGTGGGGGTCCTTCGAATCACGAACGACCACTTTGGTCTCCATGCCAGCCAACTCGACGCACTGGTCACCGTCGCTGCTGCTGTAGCTCGACTTGCGCCAAGTAAGTTCTCGCATCATGTCTTCCACCTCTCGTCGATCGTGCGGTTAATCAGATCGATGCTCAGTTGGGCGGGGAGTGCCTGCGTCCAGATCGCGTCGAACTTGTCCTTGAGCCTGGAGATGTCTTCGCGCGCGTCCATCATGATGCCACGCGCAGCAGTCGGGACGTAAGCGATCTCCTCTCCGCCCGGGAGGCTGGCCAGAGTAAACGTCCCTTGATTGGCGGGGTGGATGCCGCCGTTGGGGACTACCTGAACGCTCAGGCGGGGGCTGACAGCGTCCACCAGACGCTTGAGCTGAGCGCGCATCACCTCTGGTCCGCCTACGTCGTTCCAGAGGACGGTCTCGGGCAGGAGGTAGATGAGGCGGGGCGGCTGGGGGCTTGTGCGGGTGAGGATGTCTTGCCGCTTCAGCCGCGCGTCGATCGCCTCGCGGTCGTCGAACAGCAGGGTGCTGGCGTAGTCCTCGGTCTGGAGCAGACCGTAGATGACGATGGGCTCGTAGACCTTGAGGGTTCCGGACTCCTCCTCGATGGTGGGCCACTTGCGGAACCACTCGGGGAAGCCGTCCTTCTTGTTGCCGAAGAGGCCGTCGTGGAGGTGGGCCAGGGCCTGCTTGGTGTCGAGGACGGTGTCGCAGTGTTCGGCGAAGGAGCGTTCGCAGTGCGATTCGGCGCGTTCGACCGCGCCGATGAACGACGGGCTGTAGGGGATCTTGGCCGCGAGTTGCTTGATGCTGTAATTCGCGAGCACGCGGTATCTGCGGACTTCTGATCCGAACAGGTCGAGGGCGCTGTTCGACGGGGTGAGGCGCTTTGGGGGCTGCGGCATTTCGTCCTCCCGATGACCAGTCATGACCCATGACGACCTGTGGATACCGGGTCATGCTCCGAGGTTGCTTCATGGCGTGGAGTGCACATTCATAAGCATGACACTTTGCGCGATGCTCGGCCAGGGGATGACGGAAATGGAGGTCGCGATGTTCGAGGCGATCGTTTTGACAGTTCCCCCCGAATCGGTCAAAGCGGAATGTCTTTTCGCCACCTCCACCGCAAATCGGACAGGAGGATGGCGCGTGGCGATGTATGAATTCACAAAAGAGGCCGTTCAGGAGCGGGATGAGAGTGAGTGCGTCCTCGAACGCAGGGAGGAGGCAGCGGCTGAGGCGCGGCGGTTTCTCGCCGGGCGGTTCGCCGGGTGGGGCATCGCGGACGACTTCGACGGGCGGCTCATCGTCTCCGAGCTCGTCACGAACGCGCTGGTGCACGGGGACGGGCCGATCGTCCTGCGGGTGTTCCAGGACGAGTGCGACGGCCTGCCGGTGATCGAGGTCCGGGACGACGGCGACGGGCGGCCCGTCATCCGGGCGGAGAACCACGCCGCCATCGGCGGGCGCGGGCTGCTGATGGTGGCCGGGCTCGCGCACAGTTGGGGGACGCGGTCGCTGCCGGGAGGAGGGAAGGTCGCGTGGGCGAAGTGCGGGATCTAGCCGTCCGGGCCGAGCGGCGGCTGCTGCGCCTGCGGACGCGCTGGGGAAGGGAGACGGCGGTGCGCTACCTGGACGATCTCGCCGCCGAGCTCGCGCCGGAGGGCTGGCGGTTCATGAAGTTCTACCAACGCGAGGAGTTCGCCGTCCCCGTGCCGCTGCTGTGGATTCACGCGCGGGCGACCAAGGACGTCGGCATGGTGGTCAGTGTCCTCGCCACCTCCGGTGGGACGTGGGGCTACCACGAGGCGCAGTTCGGGCGGCACGGCTACCTGTGCCTCTGCGGGGACGCCGAGGCGGCCGCCGCGCAGGTCGGCCGCCTGCTCAAGCACCGGCTCTTCCCGTCGACCTGGTGACGATCGTGGCGGCGATGAGGAGGGCCAGGAGGGTCGCCAGGAGGACCAGGCACCCGGCGACGCCGAGCGTCGGGGCGGCGAACGTGGTGAGCAGGGCCAGGGCGGCCGTGATCCCGATCAGCTCGGGACGGACGGCCGTCCGCCGCATGGGGGCGTGCAGGATCCACAGCATGACGAGCACCACCGCGATGGGGACGGCGACGGCGGTGATCACGCCCTTCTCGCTCGCCTTGATGTGGTCGCCCGCCCACACGACCGCGACCTCCAGCCCGGCGCCCACGGCGGCCAGCGCGGCGAAGATCACGTAGTGGCCGTAGCCCCAGACGAAGGACCATTCGCGGCGCGCGGCCAGCCCCTCGCCGGCGGGCTCGGAGAAGTAGATCCACCAGAGGTTGAATCCTCCCCTCCCTGAAGGGAGGGGATTCCCCGGGGTTCGGGGGCCTGCTCCCGTTCATGAGACGTGCGGGGATTTCTACCTCACGCTGCCGGGCCGCCCTGCGGACGGTCGGGTCTTGTGCGATCAACGGCAGCCGGGACGAAACCTGCCCGGACGAGCATGACGTGCGCCGAGTTCTTGTCCCTGGGGCGGGAAGTTCGGCAGGTGGTGCAGGTGTAGGTGCGTTCCGAAAGCGGCAGGCGGTGCTTGGTTCTCGCTCCGCACGTGGCGCAGTCGGTGGTGGTGTGCTTGGGGTCCACGAGGCGGACGTCGCGGCCGTGTTTGCGGCCGATGGCGACCAGTTCCCGTTTGGCCGCTGAGATCGCTGCGTCGGCGGCCTTGCGGGCCATGGTGGTCTTGGCCAGGAACCGGGGCCTAAAGTCCTCCACGGCGATCTGGTCGTGGTCGGCGGTCACCGCCTTGGCCCATTTGCGGGCGTGGTCGGTGCGTTGCCGGGCGACCTTGGCGTGCAGCTTGGCGGCCTGCCGTCTGGCTTGCCGGTACCCGGCCGTGGCGGGCTTGCCGCGTGCGGGTTTGCGGCGGGCCATCGCGCGCTGCGCCGCGGCGAGCCGGGCCGCAGCGCGCGTGCCGAACTGCGGGTGGGGCAGGTCGTGCTGGTCGCTGGTGGTGGTCGCCAGTTCCTTCACCCCCCAGTCCACCCCGATCACCCTCCCGGTGGCCGGGAGAGGCTCGGGCCGGGCGGGCACCACGAACGAGGCGTACCAGCACCCCAGGCTGTCGCGGTAGATCCGGACCGAGGACGGCACGCCCGGCAGGGATCGCGACCACACCGGCCGCACCCGGATACCCCCTGCCAAATGCACGACACCGTCCTTGAGGCGAAAGCCCCGGACGGTGTAGTTCAACGACGGCGCGGCCAGCGCCTTCTTCTTGAACCTGGGCATCCCGGCCCGCTGCCGGACCGGCAACCGGTCCTTGATGTCCTTGAGCGCCTTGGCGCGGGAGCGGCCGAAGTCCCGGATGATCTGCTGCTGCGCAACACTTGCGCCCGCCCGCAGCCAGGACCGCTCGGCCCGCCACCCGGTCAGCATCCTGTCCAAGGCGGCGGGGCCGATCTTCTCTCCCGCCCGCCACGCCGTCTTGGACTCTTGCACGCACCGGTTCCACACCCACCGGCACCGGTCCCACTCGGCCAACAGCGCCCGCCGGGCGCGCTTGGACAGCCGCAGCCGGTAGGTGTACCGGACGAACTCCCGATCCACCTGACCGGAAGCCGACGCCAGTGTCGGGGCCGGCGCGGGGGCGGGTGTGGAGGGCATGACCGGAACCGTAACGGTCTACACCGACGAAATCACTCAACGTCGCCACTGGCGATGCGGAACACCCAACCAC
>NZ_VCKW01000267.1 GCF_005889715.1 Actinomadura soli
CCGCCGCCACCGCAAGCCAACCGCGCCCCGACCGCCTTGGCACCGCTCAGCTGGCCAGTATCTCGATCATGGGCAGGGTTCCGTCGATGGTGGCGCCCGCGGACTCCGGCGAGATCGCGGTCTCTTCCCGCAGTGTCGTTGTGATCTTCATGGGGACGGCTTGCTCTGCCCGTCGTCCCGGACGAGGACGTTCGCGGGCTTGTAGTCCCGATGGACGACCCCGGCCGCGTGGGCCGCGCCAACCCCAGCAGCGAGCCCTTCAGCGTCGCCAGCGCGGCTTCGGGCGCCAGCGGGCCGTCGTGCTCGTCCAGGATGCGGCGGAGCGAGCGGCCGGGCACCGCCTCCAGGATGATCGCCGCGCCCCACGGCGACTCCAGGTAGTCGAGCAGCCGTGCCACATGCGGGTCGTTCACCCGCTTCAGCATCACGGCCTCGTCCCGGAAGGTGCTCCGCGCCGCCGGGTCGCCGAGCAGTCCGGTGGCGAGGTACTTGATCGCCACCGGGCCGCCGCCGGACTCGTGGCGCGCGAGCACGACCTCTCCCTGCGCGCCCGTGCCCAGTTCGGCGAGCTCGACGTATCCAGGCAGCCGATGCTCGCGCGGGGTCACTGGCCCGTGTTGGTCTGGATCTCGCTGACGACGAGCGGCGCGGGCTGGGATGTCATGGTCATGGTTCCGAGGTCGCCCTGCTGGGGGTTGCAGGCGGGGCCCTCGCACGTCCAGGTGAGGTTCCAGGTGATGGTGGCGGTGATCTCGTACTTCCCGCCCGGCTGGCCGGCCGAAGACCGCTTGTAGGTGTAGTGGCAGGTCTTGCCGTCCTGGCTTCCGGCGGTGTCGCAGACCTTCTGGGTCTCACCCATGTTCCAGGTGACGGACTCGGGCCGCGCGGTTGCCTGGATCAGCTGGCCGTTCCCGCCGATCGGGCGGGTCTGGACGACGTCGAAGCCCTCGACCCAGAGCGAGGTCCGCACCTGGACGTAGGTCTTGCCGTCCGGCGCGGTGTGCACGACCGGCATGGGCAGCACGGCGGAGCTCTTGGCCGCCGCGACCCAGTCGAGGGTGGTGGGAGCCGCCGCCGCCGGCGCGCCGCCACCGTCGACGGGCACGAAACCCGCCGCCTCGTTCGCGGTCAGTCCCTCGGGCGGCGGAGGCTCCACGGGTCCTGAGTTCCCGCCGGAGCCGCCTCCGCCGGTTCCGCCGCTGCCGCCCCCGCCCTTGTCCGACCAGTTGCACGTGAGGCCCTTGCAGGGAGCGGCCAGTGCGGGGACGGCGGTGAGCAACGGGACCGCGAGGATCGCGGCGGTGATCGCAGCGGAGGATGCGCGGCGGCTGGTGGTATGGGGAGACATCGTGTGTCCTTCCCTGCGGACCGTCAGCATGGCTTGTCCCGGACGGTGGCGGCGACCTTCCATGCACCGGAGTCGTACTGGACGGTCGCTCGGTACACGTAGGCGGTGCCCGGGCCACCGTCGATGCGCTTGCCCGTCTTCGCCGAGAAGCGGTAGGCGGCGAGCGTGCGGACGCAGTCGATGACGTAGAACTTCGTGCTGTCCCTGGCGCGCGCGTACACGCGGGGATTGAGCGTGTTGGTGAAGCGCCAGATCTCGCCCTTGGCCTTGGTGGCCTCCACGTCCCTCGTCACCTCGCTGAGGAGCGGGTCCATGGCGACGGCGGGCAGGTCACCGGCGTTACTGGTCTCGTAGGCCTTCATGTAGGCGGTCTGGTAGTCGCGGTAGCGCTTGAGCACCGTTTTGAGGAGTTGCTTCTCCGGGATGCCGGACGGGGCCGCGGCGGCGGGGGCCGGGGCGCCGCCGTCGTTAAGGGAGCCGTTGGGGGCTAGTTCGCCGCTGGAGGACGAGCCTGAGGAGCCGCAGCCGGCGACCAGGCAGGCGGTCAGAAGGAGTCCCAGTGAGGGGGTTCTGACCAAGCGGGCGCGCATCGTCATCCCTGAGCGGCAGCCGGCAACGGGGCGGAATACGCGCAGAAGCTTACAGAGACGCGTGGGGCGAGAAAAGAGCCCCGTTGGGGACGGCTTGACCTCGACCGGGCTTGAGGTAGCACGCTTCGGGTGAATGCCGTGATGGGAGGGGTTCTTATGCGTGCGGTGTGGTTGAAGGAGTTCGGCGGGCCGGAGGTGCTGGTGCCGGGAGAGGCGCCGGATCCGGTGCCGGGCGAGGGGAGGGTGCTCGTCGCGGTGGAGTTCGTCAACATCACGTTCGTGGAGACGCAGATGCGGGCGGGCACCGGGCCGGCCCCGGTGCGGTTGGAGCCGCCGGTCATTCCGGGGAACGGGGTCGGCGGTGTGGTCGCGGCGGCCGGGCCGGGCGTCGATGGCGGGCTCGTCGGACGGCGGGTGGTGACCAGCACGGGAGGCACGGGCGCGTACGCGGAACTGGTCGCTGTGGACGCCGCGGGCCTGTTCGAGGTGCCGGACGGCCTCGCGCTCGACGACGCGGTCGCGCTGCTGGCGGACGGCCGGACGGCGGCGATGATGCTGAACGCGGCACGGCCTCGTCCGGGGGAGCGGGTGCTGGTGGAGGCGGCGGCCGGCGGGGTCGGGACGCTGCTGGTCCAGCTGGCGAAGGCGGCAGGCGCGACGGTCGTCGCGGCGGCCGGTGGGGCGCGCAAGGCCGAGGTGGCGCTGGGGCTGGGCGCGGACGAGGCCGTCGACTACGGCGAACCCGGCTGGGCCGGGAAGGCGGGGGAGGTGGACGTGGTGTTCGACGGCGTCGGCGGCGATGTGGCGCGTGAGGCGTTCACGCTGGTCCGGCGGGGCGGGCGGATGGTGAGCTTCGGGCTGGCGAGCGGCGAGTGGGCGGGCATCCCGGAGGAGGACGCGGCGGAGCGGGGGGTGACGCTCGTCCGGCCGGCGGCGGCACCGGAGGAGCTGCGGGAGTTCACGCGCGGCGCGCTCGCCGAGGCGGCCGCCGGGAGGCTGCGGCCGGTGATCGGGCAGCGTTTCCCGCTGGACGGGGCGGCGGACGCGCACAGGGCCATCCAGTCGCGTGCCACGGTCGGTAAGACGCTGCTGGAGGTCAGGCGACCTTCTTGAGGAAGGCGCTTAGCGCGTTCTCGTAGGCGGTGGGGTCGACGTTCCACGACTCGGTGTGTCCGCCCGGTGTGGCTATGTGGGTGACCATGCCGGGTGGGGCCGCCTTGGCGAAGGTGTAGGCGGCGCCATTGTCGACGGTGGCGTCGTCGGCGGCGGTGAACAGCAGGACCGGTGTGCGCAGCTTCGGCGCGTACCGGCGCTGGTCGAAGTCCGACAGGTCGATCCCTATGCGCCACTCCAGGACGCGCTTGGCGACGCCGGTGACGAAGCCTGGCAGGTTGCGGGCGTCGCCTTGCTTGTCCAGGGTGGCGCCCCAGTCGAGGACAGGGGAGTCGAGGATGACGCCTCTGATGAGGGTCGGGTCTTCGCGGAGGGTCCTCATGGACATCGCGCCGCCCATCGACCAGCCGTACAGGACGACGCCCGTCGCGCCGTGCGCGCGTGCGTAGCCCATGGCGGAGAGGACGTCGCGCCATTCCGTGTCGCCGAGGTGGTTCTTCCCGTCGCTGGACGGTGGGGCGCCCACATCGTTCCGATACGCGATGGACATCATCGGCAGGCCCGCTGCATGAACGGCCCGCATGACGCGGAACGTCTCGGCCTTGTCCGCGTTCCGTCCGTGGACGCCGATGACCCAGGTGCTCTTGGGCGACGCACCTGGGATCAACCATGCGGGCATGGGCCCTGCCTGGGACGGATACATGACGTCCTGGAAATCGAGCCCGAGAGCCCTCTTCGGGTCACTGTCGTACACCCAGTGGTCGACGGTCGCTAGGGAGCCCTTGACGAGGACACCCTCAACGATGGACGAGACTTGGCGGATGACCTGCTCGTCATTGCCGCCGGTGACGGGGCCTAGGAGAGCGCGTCCGTCCTTCCAGGCGAGGGCCCACGTTCCCGGACGTTCCGTCGCCTCGTCCCGGGGCAGCGTGACCGTGCCGTTCGCCGTGTCCAGGACGGTGAGCGAGTAGTCGGCCGAGTGGTCGACCTCGATGGCGACGCCCGCGAAATACCAGCCGATCCCGCCGAGAACCGCGCCCGCCAGGACGACGATCACGACCGCAGCCGCCATCAGCGGGCGGACACGGCGCCGGCGCCGGACCCGTGGTTCGGGCGCGGCGGGGGCCGGCGACTCAGGGACGGTGGTCGACACGACATATGAACTTAGCCTCCCCTGAGAGTCTCGGACGCCCGGGCCGTCCCGCAATCCGATGATCAGTGCGGTTAATCTGCCGGACAGGTGCCAATGTTCGGTACGGAGGGACGCACGGCGTGACGGGGCAGAACGACCGCAGCGCGGAGATCGAGGGCGGGGTCGTCGCGTTCGCGCGGGGGATGGCGCCGCCCGGATGGCGGCGGATCGACCTGCACTGCATCGCGACCGTCGCCGTCAACGACGTCGCCCTGACCGTGCTGACCGGCGAGGGCAAGACGGTCACGGCGGAGACCGTCCCGCAGGAGCTGACCGGCCTGCTGATGGACCTGCGCCGCGCGCACTACGTGTCCGAGCAGGGCACCTGGTTCTCCATGGTCGCGATCATCGAGCCGGGGTCGGCGCGGCCGCTGTACAACTACGACTTCGATCCGCTGTGGGATCCGCCGATCCCGGCGGAGTACTGGCGGCGCGACCAGATCGTCCTGCCGCGCGACGGGGCGAACGTGCCGGGCTGGCTGCGGGACCGGCTGGAGGGCCGCGAACCCGCCGCCGCGGCCGTGGCGGACCCGGAGCCGATGGATCCGGTCGAGCAGATGGAGCTGCTGTCGGACCAGCTCACGATCGTGATCGCCGATCACGCGCCGCCGCTCTGGCGGACGATCTCCGGGTACTACCAGGCGGTGGGGGAGCACGTGGAGTTCCCCGCGATGACCTGCGACCGCGCGGACGGCGCCGTGACGCCCTGGACGGCGCCCGCCGCGGCCGCGGGCCTCCTCGACCGGCTCCGCGCCGGGACGCACGCGTTCCAGGGCTCCACCTGGTCCCGGGTCGACTTCGAGGTCGTGTACGAGGACGGCGACGTCCGCTGCAGGGCGAGCTTCAGGCATGACGACGAGCCGCAGTGGGATTCGGAGCCGTCCTCCGCCGACGTCCGGCGCGAGCTTGAGCGGTTCCCTCGCGACGAGGTCCCGGGGTGGATGGCGCACCGGCTCGGCGGCCGTGCCCATCCGGCGACGGTCGCCGACATGCCGGTGCCCTCGCCGGGCGGGCTCCGCCGGGCGCGGATCTTCGACCATGCGGGGCCGGACGGCACCCGTCCTGCCGTGTCGCGCCCGCCCGTCCCGCCGGACGAGGTGGAGCGCGTGACCGAATACCTGCGCCAGGGCCCGATCGTCATGGCGGCCCGCTCCAATGCCCCGGACAGGCTCGACTCCTCACGCGGCGCGGCCGTCCCGCTGACTTTCCACACCGATGGGACCTGGGTCTGGTCAGGGGCAGTGGCCTATTACCTGAGCGAGCATGGTGTCGCGCCGGAGGCTGATCTGGTCGCGCACATACGCGCCAATGGGTTCCGGGTGCCTGATGTTGACGACGACACCATGAGTGCTGCGAATGCGGCCGTGACGGGTAGGGCGGTGCCTGAGCGCGTCCGGACGGACGGAGCGGATGGAGCGGATGGAGCGAATGTGCCGGGCGTACCCGCAGCCGACTGGGTGAGCACCCTCCAGCACCGCCTGGACCAACTCCGCGTCGACCGTGCCGCGTACCGCATCAAGGACACCGCAGAAGGCGTCTGGTGCCTCCTGCCAGAAGGGGACCGCTGGACGGTTTTCCAGATGCGAGACGGTGAGCGGCGCAAGGAGGTCACGTTCGACGACACCGAACAGGCCGCCGCCCATCTGCTCGGAAGTCTCCTCCTCGACCCGCGCAACACCGTCCAGGACGGGCCGTTCGAGCCGCTCAGGGGCGAGCCCCCGCTCTCCCTCCTGCGCGACCGGCACGTGATGGAGCTGTCCACAGGAACGGAAGTCGACCGCTACGGCGGCTCCGAGGGGAATGTGACGTACGCGGCGCGCACGCCGTATCCGCGCCGGTCGCTGCCGCGCGAATGGCAGGACCGCCCGTACCACGTCTACCGGCTCCAGCGGCCGGAGGACGTGCTGACGGGGACGGCCGTGCCGTGGTTCGGCCAGCCGGGCGGCGGGACGGCGCACGTGTTCCGCCGTTCGATCGCCGAGCTGATGGCCGACGGCGTCCTCGTCGAGATCGACGTGCGAGACGTGAGCGACGCGAGCGCGGGGCCGGACTGATCAGGCGGTGCCGATCGCGGAGACCAGATCCAGCCCCAGCAGCAGGTCGAGGCGGATGAACGTCTCCAGTTTCGCGCCCGGCGGCACGCCGGTGTCGGCGGCGAGCCGGTCGAGGACGGCGAGCGCGCCGGGGCTGCCGAGATCGTCCGCCAGGGCGGCCTCGGCCTCCCTCGCGTACTCGCGGTTCATGGGGCGTCCGGGCGACGTCGCCCACTCCGCGATCTTGCCGCGCCACCCGTCCAGCCGTTCGGCGGCCCTCGACAGCCGGGCCTCGGACAGCTCCAGCGGCTCCCGGTAGGGGACCTCAAGCATCGCGAGCCGCACCGCGAGCGGGTCGGTGGGCGCGGGCGTCCAGCCGCCCGTCTCGCGGGCTACGACCAGGGTGAGCGCGTCCGGGCGGGCGGCTTCGTCCGCCACGTAGACGTCGGCGTCCGCCAGCGGGACGTTCAGCAGCTCGAAAGAGGCGATGTTGAAGTCGTCCAGCGCGAAGGGCGAGGTGGCCGCGACCCGGACGTGGCGTCCGGCCCGTCCGGCGACCCGGCGCAGCAGGTCGGCGACCACCGGAACGCGGTGTCCGGCGCCGCCCAGGACCTGGACGCGCAGGCCCGGCCCGGCGGGCAGCGGCTCGGCCCGCCCGGTGCGATGGTCGTACAGCCGCAGCATGCCCCCAACCCTAGGGCGCGCGGCCCTGGGGCGCGCCGCCCGGGATCAGAGCTGCGGGTCGGACGGCATCGGCCCCGTCGGCAGGGGCACGGCGCCGTCCGGCTTGCGGATGGCCGCGAACCGGAGCCGCACGTAGTCCGCGACCCATCCCGACTCGCGCCGCAGCGCCGGGGCGGCGAGGTCGTTGACCCGGTCGAGCAGCGGATCGACCAGCTCGGGCGGGACGTCCGCCAGCGCGGTGGCCGCGTACGCGCGGACCCAGTCGGCGGCGCCGTTCGGGCCCTCGGTCATCCGGGTCGGACGGTCGGCGTGCTCCAGCAGCCGCAGCGTGAACCCGGCCTCCTCCAGCTTCGTCGCGTACTCGGCGGGGCTCGGGAAGTACCAGGGCAGGTCCGGCTCGCCGAGGCCGAACACCCGCCAGGCGGTCTGCATCGCGACGATCAGCTCCGCGCAGTTCCCGGCGCCGCCGAGCTCGCCGACGAACCGGCCGCCGGGCCGCAGCGACGCGTGGACGCGGCCGATCACGGCGTCGGGGTCGCGGGTCATCCAGTGCAGGGCCGCGTTCGAGGCGACCGCGTCGAACGACTCGCCGACGGTGAAGTCGTGCGCGTCGCCGAGCACGAACGACAGCCCCGGATGCATCGCGGTCGCCTGCGCGACCATGTCCGGGTTGCCGTCGATGCCCAGCACCTCGGCGCCTCGCTCTGCGATCTCCGCGCTGAACGCCCCGGTGCCGCACCCGAGGTCGATGGCCCGTTCGCCGGGCTGCGGATCGAGCAGGTCGACCAGGGGCGCACCGTGCGCGGAGACGTACCCGAAGGCGGAGTCGTACGTCGTCACGGCCCAATTCACTGTCGTAATTTATCGGACATCGCCCCGAGGTGACGCGGTGACGGGCACGCTCCCGCCGTCCGGAGGACGATCTTCAAGAACCCGCCCTTGACGGCATGTGTCGCATAGGTGACGGAGGGTAGAAGCCGCCCAAGTGAGACGTTCGGGGGTGCGTGGTGCGGATCAGGTCAATCACCGTCATCGGTACCGGGCTCCTGCTCGTCGCGGGAAGCGCCTTGGGCACCGGTTGCAGCGGTCCGGAGGAGAAGCGGGCCCGGACCGCGGGCGGGAACGCCGCGATGAGAGAACGGGCCCAGGAGAAGCGAGCGCCGGTGCCGCCACCGCCCAGGAAGATCGACTGCGACCGGGTCAAGTGCGTCTCGCTGACGTTCGACGACGGGCCCGGCGCCTACACGGGACGGCTGCTGGACACCCTCAGGGCGGGCGGCGCCCGCGCGACGTTCTTCATGCTGGGTGAGAACGTCCAGACCCACCCGGACCTGGTGCGGCGGATGGCCATGGAAGGGCACGAGGTCGCCAACCACACCTGGTCCCATCCGGACCTCACCACGCTGCCGCCCGCCGAGGTGCGGTCGCAGATCCAGCGGACGCAGCAGGCCGTCAAGAACGCCTCCGGGGTCGCGCCGACGCTGATGCGCCCGCCGTACGGGGCGACGAACACGCAGGTGGGACGTGCCATCGGGATGCCGCTGATCCTGTGGAGCGTGGACACGCTCGACTGGCGGCACAAGAGCGTCAGCCGCGACACCAGGATCGGGGTCAAGGAGCCCGAAGGCGGCGGCATCGTGCTGTTCCATGACATCCACAAGCCCAGCGTCGACGCCATCCCGAAGGTAGTGGACGGCCTGAAGAAGCGCGGGTTCACGCTCGTCACGGTGTCGGAGCTGTTCCAGGGGAAGCCGCTCCAGCCCGGTCAGACCTACACCGAGCGCGTCCAGAAGACCGAGGCGGTGACGGGGAGCCCGTCCCCGTCCGGGCCTGCCGGAGCCCCGGGGAGCGGGCGCACCGGCCCTTCAGGCGGCGCCGGCTAGCCGCGAGGGTGGACCAGGGCGTTGTCGAAGGCGAAGACGACCGCCTGGATCCTGTCGCGAAGGTCGAGTTTGGCCAGGATGCGTTTGACATGCGTCTTGGTCGTCGCCTCGCCGATGTGGAGGCGGGCGGAGATCTCGGCGTTCGACAGTCCGTGGGCCACCAGCAGCAGGACCTCGTGCTCGCGGTCGGTGAGGCGGTCCAGGCGGCGCCGCGCGCCGGCGTCCGGCGGGGCGGGCGAGGTACGCGCGAACTCGGCGAGCAGCCGCCGGGTCACCGACGGGCCGAGCAGGCCCTCGCCCGAGGCGACGGTCCGGACGCCCTCGATCAGCGTCTCCGGCGGGGTGCGCTTGAGCAGGAGGCCGCCGGCCCCCGCCCGGACGGCGGCGAAGACGTACTCGTCCAGCTCGAACGTGGTCAGCACGAGGACCCGGGACGCCGGATGCCGTGCCGTGATCTCGGCGGTGGCGGCGACGCCGTCCATGACGGGCATCCGGACGTCCATGAGGACCACGTGCGGCGCGAGCGCCGCGGTGCTCCGGACGGCTGAGACGGGCCCGGCGGATCGGAGGCTGCGCCGTCGTCGGTCACGGTGACCCGCACGTCGTCCCCGGCGCGGGCGACCAGGATCCGGACCGTCCCGGCGGAGGCGTGCCGGACGACATTGGTGAGCGACTCCTGGACGATCCGGTACAACGTCTGGGCGGCGGGTTCCCCGAGCGGGGGGCAGGCCGCCGTCCACGGCCAGGTCGGCGCGCAGGCCGGGCGGGAGACCGGCGACCAGGCCGCGCAGCGCCGCCGCCAGGTCGGGCGGGTTCGGCGGTTCGGACTCGTCCAGCAGCCCGAGGACGCGGTCGAGGTCGCCGAGGGCGGCGCGGCCGACGTCCTCGATGCTGCCCAGCGAGCGGCGCACGTCCGCGCGCTCGTCGCCGAGGGACAGGCGGGCCGCACCGGCGTGGGTGACCATGACCGTGACGGCGTGCCCGACGGCG
Source organism: Actinomadura soli (assembly GCF_005889715.1). Taxonomy (GTDB): domain Bacteria; phylum Actinomycetota; class Actinomycetes; order Streptosporangiales; family Streptosporangiaceae; genus Spirillospora; species Spirillospora soli. The sequence continues at coordinate 9,834 of NZ_VCKW01000267.1, forward strand.
TCGTGCAGTTCGCGCGCCATCCGGGCGCGCTCGTCGGCGAGCGCGCGCCGCCGGAGCGCCGCGGCGCGGGCGGCCTCGTGCGCCCGCAGCGCGGCGGCCGCCTCCGAGCGCGAGCGGGCCGCGTCCCCGGCGAGCAGCGCGCCGCCGTGCAGGAGCGCGCCGAGCACGAGCGCCTCGGTGTTCTCGGTGGCGAGTGCGACGAGGTCCGCTGCGACCGGGACGGCGGCGAGCTGCGCGGTGCGCGGGCGGAACCGGGTCTGCGCGACCATCGTCAGCGCCAGCGCGGACGCCGCCGAAAGATTGGTGAGCGGGTGCCCGGCGAACCACACCACCGCGGCGGCCCGCACGGCGACCGGCCCGTGGAGCGCCGACGCGGTGACGTCGGAGTCCCCGATGGGTGATGGTCGCCGAGACGTAGGCGACGAACACGTCCAGCGCGACCCAGTGCCACCGGCGACCGGCGAGCCGGTCCGGGCCCCACCGTCGAAGGTCCATGGCGGTCAGCGTATGAAAGGTCCGTGATCTGGGGAATCGTCCGACCGGAGGACGATCCGTACCCCTCCAGGGGGACGAACCGGATCCCGGCCGGGGGACGACCGGGCCCCGCCGCCGTTCCTAGCGTCGCGGCCATGATTTCGACACAGACCCCCGCGTCCCTGCCGCGCCGGCTCGGCGGCGGCGCGCTGATCATCACCGGGGCGCTGCTCGCCCCGCCCGCCGCGGTCGTCGCGTTCCTCCTCGCCGCCGCGGCCGGCGCGCCCCTCCCCGCCTGCGCGGCGATCGCCCTGGCCGCCACCGCCCAATGCGCCGGAGCCGTCGCGTACCTGGGCGGATGGCTCGCCCGCACGCGCGGCGGCGGACTCGTCGCGATCCTGTGCCCGACGAGGAGATCGATCCCCTGTTCGACGAGCTGCTGTCGTCGGTCGGGTCCGCCGCGACCTGCCGTCCCGGCCGCCCGCTCCACGAGACCGCGTCGCGGTCGGGCTTCTACTCCAACCAGATGATCTCCGAGGACGTCCTGAAGGTCCCCGACCCGCGCCCCGCCCTGCGACGCGCGGCGGCGCCGACGCTGATCCTGCGCGGCCAGTGCGAGTACAAGAGATGGGAGATCGCCCGCGAGTACCGCGACGTGATCCCGGGCGCGAAGCTGGTGCATGTACCGGGCGCGGGGCACGTCATCGACGCCGAGCAGCCCGGTCTTCACCGCTCCGCCGTCACCGCGTTCCTCACCGGGCGCCCGCTACCTCTGACCCCCTACACCGGCCGGAACGCCCCGCCTACCACGAGGCGCTGACCCGGCGGCCCAGCGCGGTGACTCAATCTTT
>NZ_VCKW01000268.1 GCF_005889715.1 Actinomadura soli
GGGCCGGGGTGGTTGGGGGCGTTGGGCGCATGGTCAGGACCAGGGCGGCCAGGCCGGTGAAGATCACTGCGGCTATGGCGCCGGTGGCGTGGAGGCTGGTGGTGAAGGCGTCCTGGGCGGTGTGCAGCAGTTCGGCGGCCTGGGCGGCGGGGAGGTGCTCGCTGGTGGCGACGGCGGCGGGTAGCGAGTCGGACGTGCCGTCCATCCGCTCGCGGTAGACCACGGCGGCCACCACGCCTAGCAGCGCGAAGCCGAGCGACCCGCCGATGTAGTTGCCGGTCTCCGACATCGACGCGGCCGACCCGGCGCGCTCCGGCGGCGCGGACCCGATGATCAGCCCGGTGCCCAGCGCGAACAGCGGGCCGGTGCCCAGCGCCAGGACGGTGATGCCGGTGATGACGAGCGGGAGGGCGCGGCCGTCGGCCACGCCGACCAGCAGCAGGCCGCCGACTGCCGATACCGCCAGCCCGGCGGCGATCGCGGTGGTCTGCTTTATCCGCTGGGCGAGCAGGGGCGCGGTCAGGGTGCCGGCCGCTACGCCGAGGCCCATGGGCGCGAACAGCATCGCGGACGCGAACGGCGAGTAGCCCAGCACGCCCTGCAGGTACTGCGTCACCAGCAGGCCCGTACCGGACATCGCGATGCCCGCGAAGACCAGCGCGACGAGCACGGCCGTGAACGGGCGGTTGCGGAGCAGACGCAGGTCGAGCAGCGGCGTCTCCAGGCGCAGCTGCCGCCGGACGAACGCCCATCCGAGGGCCGTCCCGGCGACGAGTGCCAGCGCGGGCAGGGCGCGGACGTTCTCGACGGTCAGCTGCTTGATGCCGTACACGATCAGCAGCACCGACGCCAGCGACAGCCCGACGCTCGCGGGGTCGAGCCGTCCGGCCTGGTCGCTGCGGGACTCCGGCAGCAGGACGGGCCCGGCGAGCACCAGCAGCAGCATCGCCGGGACGGCGGCCAGGAACACCGATCCCCACCAGAAGTGCTGGAGCAGGAACCCGGCGAGGACGGGCCCGAGCGCGCCGCCGGTGAACTGGCAGGTGGCCCAGGCCGCGATGGCCTTCCCGCGCTGGTGCTCGTCGCGGAACATGGTGGTGAGCAGGGCGAGGGTGGACGGCGCCAGGGTCGCGCCGGCGACGCCGAGCAGCGCGCGGACGACGATCAGCATCAGCGGGCCGGTCGCGAACGCGGCCACGACCGACAGCGCCGCGAACGCCGCCGCGCCCGTGAGCAGCAGGCGGCGGCGGCCGATCCGGTCGCCGAGCGTGCCCATCGTGATGACCATGCCGGCCACCAGGAACCCGTAGCCGTCGCTGATCCACAGCTGCTGGACGCTCGTGGCGCCCAGGTCGGCGGTCAGCTGCGGCAGGGCGAGGAGCAGGGCCGTCGTGTCCATGGCGACGATGAAGGTCGGGAGCATGAGGAGGGCCGCTCCCAGCCACGCGCGGTCGATTCGCATATCCGAAGCACTCTGCCGTTCTGTCGAGGACGTCTCTCGCTGGTCGGTCGGAGCGGCCGGGCGCTTCTCGACATCACGGGCGAAGAAATCCTCGGCGTTTGACAGATTTCCACTACGGTGGGTAGTACTACCTGCCGTAGTGATTCGGTGGGTGATCGAATGACGCAGGGCGACGCGGAGGTTTCCATGGCGGCAAAGAGCAGCAGCTTGAGCGACCTCGGCGAGCGCAACTCGGTGTTCTGGTTCCGAGTGATCACGCTCGCCGAAGGCTGGTCGTTCGTCGTGCTTCTGATCTTCGGGTCGGTGCTGAGCCGCGTCTCCGACATCGACCTGGTGCGGCCGCTCGGCCTCCTGCACGGCGCGCTGGTCATCGCGTGGGTGCTGGTGTTCGTCGCGGCGCGCCGCAGGCTCGACTGGGGCGTCAAGCCCTCGCTGCTGGCCGTGCTCGCCTGCCTGCTGCCGCTGACCCCGTTCGTCTTCCACCGGGCCAAGCGCGCGGAACTGCTGCGCGCCGAAGTCCGCGCCTGAACGCGATCCTTTGAATTACGCATCGTTCCCTATATGCCCTTAGCATAGGGAGCGATGGCGGAGAAAATGTACTCGGTGGAGGAGGTCGCCGACCTCCTCGGTCTCCATGTGCGGACCGTGCGCGGCTACATCCGCGCCGGACGGCTGACGGCGGTCCGGATCGGCAAGCAGTACCGGATCTCGGCCGCCGACCTGGAGGCGCTCACCGGACGGCGGCCTCCGCCCGCGAGCGCGGCGCCGGTCGAGGTGTCGAGCATCGTGCAGGTCGACGGCGTCGACCGGGTCGCGGCCGACCGGCTGAGCACGCTCGTGCTCGCCGCGGTGAACACGGGCGGCGGCTCCGGCGATCAGCTGCGGGTGCAGGCCGTCCATGACGAGGAGCGGAGCCGGATGAAGATCGTGATACTGGGCGGCGCCGCCGCGACCGCCGACGTGCTGCGCCTGATCGACGCCGTCATCGGCGGCGGGAACGGCCTGCTGGCTTCGGGAGACGACCATGCCTGACGTGGTGGAGGAGCGGGCCGGGGCGCAGGTGCTGGTGTGCGACCCGGACGGCCCGCCGGTGGCCACCGAGCAGGACGCGCTCGACCTGATCGGAGCGGCCTTCTCCGGGGCGGAGGTGGTGGCCGTGCCCGCGAGCCGCCTGGACGAGCGCTTCTTCGCCCTGGGCACCCGCGTCGCGGGCGAGATCATGCAGAAGTTCGCCAACTACCGGCTGCGCCTGGTGATCGTCGGTGACATCTCCCGGCATGTGGCGGCCAGTTCGGCGCTGCGCGCCCTCGTCCAGGAGTCGAACTCGTCCGGCCACGTGTGGTTCGTCCCCGACCTGGAAGCGCTGGACGCCCGCCTCCGCACCGTCGCCTGAAACCGGGGTGAAAGCGGCCTGAAGGCGGGGCCGTGCAGGGTGCGGGCATGAGCAGACAACCGGCGCAGACGGCCATTCAGGCGATCGGTCTGCGGAAGGCGTTCGGGGAGAAGGTCGTCCTCGGCGGGATAGACCTCGACGTTCCGCGCGGGACGGTCTTCTCCCTGCTGGGGCCGAACGGCGCGGGGAAGACGACGGCCGTGCGGATCCTGTCCACGCTGATCCCCGCGGACGGCGGTGACGTGCGGATCGCGGGATGTGACCTGGTGAAGGACCCCGACGGGGTGCGCAGGGCGATCAGCGTCACCGGGCAGTACTCGGCGGTGGACGGCCTGCTGACCGGCCGCGAGAACCTGATCCTGATGGCGGACCTGCACCATCTCGGCAAGGCCGAAGGGCGCCGGGCGGCCGACGAGCTGCTGGCGCGGTTCGACCTGGTGGACGCGGCGGGCACGATGGCCGCCACATACTCGGGCGGGATGCGGCGGCGGCTGGACATCGCGATGACGCTGATCGGCGCCCCCCGAATCATCTTCCTGGACGAGCCGACGACCGGCCTCGACCCGCGCGGCCGCCGCACGATGTGGGAGATCATCCGCGGGCTGGCCAGGAACGGCGTGACGATCTTCCTGACGACGCAGTACCTGGAGGAGGCCGACCAGCTCGCCGACAAGATCGCGGTGCTGGACGGCGGGCGCCTGGTGGCCGAGGGCACCTCGGACGAGCTGAAGCGGCTGGTCTCCGGCGGGCACGTCAGGCTCCGGTTCCAGGACCTGGCCGCGCTGGACAGGGCGGCGCGGACGCTCGGCGCGGCGACGCGCGACGACGACGCGCTGGCCCTGCAGGTGCCGAGCGACGGCGGCGTCCGGTCGCTGCGGTCGCTGCTCGCCCGGCTGGAGGACGCGTCGATCGAGGTCGGCGAGCTGTCCGTGCACACCCCCGACCTGGACGACGTCTTCCTGGCGCTCACCGGAACCGCCGGAACCACCGGAACCACCGGAACCATCAAGACCGCTGAGCGGGACGAGGTGACCTCGGTATGAGCACGTTCTCGCACGCGGCGGCCGATTCCGCGACGATGCTGCGCCGCAATCTGCGGCACGCGCTGCGCTATCCGTCCCTGTCCGTCGGCATGATGATGATGCCGATCCTCATCATGCTGCTGTTCGCCGGCGTCTTCGGGAACGCCCTAGGCGAGGGCGTCGGCGGTCCGGCGGAGGGCGACTACATCGGCTACGTCGCGCCGGGGATCATCCTGATGGCCATCGCGTCCGGGTGCATGACGACGTCGGTGTCGGTGTCGCTCGACATGACCGAGGGCATCGTCGACAGGTTCCGGACGATGGCGATCGCGCGGGTCTCGCTGCTGACCGGGCACGTGGCCGGCAGCATGATCCAGACGCTGATCAGCACCGCCGTGGTGATCGGGGTCGCGGTCGCGCTGGGCTTCCGGACGCACGGCGGCGTCCTGGACTGGCTCGCCGCCATCGGCCTGCTGGTGCTGCTGACGTTCGCGCTGACCTGGGTCGCGGTCGCGCTGGGGCTGCTGGCGAAGAACCCGGAGGGCGCGAGCAACTCGCCGCTGATCATCCAGTTCCTGCCGTTCCTCGGCAGCGCGATCGTCCCGCCGGAGTCGATGCCGGGCGGGGTGCGGTGGTTCGCGGAGTACCAGCCGTTCACCCCGATCATCGAGACGGTCCGCGGCCTGCTGGTGACCTCGCCGGACGGGCGGGACGCGGCGATCTCCCTCGCGTGGTGCGCCGGGCTCGCGATCGGCGGCTACGCCTACTCGAAGTTCCTGTTCAACCGGAAGGCGCCGCGCTAGCCGTGCCTTCCGCGAAGTCGCGGGCGAGCTTGCGCACTTCGTCCCGCAGGGCGGCGCCGTCCAGGCCGGCGTATTCCGCCACCGCGGCGGAGTGCGCCGGCCCGTCGGCGTCCTCGGCCTCGCGGCGGACGGACGACGCCGACATGGTCGGCTGGAACGACCGGACGTGGTGCAGCCGCTCCGCCAGCGCGATCGTGCGCGCGGCCCGCGTCCGGACGTCGCGCGGGGCGCCCTCGGGGCCGCCGGCACGGGCGAGGTCGGCGACGGCCAGCGCGAGGAGGATGCCGCCGCAGAAGGGCAGGTCCATGAAGAAGGACGGCATCGTCTCCTGCGGCAGGGCGAGCAGGGCGGACAGCTTGCCCGGCAGCCCGGCGGCGACGTCCTCGACGAGGTCGAGCCGCCCGCGCCGCGCGTGGGCGACGACGGTGGCGCAGTGGGCCTCCAGCGTCCACGGGTCGAGGCCGGGCGCGCTCATGGGGTCCTCGGCGTCCGCCAGCCGTTCGACGGCCTGCCGCCAGAGCCGCAGGCCGGTGCCGGTGTCGCCGCGCGCGAGGGCGAGCTCCGCGCGGATGCCGAGGTCGAACGCGGCGATCCCCGACGTCTCGTCCGGGCCCGACACGAGCGCCTGGTCGAGCCACCCTTCCGCCCGGTCGTGCTCGCCGATGCTCGCGAGGGCGGCGGCGAGCGCCCACAGCAGCCCGAAGTTGTCGGGCCACCCGTGCCGCTCCACCAGGTCCAGCGACACATGGAGGTGGTGCACGGCCCGTTCACCCTGGTCGAGCTGCATCAGCAGCTCACTGAGCCGCGAGTGGACGAACAGGCTGAGCCACGGGCTGTACCGCTGGTCGCCGGCCACCGCCAGCATCGTCTCGGTGACGGCGAGCGCCCCGGCCAGGTCCCCGTCCCGTTCCCGGACGTAGCCCGCGACGCAGTTCGCGATGGCGGCGAGCGCCGGCTCGTCGCTCGCGCACATCCGGTCGAGGAACTCCGCGCCGCCGTCCGGGTCGAGGATCTCCGGTCCGGACGCCGTCAGGTACGCAAGCGCCCGGGCGACGGTGGTCGGCGGGACGGGCCGCAGCCGGCGCAGCGCGACGAGGGTCCGCGTCGCCCGCGGGCCCTTCAGCATGGACGACGTCAGGACGCTGAGCGCGAGGGCCGTCCGGGTCGTCTCGACGTCCTCGGGCCCCGGGCGGAAGCGGCTCAGCAGCCCGGCGGTCTCCTCGGAGAGGACGATCATCCTGGTGTACGCGGACTCCAGCGTCCACAGGCCGCCGAGGACGGCGGCCACCGCCGCGACGACCGGTCCGTCGTCCCTGGCGAGCCCGTGGCGCAGCGCCTGCATCAGGTTGTCCTGCTCGACCCGGACGCGCGCCAGCGGGCCGAAGGGGTCGCCGTCGAACAGTGCCTCGTGGTGCGCGACCCCGAACTCCCGGGCCCAGGCGAGCAGCCCGCCGACCGCCCGCTCCGTCGCGCCCGCCGCCTCGCGGTCCGCCGCGCTGAACTCCCGGACGCTCTCCAGCATCCGGAACCGCGTCCCGGCCTTCCCCTCGGTCACTTCGAGCAGCGACTGGCCGACGAGATCGTCCAGGGTCTCCAGGGCGTCGCCGCCGAGGACGAGGCGCGCCGCGTCCGCGGTGAAACCGGCGGGGAAGACCGACAGCGACCGCATCGCGGCCCGCCCGGACGGGCCGAGGAGGGTCCAGCTCCAGTCGACGACGGCGTGCATCGTCCGGTGCCTGGACGGTGCGTCGCGCACGTTGCCGCGCAGGAGCGCGAACCGGTCGTCCAGGCCGCGGGCGATCTCCGGCACCGACATCACGCGCACGCGCGCCGCCGCAAGCTCGATGGCGAGCGGCAGCCCGTCCAGGTGGCGGCACAGCTCCTCGACCGCGTCCGCGGGGAGGTCGGCGGCCGGCCGCGCCGCGTGCGCCCGCTGCCGGAACAGCTCGGCGGCCGTCGGCGGGTCGAGCGCGGGCAGCGGGTACACCGACTCCGACGACAGGCCGAGCGGTGCCCGGCCCGTGGTGAGGACGCGCAGGTCACGCGTCCTCGACACAAGCGCGCCGACCAGCCCGGCGACGCCGTCGACGACGTGCTCGCAGTTGTCCAGGACGAGCAGCACCGGGCCGGGGCCGAGCGCGTCCACGATCCCGCCGAGCCGGTCGGCCGCGCCGCCGAGGCCGCGCGGCGCGGCCGACCCGCGCAGGTCGCTGACGCCGAGCACGGACGCCACCTCGGCCGCCACGTCCTCGTCCCGCGTGACACCGGCGAGCGGGACGAAGTGCACGGCGCGCTGGGGAGCGCCGCGCGCCACGGTGTTCGCGAGCCGGGTCTTGCCGAGCCCGCCCGTCCCAACGATCGAGGTGACGCGGGACGCGCGCAGCAGCCCGAGCACGGCGGTGATGTCGCCGTCGCGGCCGAGCAGCGGGTTCGGCTCGTGCGCTACGCCGTGCCGGACGGGCGGGGCCTCGTCCCGCAGCAGCTCCTCCTGGACGTCCCGTAGCGCGTCACCGGGATCGGTGCCCAGCTCGTCGCGCAGGGAGCGCCGGTAGGACTCGAACCGGGCCAGCGCCGCGGACGGCCCCGCGGTCGCCGCCTCGCAGCGCAGCAGCTCGGCGAGGACCTCCTCGTCCCGGGGATACTCGCGGGCCACGGCGGTGAGCGCGTCGAACGCCTCCGCGTGCCGGGCGAGCCGGGCCAGGGCGAGCCCGCGGGCGCGGGCCAGCGTCCAGTACGTCGAGACCCTGCCCGCGCGCAGCACGGACAGGGGATGGTCGTCGCCGTCGGGCTCCGGGGGAGCGTCCCACAGCGCGAGGCCCTCCTCGGCGCGGGCGAGCGCGCCCGCGTGGTCGCCGTCTCGGGCGCTGCGGGCGCTCGCGGACGCGGCGAGCAGCACGGCGGACGCGTCGACCTCGTCCTCGCCCAGGCCGAGCCGGTACCCGGACGGGGTGCTGGCGATGACGTCGGCGCCGAGCCGCGACCGGGCCCGCGACACCACGACCTGGAGCGCCTTGGCCGGGTTCTCGGGACGTCCGTCCGGCCAGAGGCCCGCCACGAGGCGCACGACGGACGCGCCCGCCCGCGGTTCCTCGGCCAGCAGCGCGAGGAGGCCGCGCATCCGGGGACTCGTGACGTCCCGCCCGCGGCAGGAGACCCGCGTCAGCAACGTCAGCTCGACGGTCACGCAGACAGGCTAATCCCGCCGCCGCACCGGATGACCGGGCCGGACGTCAGTTCGCGCGGTAGTGGCGGCGCAGCGCGATCCCGGCCGCGACGCCGCCCGCGAGCGCGCCCGCCCCGGCCGCCGCGGGCAGCGCGATCATCGTCACCCGGCGGCCGGTGCGGAAGTCGTGGATCGGCCAGCCGTTCTCCCTGGCGTGCTCGCGCAGGCCCGCGTCGGGGTTCACGGCGTGCGGGTGGCCGACGGCCGTCAGCATCGGCAGGTCGTTGATCGAGTCGCTGTAGGCGGCGCAGCGCGCCAGGTCGAGGCCCTCCCGGTGCGCGAGGGCGCGGACGGCCTCCGCCTTCGCGGGCCCGTGCAGCAGGTTCCCGACGAGCCGTCCGGTGTAGACGCCGTCGCTCGTCTCGGCGACGGTGCCGAGCGCGCCGGTCAGGCCGAGGCGGTGCGCGATCGTCCGGGCGACCTCGACGGGCGTGGCCGTGACGAGCCAGACCTGCTGGCCCGCGTCCAGATGCTGGAGGGCGAGGGTGCGGGTGCCGTGCCAGATCCGGTCGGCCATCACCTCGTCGTAGATCTCCTCGGTGAGCTTGACGATCCCGGCGACCTTCTGCCCGGCGACGAACGAGAGCGCGGCCTCCTTGGCGCTGCCGATGTGCTCGGAGTTCTCGCTCCCGCGCAGCCGGAACGCGGCCTGCCCCCAGGCGAACATGGCGAGGTCGCGCATGGTGAACAGCTTGCGCGAGGCGAGCCCGCGCGCGAAGTAGTAGATGGACGCGCCGCGCATCATCGTGTTGTCGACGTCGAAGAACGCCGCCGCGGCGGGGTCGGGCACGGGCAGCGGCTCGTGCTCGGCCGCTGCCGCCGCGGCGGCCTCTCCGGCACTCACATGATCTTCGTCCTTGCCCCGCTGCCAGAACGGACGCTGCCAGAACGGGCCCCGCAGGAGCGGGCCCTGCCGAAACGACCGCTGCCGTGTCTGCCGCATGGGGCGAGCCTAGTCAACCGCCTCCCCTGGACCGTCGCCACGCCCGCGATTGCGACAGTCGTCACTGCGGTCGCCCGCTGCCGCGACGAGCCGCTCGCGCAGCACGGCGCGGAACCGCGGGTCGGGCCCCGCTTCGCTCGCCCGCAGCCGGGCAAGCGCGTTCCCTTGCTCGATGACTTTCCCTCGCCTGGTTCTCACTGGCTCTCCTTCTGGAGTCCAGGCGTAAACGCTCTCCTGACCGCACAAACGATCGGGTGGCGCGGAGGGTTACGGCCGGGTTCGTGAAAAGAAGATCAATCCAATAGCGGCCCGGGGGCGGCCCGGTCAGTGGCGCAGGTCGCCGGGGAGCATGCGGCCCAGCGACCGGACGGCGCGGTACTGCAGCGCCTTGATCGCCCCCGCCTTCTTGCCCATGACGAGTGCGGTCTCGGCGACCGACAGGCCGTGCAGGAACCGCAGGACGATGCATTCCTGCTGCTCCGACCCGAGCCGCCGGACGGCCTCCAGCAGGGTCCGGTTGGTCATCGAGTCGAGGACGGCCCGCTCGGGCCCCTCCTGGTGCAGGTCCGGCTCGACCAGCTCGGCGGTGCAGACCTCCAGCCGGTAGCGGCTGGACTTGAAGTGGTCGGCGACGAGGTTCCTGGCGATCGTGACCAGCCAGGCCCCGAAGTCCTTGCCCTGCCAGTGGAAGTCGCAGATCCGGCGCAGCGCGCGGAGGAACGTCTCGCTGGTCAGGTCCTCGGTGAGCGAGTGCGTCCCGACCCGGTAGTAGACGTACCGGTAGACCAGCTCGACGTAGTGGTCGTAGAGGGAGCCGAACGCCTCGGCGTCGCCGTCGCGCGCCCGCAGCACGAGCGCCTTGAGGATCTCGGCGCGCCCGGCGTCCTGCTCGGCCGCGCGGTCGGTGGCGTCCCGTCCGGGAATGGTCCGGTCGGTGACGCGGAGACCGGCGGAACCGAGGGGGCCAAAGCCTCCTCGTGAAGGCCGGGGCAGCGGGAGGGCCCCGGCATCGAGGGACAAGCTGCTCATGCAGTTCTCCTCGGGGCTTACGCGACCTCCGGCGTGATTTGCCACTCTAGATACCGATAGATGGCAGAGGCAATGCCGCACGGGACGCACAAATGGCGTACGTCAGCCAGTGGCGATGACATGCCACTTGACGTATGCGCACACGCCGCCGGGTGTAAGCGCGGGCGCCACCGGTGTATGCCGCGCGGGCGCGTTCACCTGGAGGCGGGTTACCCCTCTGCCGCCGCCATCGGGCACCATGGGGCGCGATGGTCGACGCTCTTCTCGCGCTGGTGGCGACCCTGGGTGCCCTGGCGGCCACCGGGTTGCTGGTTTCGCGCGCCAACAAGGACCGGCTGCTCTACCTGATCGCCTGGTCGTTCACGCAGGTGGGGCTGTCGCTGGCGCTGCTGTGCATGAGCGTCGGCTTCCTGGCCGGGTTCAACGGTGCGCTGTTTCGCGTCATGGAGCTGGGCGCCGCGCTCATCGGGCCCATCTGGCTCGCGCTCGGCATGATCGAGCTGATCGCGCGGTACGTGCAGGTGCGGTTCGCCGGCTGGCTGTTCGCGATCTCCTACACCGTCGTCGCGACCGTCATCCTCGTCCTCGACCCGCTCAAGGGCACGCTGTCCAAGAAGCTGCCCAAGCCGGGCTCCACCTACGACGCGCTGCCGCTGCTGCTGATCGACGGCGCGCACGTCGTCGCGGTCCTCGCGCTCGCGGCGTGCACGGGCGTCACCGCGTGGCTGGCGAGCAAGCGCGACCAGGAGGCCGCCGAGCTGCTGATCCCGGTCGCGCTGGTCGCCCTCGCGGGCGTGCTGGTGGTCAGCGGCACCCGCGGGTTCCTGCCCGCGCCGCTCGCGGTGATCGCGCTCGGCGGCGCGGCCGGGCTGGTCTGGTACGGCGCGATCCGCACGATCCCGGTGTACGCGGACGAGGAAGGCTACGAGGGCTACGAGGGCAGGGACGAGTACGGGACCGAGCGCGCGACCGGCTACGAGGAGCAGGGCTACGCGGGTGCGCGGCACGAGCCCGTCTCGGCGCCGACGCCTCCGCCCCCGCCGTCCCATGACCCGCGGCGAGGAGAGCTGCGCTTCCCCGACCCCGTCCCGGTGGCCCAGGCCGACGACTTTCGCTTCACGGGCAACCCGGCCGGGCCCACCGCCGTCGACGGCGTCGGCGCGGCCGCCGGTGTCGCGGGCGCCGGCGGCGGGCTCGTCCCCGAACAGGCGCGTCCCGGCGGGGCGCCGAAGGGCGGGCCGCCGG
>NZ_VCKW01000269.1 GCF_005889715.1 Actinomadura soli
CCGGCCACCCCCGGTACTTCCGGTACCCCGGCCGCCCCATCCGAAGGAACGGGCGCCCCTCCCGAGGCGGACGACGGAACCCGCCGCTACCTGGACGACTACCGCGACCGCACCCCGAAACGCCGATACCAGCACCACTACGGCCCCGACAACGACTAGGTGCACTGACCTGAGAGGTTAGGTAAGCGGCTGGCGGGTCGCGACCGAGCCGGGGCCGTGCGCGAGCGCGGCGTCGCCTCATGAAACGCCCGCTCGGGCTCGCTTAGGCGTTGCCGCAGCAGGCAGGCGAGCCAGAAGCCCGCGCGTGGGTTGGGGCCCAGTTTGAGACGCGCCCTAGGCGTCGCCGCAGCAGGCAGGCGAGCCAGAAGCCCGCGCGTGAGCTGAGGCCCAGTTTGAGACGCGTCCTCGTCCCGCTTGGCAAGCGGCGGGGTCAGTTCTCGTCGCGGCCCTCTTCGCTGTCGATCACGCCGTCGACGTAGCCGCGGGCGTACTCCCAGCTCACGTAGTCGACGGGGTCGGGGGCGAGGGCGGGTTCGTGGACGCGGGGCAGGCCCTCGTCGAGCAGGTGGCGCAGGTTGCCGTGCAGCAGTTCCCAGTCGATGTAGTGGAGCTTGCCGCAGTCGCCGCAGTCGACGGTGAGCCCGCGCACGCCGAGCGGTTCCAGCAGGGCCCGGAAGACCTCCAGGTCGGCGAGGTCGGCCAGCACGTCCTCCCGCTCCGTCACGCTGAGCGGAGCGGTGTCGTCGCCCGGGTCGCCGAGCGCCGCCGCCGGGTCCTCCGGGTCTCCGGCGAACGGGTCGAGCGGAGCATCGTCGTGCACACACCCACGCTACTGCTACGCGCCCGAGGTGGTGCACCCCCCTGTCTCCTCTGTGCGTGAACAATCACGGGGCGTGCGCGCGAGCGGGAATGTGCGGGACCGCCGCCCTTGTTGCGGGATGTCATCAGGCCACGTGGCCGCCGTCGGCAAAGCCCGTCCGGTCGCGGGTTCACGCCCTACCATGGGTACAGGGTCGCCATGACCTGGCCCGATGCCGCCACCACTAACGGGAAGGTAGTCATGAACCCCGCCGAGCCCGAGAAGTTCCTCCCGCAGGGCCTGACCTTCGACGACGTGCTCCTGCTGCCGGGCTACTCCGACCTGCAGCCCGGCGAGGCCGACACCACGACCCGGCTGACCCGCGAGATCTCGCTGCGCATCCCGCTCCTGTCGGCGGCGATGGACACGGTGACCGAGGCCCGGACGGCGGTCGCGATGGCCCGGCAGGGCGGCATCGGCGTCCTGCACCGGAACATGTCGATCGAGGAGCAGGCGGAGGAGGCCGACCGGGTCAAGCGCTCCGAGGCCGGAATGATCACCAATCCGGTGACCTGCCTGCCGGACGCGACGCTCGCCGACGTCGAGGAACTTTGCGCCGGCTACCGGATCTCGGGCGTGCCGGTCACCGACGTACGGGGCGTGCTGGTCGGCATCGTGACGAACCGGGACATGCGCTTCGAGTCCGACCCGTCCCGTCCGGTGCGCGAGGTCATGACGCCGATGCCGCTGGTCACGGCCCCGGTGGATGTGACGCGTGACGAGGCTTTCCGGCTCCTGGCGGGCAACAAGGTGGAGAAGCTCCCCCTCGTGGACGCCGACGGCCGCCTCAAGGGCCTCATCACCACCAAGGACTTCACCAAGAGCGAGCAGTACCCCGACTCCACCAAGGACGCAGACGGACGGCTCCTCGTCGCCGCGGCCGTCGGCGTCGGCGAGGACGCGATCCGCCGCGCGCAGGCCCTCATCGAGGCCGGCACCGATGTGATCATCGTGGACACCGCGCACGGCCACTCCAAGGGCGTCGCCGACACGATCGCCGCGATCAAATCGAACGCGGCCGTCGAGGTCGTCGGCGGCAACATCGCCACCTACGCGGGCGCGAAGGTCCTGGTGGAGGCGGGCGCCGACGCGGTCAAGGTCGGCGTCGGACCGGGCTCGATCTGTACCACCCGCATCGTCGCCGGCGTCGGCGTCCCGCAGCTCACCGCGATCTCCGAGGCGGCCCGCGCGGCGCGCGAGGCCGGTGTCCCGGTGATCGGCGACGGCGGCGTGCAGTACTCCGGTGACATCGCCAAGGCCATCGTCGCGGGCGCCGACACCGTCATGCTCGGCTCCCTCCTCGCGGGCGTCGAGGAGTCCCCCGGCGAGCTGATCTTCGTCCACGGCAAGCAGTACAAGTCGTACCGCGGCATGGGATCGCTCGGCGCCATGCGCAACCGGGAGCGCGGCGGCTCGTTCTCCAAGGACCGCTACGCCCAGGCCGACGTCAGCGCCGAGGAGAAGCTGATCCCCGAGGGCGTCGAGGGCCAGGTGCCCTACCGCGGCCCCCTCGCCAACGTCGCGCACCAGCTCGTCGGCGGCCTCCACCAGTCGATGTGGTACGCCGGCACCCGCACGATCCCCGAACTGCAGGAACGCGGCCAGCTCATGCGCATCAGCACCGCGGGCCTCCGCGAAAGCCACCCCCACGACATCCAGATGACCGTCGAGGCCCCCAACTACCAGGGCCGCTGACCCCCACCCGACGGCGCCCCCTGCTCGCTTTTGCCTGGACGCGAGCCGCCAACCTGCCACGCCCCGCCCAGTCAGCCTCACAGCATGGTCAGTGGGGGATTCAGCCGGGGCCTGGCTGCGTCTCGCCTGCCGTGGACGCTGACGTAAGCTCTTCCGGGGCCTGTTCCCGCAGTCGGCGGGAACGTCGAGCAGGACCGGTGACTCCGGGCGAGACGAGGACCGGCACGGCGCCGGGTGAGGAAGAGGGACGCAGTGGCTGCTGAGGTGGAGATCGGCCGGGGCAAGAGCGGCCGCCGCGCGTACGCCTTCGACGACATCGGCATCGTGCCGTCACGCCGGACACGCGATCCCGAGGAGGTCAGCGTCGCCTGGCAGATCGACGCCTACCGCTTCGAGATGCCGCTGGTCGTCGCGCCGATGGACAGCGTGGTCAGCCCCGCGATCGCGATCGCGGTCGGCCGGTTCGGCGGCCTCGCCGTCCTCGACCTCGAAGGGCTGTGGACGCGCTACGAGAACCCCGAGCCGCTGCTCGCCGAGATCGCCTCGCTGGACGACGTGCGCGCCACCCAGCGGCTCCAGGAGATCTACTCCGAGCCGATCAAGGAGGAGCTGATCGGCCGCCGGATCGAGGAGATCCGCGAAGCCGGCGTGACCGTGGCGGCGCGGCTGTCGCCGCAGCGCACCGCGGAGTTCCACAAGGCCGTCATCGACGCGGGCGTCGACCTGTTCGTGATCCGCGGCACGACCGTGTCCGCCGAGCACGTGTCGGGACGCGCCGAGCCGCTGAACCTCAAGCAGTTCATCTACGACCTGGACGTCCCCGTCATCGTCGGCGGCTGCTCCACCTACACGGCGGCGCTGCACCTGATGCGCACCGGCGCGGCCGGGGTCCTCGTCGGGTTCGGCGGCGGCTCCGGGCACACCACGCGGACCGTCCTCGGCGTCGCCGTCCCGATGGCCACGGCCGTCGCGGACGTGGCCGCCGCCCGCCGCGACTACATGGACGAGTCCGGCGGACGCTACGTCCACGTGATCGCCGACGGCGGCATGGTCAACAGCGGCGACATCGCCAAGGCGTTCGCGTGCGGCTCCGACGCCGTGATGGTCGGGTCGCCGTTCGCCCGGTCCACCGAGTCGCCGGGACGCGGCTACCACTGGGGCAGCGAGGCCCACCACGGCGACGTCCCGCGCGGCACCCGCCTCGAACTCGGGACGATCGGCTCGATGGAGCAGATCCTGCACGGCCCGTCCCATGTCGCGGACGGCTCGATGAACCTGATCGGCGCCCTGCGCCGCGCGATGGCGACGTCCGGCTACACGGAACTGAAGGAGTTCCAACGCGTCCAGGTCGTAGTGGCCCCCCGCCGCTTCACCGACTGACCCTCGACCGCGTCCTCCAGAACCAGCGCCCTTCAAAACCGGCGCGGCGCCCTCGGGATCGGAGGCCCTCAGGACTGGTGGCCTACGGGACCGGCGCCCTCTCGGACTGGTGGCCTTCAGGATCGGCGGCCCTTCAGGACCCTCGCTCTTCAGGACCGGCGCCCTTCAGGACCGGTGCCCTCAGGACCGGTGCCCTCAGGAGCGGCGCCCTTCAGGAGCGGCGCCCTTCAGAGCCGGGGGTCTTCAGGGCTGGTGGTCTTCTGGGCTGCGGTGGTCGGGCCTCGGGTGCGGCGGGCTCTTGGGGGAGTGGGCGGCTGAGACCGAGCACACGTGGAAGTCGGTCGGTTCCGGGGTGGAGCCGTCCCTACTCTGGGGTAGGTAACGCTCGGAAACCGAACGGCTGTTGGGGGAATCGCGATGACGGGATCACCTGTGACGGGTCTGGGCAGCTCCCGGCTGGGCCCGGCCGAACGGGCGGCGGCGCTCGATCGCATGGCGCGCGAGGAGTTCGACGTGGTCGTCGTTGGGGGCGGCATCGTCGGCGCGGGCGCGGCGCTCGACGCGGCCACCCGTGGGCTGTCCGTCGCGGTGGTCGAGGCGCGGGACTTCGCGTCCGGGACGTCCTCCCGGTCCTCCAAGCTGATCCACGGCGGGCTGCGCTACCTGGAGCAGTACAACTTCGACCTCGTCCGGGAGGCCCTTACCGAACGCGGCCTCCTGCTCCAGCAGATCGCTCCGCACCTGGTGAGACCCGTACCGTTTCTGCTGCCCACGACCCACCGGGTGTGGGAGCGCGCGTACTTCGGCGCGGGGGTGGCGCTGTACGACGCGCTCGCGTTCCAGATGGGCAGCACCCGCGGTGTCCCGCACCACCGGCACCTGACCAGGCGCGGTGCGCTGCGGCTCGCTCCGTCCCTCCGCAAGGACTCCTTCGTCGGGGCGATCCAACTCTGGGACGCGCAGGTGGACGACGCCCGCTTCGTGATGATGGCGCTCCGCACCGCCGCCGAGTACGGCGCGCAGATCGCGTCCCGCACCCAGTGCATCGGGTTCCTGCGCGAGGGCGAGCGTGTCACCGGCCTGCGCGTCCGCGACCTGGAGGGCACCACGACCAGCGAGGTCCGCGCCAAGCAGGTCGTCAACGCCACCGGCGTCTGGACGGACGACATCCAGGAACTCGTCGGCGGGCGCGGCCAGATCCACGTCAAGGCGTCCAAGGGCATCCACCTGGTCGTCCCGAAGGACCGGATTCACTCCGCGACCGGCATCCTCCTCCGTACGGAGAAGTCGGTCCTGTTCGTGATCCCGTGGGGGCGCCATTGGATCATCGGCACCACCGACACCGCCTGGGACCTCGACAAGGCCCACCCCGCCGCGTCCAAGGCCGACATCGACTACGTCCTCGACCACGTCAACACCGTCCTGAACACGCCCCTCACCCACGACGACGTCGAGGGCGTCTACGCGGGGCTGCGACCGCTCCTCACCGGCGAGACCGAGGAGACGTCCAAGCTCTCCCGCGAGCATGTCGTCGCGCATCCCGTTCCGGGCCTCGTGCTCGTCGCGGGCGGCAAGTACACCACCTACCGCGTCATGGCCAAGGACGCCATCGACGCCGTCGCGCACGGCCTCGACGGCAAGATCCCCGAGTCCTGCACCGACCGCGTCCCGCTCGTCGGCGGCGACGGCTTCCAGGCCATGTGGAACGCCCGCCACCGGCTCGCCTCCCGCTCCGGCCTCCACGTCGCCCGGATCGAGCACCTTCTGCGCCGCCACGGGACGCTGCTGGACGATCTCCTCGAACTGATCTCGGAGAAGCCCGACCTGGGCAAGCCCCTCGGCGGCGCGGACGACTACCTGCGCGCCGAGATCGTCTACGCCGCCAGCCACGAGGGCGCCCGCCACCTGAACGACGTCCTCGCCCGCCGCACCCGCATCTCCATCGAGACCTGGGACCGCGGCGTCGGCGTCGCCCAGGAGGCCGCCGACCTTCTCGCCCCCGTCCTCGGCTGGTCCAAGAAGCAGCGCGACCGCGAGATCGAGTACTACCGCAAGCGCGTGGAAGCCGAACGCGCCTCCCAGACGCAGGAGGACGACCAGGAAGCCGACGCCCACCGCCGAGGCGCCCCCGACATAGTCCCCACCGCCTAGCCAACCGGCCACGTTCGTTCACGGGACGTCGCGTGGGCCGATGATTCTTCGTCCTTCCCGGTCTCTGTCATGGGTGACGGAGCACAGATGAGGAGGAAGATATGAGACGCGTGGTTCTCTCCATGATGACCAGCGTGGACGGCTTCATCGCGGGTCCGGACGGCGACCTCGACTGGATGATCTCACCGGACGAGGACAGGCAGGCCGAGGCGCTGGAGCACCTCGACGCGATCGACACCGCCCTGATCGGCCGGGGCGTGTACGAGGAGATGGTGCGGTACTGGCCCACGGCGTCGGGCGAGTTCGCGGACCGCGTCAACGCAATGCCCAAGCTCGTCTTCTCCCGGAGACCGGGGCGGCTGCGGTGGACGAACGCCCGCATCGTCCCCGTGTCCGGCGACGCGGACCTGGTCGATCAGGTGACGCTGCTGAAGAGCCGCCCTGGCCGGGACATGGTGCTCTTCGGCGGCGCGCGGCTCGCGCAGTCCTTCGCGCGGCTCGCTCTGGTGGACGAATACCGGTTGTGCGTCCAGCCGGTCGCGCTGGGCTCGGGCCGTCCGCTGTTCGGCGATCTCGAATCCAGAATGGCGCTGACCCTGACCGCGATCCGCCCGTTCCCCTCCGGCGCCGCGCTGGCCACCTACCGGCCGTCCCTCGCGGGTTAGGGGCGCCTGCCGGCCGTCTAGGGGTGCGGGCGGCCTTGCATCAGGGCCTTACCGGTCTTGTAGAGGTTGGTGGGGACTCGGGCGGGGTCAAGGAGGTGCTGGAAGGCGAGGCCGAAGTCGAGGGCCATGGTGAGGGTGGCGCGTTCGTCGGGGGCGATGCCGTCGGCGGGGTCCAGCTGGCTGGCCAGGCGGGCGCGGCGTTCGGCGTACCATTCGGCGATGCGCCAGCCCGCGGCGTAGTCGCGCATGCCGTAGAGCCAGAACTCGACGAGGAGCAGGGCGAGCTGGCGGGCGCGGTCGTCGGGGGTGTGGCGGGCGGACGAGCGGCCGGTGGGGTCGGTGTCCTCTTCGGCGGCGCGGAGTTCCTCGCAGACGTCGGTGTTGGCCGGGTCGCTGGTGAAGCGTTCCATAAGGGCCAGGAGCAGGTCGGTCTTGCCGGCGAAGTTGGAGTAGACGGCGCCCTTGGTGAGACCGGCGGCCGCGGCGATGTCGTCGAGCGACGCGCCGTGGATGCCGCGTTCGGCCCAGAGGCGTTCGGCGGCGATGAGCAGCGCGGTGCGGGTCTCGTCCCGGCGGTCCCGGCGGTCCCGGCCGTCGCGGCGGTCGCGGCGGTCCTGGCGGTCGCGGCGGTCGCGGCGTTGCCGGGCGCCGTCGGACGGTCGCGGGGAGCGGGGCACCGGCATGTCGCCCTCGGGCCGATGGCCGCCGTGGGTGTCCCTCATGCGTCGTTCCCTCCGTCAGCGGGGACGCGCGTCCGAGGGGGCGGGCCGCGCGCCGGGATTCTCCTCCTGTTCTTCGGAATACACCGGTCGGATCCGGTCAGTCCCCGAGTTGCGCAACTCAGACTGGTTTGGAACGGTCCGGTTCGCCGGGTCCCGATGGTGTATCGGCGGCGGTAAGCATGAATCGGGAGCTGTGCGGCAAAGCGCCCAAGTCGCGCGTTACTTGCGGGTAGCCAAGAACGGTCAGGGCGTCCTACGCTGCGTGCATGGCTTCTCCGACGGTCCGTGCCGAGGGCGCGGCAGAGCGCACGCTGCCCCAGAATCTGATCGACCGGCTGGCATCCCATATCGCCTCGGACGGCGCCGACACCGCGACGATCCCGTGCCCGTTCACCGGCGAGGCCCTCGCGACCGTCCCCCTCTCCAGTGCCGACGACGTCCGCGAGGCGTACGCGCGGGCCCAGAAGGCGCAGAAGGCATGGGCGCGGCTGACGGTGGGCGAGCGGGTCAAGCCGTTCCTCAGACTCGCGGACGCGCTGGTCGACCGGCGCGAGGAGATCCTCGACATCATCCAGCTCGAGACCGGCAAGGCGCGGCGTCATGCGATGGAGGAGTTCCTCGACGTGACGCTGTGCTCGCTGTACTACGCGCGGCGGGCCGCGCGGCTCCTGAAGCCGAGGCGCAGGCAGGGCATGCTGCCGGGGCTGACCCGGGTGCAGGAGTTGCGGCACCCGAAGGGCGTGGTGGCGCTGATCGCGCCGTGGAACTATCCGTTCGCCCTCGGGGCGAGCGACATCGCGCCTGCCTTGATGGCGGGCAACGCGGTGATCCACAAGCCGGACACCCAGACGTGCCTGTCGAGCCTGTGGGTCCTGGATCTGCTGATCGAGCTCGGGCTGCCCCGGGGGCTGTGGCAGGTCGTCGTGGGCGAGCCGTCCGAGATCGGTGATCCCCTGGTGGAGAACGCCGACTACGTGTCGTTCACCGGCTCGACGCGGGGCGGCAAGGCCATCGCGGAGAAGGTCGCGCCGCGGCTGGTGGCGTACTCGCTGGAGCTCGGCGGGAAGAACCCGATGATCGTGATGCCGGACGCCGACGTCGAGCGCACCGCGCGGGGCGCCGTCCGCGCTTGCTTCACCAACGCCGGGCAGCTGTGCATCTCGATCGAGCGGATGTACGTGCACGAGGACGTGTACGACACGTTCGTCCCCCGGTTCGTCGAACTCGTGAAGGGCATGAAGCTCGGCACCGGGCTCGACTTCGGCTCCGAAATGGGCTCGCTGACCTACGAGCGGCAGCTCGACGCGGTGACGCGGCACGTCGACCAGGCCGTTGAGCGCGGAGCCACCGTTCTCGCCGGGGGAAAGGCGCGTCCGGACATCGGGCCGCTCTTCTACGAGCCGACGGTGCTCGCGGACGTCAACGGCGACATGGACCTCTGCGCGAACGAGACGTTCGGCCCCGTCGTCGCGCTCTACAAGTACCGGGACGAGGACGAGGTCGTCGCCCGCGCCAACGACACCCCGTACGGGCTGAACGCGTCGGTGTGGACGAAGAACCCGGCCCGGGGCCGCCGTCTCGCCGCCCGCATCCAGGCCGGGACGGTCAACATCAACGACGGGTACGGCGCGGCCTACGCGTCGTACGACTCGCCGATGGGCGGGATGAAGCAGTCCGGCGTGGGACGCCGCCACGGGTCGGAGGGCCTGCTGAAGTTCACCGAGGTGCAGACCGTCGCGAGCCAGCACATCATGGACCTCGAACCTCCGGGCTCGATCGGCTACGACCGGTTCGCCGACGCCATGGCGACCGGGATCAAGCTCATGAAGAAGCTGCGGATCAAGTAGGGATCGCCCGTGAAGCATGACTTCGACGTGCTCGTCATCGGGTCCGGGTTCGGCGGGAGCGTGTCGGCGCTGCGGCTGACCGAGAAGGGCTACCGGGTCGGCGTGATCGAGGCGGGCCGCCGCTTCGACACGAACCCGTCCGGGGCGCCGGGGTCGCGGTACCCGGAGCTGCCCAGGACGAACTGGCGGATCGGCCGCTACCTGTGGGCGCCGGCGCTCGGGCTCACCGGCATCCAGCGGATGCACCTGATCCGGGGCGCGAAGTCGAGCCGGGTGATGGTGCTGGCGGGCGCGGGCGTCGGCGGCGGGTCGCTGAACTACGCCAACACCCTGTACGTCCCGCCGGAGCCGTTCTTCAAGGACCGGCAGTGGGCGCACATCACCGACTGGCAGGACGAGCTGGCGCCCTTCTACGAGCAGGCCAAGCGCATGCTCGGCGTCGTCCGGAACACGACGACCACCGAGGCCGACAAGGTCATGAAGAAGGTCGCCGACCGGATGGGCAAGGGCGACACCTACGTCCAGACCCCGGTCGGCGTCTTCTTCGGGCAGGGCGCCGGGATCGAGAGCGCCGACCCGTACTTCGGCGGGACGGGCCCGCGCCGCCGCGGCTGCCTGGAGTGCGGCGAGTGCATGGTGGGCTGCCGCCACGGCGCGAAGAACATGCTCACGGAGAACTACCTGTACCTCGCGGAGAAGGCCGGGGCGCGGGTGATGCCGCTCAGCCGCGTCACCGGCGTCCGGCCGCTCGCGGGCGGCGGCTACGAGGTGGCGATCGTCCGGACCGGCTCGTTCGGACGCGACCGCAAGACGTTCACCACCGGGCAGGTCGTCTTCGCAGCCGGCACCTACGGGACGCAGAAGCTCCTGCACAAGCTCAAGGCGACCGGCCGCCTCCCGCGCCTGTCGGACCGGCTCGGCACGCTGACCCGCACCAACTCGGAGGCGATCCTCGGCGGCGGCCGCGCCAACGGCAGGCCGGGCCCCGACTTCTCCGAGGGCGTCGCGATCACCTCGTCGTTCCACCCGGCGCCGGACACGCACATCGAGCCCGTCCGGTACGGCCGGGGCTCCAACCTGCTCGCCGCTCTCCAGACGCTTCTCGTGGACGGCGACCGGCCCGGCGAGAAGCACACGCCCCGCCTGCTGAAGTTCGTCCGGGAGGCCGCGCGCCGCCCCCGCCATCTGATCCAGCTGCTGGACGTTCGGCACTGGTCCGAGCGGACCGTCATCGCGCTGGTCATGCAGACCCGCGACAACTCGATCACGCTGCGCCCCGAGCGGGGCCCGTTCGGCTGGGACGTCCGCGCGTCCACCGGCCACGGGGAGCCCAACCCGACGTGGATCCCGGAGGGCCACGAGGCGACCCGGCTGATCGCCGAGGAGATCGGCGGCATGGCCGGCGGCACGTGGGGCGACCTGTTCGACGTCCCGATGACGGCGCACTTCCTCGGCGGATGCGTGATCGGGGACTCGCCGGAGGCGGGCGTCATCGACCCCTACCACCGCGTCTACGGGCACCCCGGCCTGCATGTCGTGGACGGCTCCGCCGTCTCCGCCAACCTGGGCGTCAACCCGTCCCTCACCATCACGGCCCAGGCCGAACGCGCCATGTCGTTCTGGCCGAACCGCTCTGAGGACGACCCGCGCCCAGCCCTTGGCGACGCCTACCAGCGCCTCAAGCCCGTCGCGCCGAAGAACCCCGTCGTCCCGGCCGACGCGCCCGGCGCCCTCCGCCTCCCGATCATCGACATCACCTGACCCGACCGCCCCCTCGCCCGACACGACCGCCCCC
>NZ_VCKW01000026.1 GCF_005889715.1 Actinomadura soli
GGTCAGGCGCGGGTGGGGACCTTCAGGTCGTCCAGAAGGGCGCGGACGCGTCGTTCGATCTCGTCCCGGATGGGGCGGACGGCCGCCACGTCCCTGCCGCGGGGGTCGTCGAGGGTCCAGTCCAGGTAGCGCTTGCCGGGGAAGACGGGGCAGGCGTCGCCGCAGCCCATGGTGACGATGACGTCGGCGGCCTGGGCGATCTCGGTGGTCCAGGGCTTGGGGAACTCGGCGGTGATGTCAATGCCGGCCTCGCGCATCGCCTGGACGGCGGCGGGGTTGATCTGGTCGCCGGGTTCGGACCCGCCCGACCACCCGATCGCCCGGTCTTCGGCCAGGTGCGTGAAGAAGCCCAGCGCCATCTGGGAGCGTCCGGCGTTGTGCACGCACAGGAACAGCACGATCGGGGTACCGCTGGTGTCCTTGCCCTCGACGCGGGCCAGGGCGAGCAGGCGCTGGCGGGCGAACCGCTCGGCGAGCAGCGGCAGGAAGTGCGGCACGGTCGCGCGTCCGGCGAACTGGTCGTAGCTGGTGTGCAGGTACCGGTCGACGGTCTCGGCGCCGAAGGTGCCGGAGAACTCGTCGGCCAGGCGGCGGGCCGCGGTGAACAGGGCATGCTGCTGGTCGACGCTCAGGTCGGCGCGCCGGTACGCCTCCGTGCTCGGGCTCTCGGACATCGGGGCATCCCTCCCAGGGATGGTCGGTCACTCAGGGACGGTCTCGCCGTCCCGGGGCCGGACGGCCGCGGTGAGCCGGTCGACGCGGGACGCGATCTCGGTGAAGGCGGACTCGAACGCGGCGCCGGTGCCGGCGCCGATGGGGTCGGGCACCGACCAGTGCAGGCGCGGTTTGGGATCGAGTTCCTCGTAGGCGTTGTCGCAGACGGCCACGACCAGGTCGCCCGCGCCGACCACGTCGTGGACGTGCCGCGTGCCGTGCCCGTGGAGGACCAGGCCGTGCCGGTGCGCGACCGCGATCGCGCGCCGGTGCACGCGCGGACCGGGATGGGTGCCCGCCGACGCCGCGGGGACCGGGCTGCGCCGCGTCCACAGGGCCGCGGCGAGCTGCGAGCGCGCCGAGTTGCGGGTGCAGACGAACACCACCCGTGATGCCGCCACCGCCCGGACCCACGCGGCCGGAGCCAGCGCGTCCAGTGCGCCCGGCGCCAGCCGCACGTAGGTCCGCCGCCGGTCGGCCTCCGAGCGCGTCCTGTCGATCACCCCGGCCTCGGCCAGGACCCGCAGGTGATGGGCCAGCAGGTTGGACGGCACGCCCAGCGCCGCGCCCAACTCGCCGGGCGTGGCGTCGCCCAGCAGCAGGTGGTCGACGATGGCCAGCCGGACCCGCTCGCCCAGCGCCGCGTGGACGGCCGCCCGCCGCTCGATCCCATTCATCTCAACCATGATTGAGTCAATATTCGTTGAGGAACCTGGGGGAGTCAAGCGGCCGGGGTCAGCCTCCGCGCCGTCACAGGCGGCTCCGGCGTCATCTGGGAAGGGTCGCGGAGTGGTCGGGGACGTAGGACTGCATGTCGCGCGGTGACCGCTCGTAGCCTTTCGGGGGAGGCCGTTTGGGCAGCTTCAGCGGCGGGCGCTCCACGGCGTGGTAGGGGATCGTCGACAGCAGGTGCGCGATCATGTTGATCCGTGCGCGCCGTTTGTCCTCGCTCTCCACGACGTACCAGGGCGCCTCGGGAATGTCGGTGTGGACGAACATCTCGTCCTTGGCGCGCGAGTAGTCCTCCCAGCGGGTGATGGACTCCAGGTCCATCGTCGACAGCTTCCACCGCCGCGTCGGGTCGTCGAGCCGGCTGCGGAAGCGGCGTTCCTGCTCGGCGTCGCTGACCGAGAACCAGTACTTGCGCAGCAGGATGCCGTCCTCGACCAGCAGCCGCTCGAAGATCGGGCACTGGTGGAGGAAGCGCGTGTACTCCTGCTTGGTGCAGAAGCCCATGACGCGCTCGACGCCCGCCCGGTTGTACCAGGACCGGTCGAACAGGACGATCTCTCCGGCGGCGGGCAGGTGCTCGGTGTAGCGCTGGAAGTACCACTGCGTACGCTCGCGGTCGGTCGGCGCGGGCAGCGCCACGATCCGGGCGACGCGAGGGTTGAGGTACTCGGTGACCCGTTTGATCGTGCTGCCCTTGCCGGCCGCGTCCCGTCCCTCGAACACCACGACGACGCGGGCGCCCTCGTCGCGGACCCATTCCTGCAGCTTGACCAGTTCCGTCTGGAGCCGGGCCAGCTCCGGCTCG
Source organism: Actinomadura soli (assembly GCF_005889715.1). Classification (GTDB taxonomy): domain Bacteria; phylum Actinomycetota; class Actinomycetes; order Streptosporangiales; family Streptosporangiaceae; genus Spirillospora; species Spirillospora soli. The sequence goes on from NZ_VCKW01000026.1 coordinate 2,252, forward strand.
TACACCCCTCGGGGCAACCGCTTGACCTTGCTCATGCATCATCCTTACCCCTCGCCCCTCCGTTCCACGAACGTCGGCAGGTGGGGGTCAGCGCAGGTAGGCGGACCACTGACGCAGACGGCGGCGATACACCACCGCACCTGCGCGGCGGCGCGGCCGGTGGTGCCGAACAGCGGCGGCCCGCCGGGACCTTCGGTCCACGCGTCCGCCGCCGGTGACCTCGGCTAACGGGTTCGGTTAGCCATCGGTTAGGACTGTCTTATTAATGTCGAATGACAACCGCATCTGGACCAATCGCGAAAGGGAGGCCGAAAGGTATCCGGCGTCTGGATCCAGCGTTGGGACGTCCCCGACGAGGCGGTCCGGCCGTTTTTGAACGGAGTAGCCGAACGGCGTCATTCGGTGACCTTCTTCCCCGCACCGGGTCGGCTGCAGGCTCTCGCGCATGAGCCTCGGTACAACGAACGGTAATGGTTCTTCTTCGTGGATCGCTTCGATCATTCCATTGGGGGCTGGGTCGAATTGGACGGTACTGCGCATGACCGGGACTTCGGGGAGGATGCCTTCGCCAGGCATCTGTCGTTACAGCAGGAGGGCGTCGAGCGCTCCGCGGCGGTACGCGTGCCCATCGAATCGCTGGTGATGTCGGAATCGCCGCGGGTGGACGGTGAGGACGCGGAGCACGTGCGGATGCTCGCGGAGTCGGGCGCGGCCATGCCCCCGATCCTGGTGCACCTGCCCTCTCGGAGGGTCATCGACGGCATGCATCGCCTCCGGGCCGCGATGCTGCGCGGCGAGGAGGAGATCGAGGCGCGCTTCTTCCACGGCACCGAGGCCGATGTGTTCGTGCTCTCGGTCGCGGCCAACATCCGGAACGGGCTGCCCCTCTCGCAGAAGGACCGTGTGGCGGCGGCCGAACGCATCTTCGTCGGCCACCCCGAATGGTCGGACCGGATGGTCGCGCTCGTGGTGGGGTTGTCCGCCAAGAGGGTCGGGGCGCTGCGGCGGGAGGGCGCCGGCCACGTCCTGCAGCCCGCCGTCAGGATCGGCCGGGACGGGCGGGCCCGCCCGGTGGACGGCGCCGCCGGCAGGGAGCGCGCCGCGAAGCTGCTCGCCAGCGACCCGGACGCCTCGCTCCGCAAGATCGCCCGGGCGGCCGGCATCTCTCCCGCCACCGTCGCGGACGTGCGCGACCGGATCCACCGTGGTGAAGACCCGGTCCCCGCGCGGCGCGCCGCCAAGCCGGGGCGCCCCCGGGCGGACGAGGGCCTGGAGGTCTGCGGCACCGCGCCGGAGGACGCGCCGGCCAAAGTGATCTCGAACCTCACCGCCGTCGTCGAGCGGCTGCGCAGGGACCCGTCGCTGCGCCATACCGATGCGGGCCGGACGCTGCTGCGCATGTTCGACGCGTGCCAGGCGGTCGTCCGCGACGAAGAGGCCATCAAAAAGGGGCTGCCTCCGCACCGCCTGGATTTGATGGCGGAGTTGAGCCACGCCTGCGCGCAGGTATTGCGGTCGTTCGCGGGAGAACTGCGGGAGCTGCGATCATCTCAGCCGCCCGAGGACCCGCCGGGCAGCGGCCTGAGCCTCGCCTCTCGCGGCCGCCGGGCCGCACTTGCACCAAAGGTTAAGAGGTCTGCGTGACCGGGTGCGATTATCCCGCTACCGAGTGCCTCATCGAACAGCGGAACTTCGAACACCGCGACCACTCTCAGTCGGTGGCGGTCGCGGTGGCGAGGCCCCGTGTTTTTGTGGCCGGAAACGGACGTCCCAGACTGTCCAACTGGCGACGTGGCCGCACTTGACCATGCGCCTCCCTGATCGCTAATCATTGTCTGCGTGGCGGCTAGGACTCCGGAAAGCGGATCCGAACATGACTCCTCGAATCGATCTCTCTAGAAGGGACATCGTGGTGACGAACCCATTCGAAGACCCAGACGCCATGTACCTGGTTCTGGTCAACGACGAGGGACAGCATTCGCTCTGGCCGGTTTTCGTCGACGTGCCCGGCGGTTGGAGAGCGGTCTTCGGGGAGGCCGCCCGCCAGGAGTGCCTGGACCACATCGAGAAGTCCTGGACCGACATGCGACCCGACAGCCTGATCGAGGCCATGGACAAGAGGTAGCGCGGGGGCGCCGCTCCCAGGCCCGGGGTGTGCCCGGTGGGATGTGACGCCGCAGTCCGTACGCCCTGATCACGCAGTGAACGACGGCCTCTGAGTGCGGTCGTGTGGCCGGAGCCTGAGCGGCTCCGACGGGGAAGGAAGGACGACGGGGTGATCGAAGACGCAGGCTCGGGGATAACGCCCGCTCCGTCCCGCCGTAGCGCCGGCATGATAATCCGTGATCGCGTCGAAACCGGCGTTCCCCGGTTGTTCCGATCGCGGATGCCGAGCGGCCATGGAGATCGTGGAAAGGGGCGTGAGCGGGCCGGCGCCGCGGGCGCGTAAAATGCGTGTCGGACGGCCGTCGGTGAACGACCTTGATCGGTTATCGCCGCCGGGACGGGGAAATCTGGTCTGACGCTCCCGATAGTTGGCCGACGTATGCGACCAGCTGCTCCCTGCGATGCCCCATGTGACCCAAATCGTCCTTATCCGGACATATCCGCCCCTAGTCCGAACACGTCCGCAAGCTGTCGTTGCGGTATTCGTGCGGAGGATCAATGCCGAACCGAACCAGTGACCATCAAGGAACAAAATCCGTTCTCTTCCGCCGCCCCCCGCAGCCGGGGCCGCGGCGGCCCGTGCCGGACGACCCGACGGCGCGCAGCCAGGTGCTGACCACGAAGGTGGGGCTGCAGATACCCGCCGGGCTGGCCTTCGAAGACTGGGAGCGAGCCGGCCATCAGCTCTCCGGCCTCGTGAATTCGTCACTGTGGTGGCTCGGAGACTGGCTCATCTACGGAAAGGAGAACTATACCGACCGATACGAGCGCGGTATTCGCGCCGTCGGCTTACAATATCAGACCCTGCGGAATTACGCGTGGGTGTCCGGGCGATTCGATTTACACAGACGGCGGCCGGCCCTGAGCTTCCAGCACCACGCCGAAGTGGCCTCCCTTCCGGTGCAGGAGCAGGACAGCTGGCTCGACCGCGCGGAGAAGATGAAATGGACGACCAAGCAGCTGCGCAAGGCCATTCGCGTGGCCCGCGACGGCGAGGCGCTCGACCTGACGAAACCAGAGCAGCCGGAACGAACGGAGGAAACGCGGCGGCTGGCCGTCCCGGGTAGTCACCTTCAGCGGTGGCACCGGGCCGCGACGCAGTCTGGAATCGATTTCCAGCAGTGGGTCCTGGCGACTCTGGACCGCGCCGCCGAGCGAGTCCTGGAAGAGGTCGAGGACTAGTTTCGTCCCGTGTCCCGCCCCTGCGCGGTAGGCCGGCGGGCACGGAAACGTCCAGATCTTCTTGAAGTGGCCGGGCCCGTTTCCCCTGGGGGATGCAACGGGCCCGGTGCCATGTTCACCCGGCGGGCGGGACGGTGTCCCGGCCGGCGAGGCGCCACGAGATGGCGCGGGGCGGCGCGAGGCGGCGCGAGGCTCAGGCCCGGCCGTTGGAGGCCCGGTCCGCGGCCATGGCGTCGCGCAGGCTCCTCGGCCTCATGTCGGCCCAGTTCTCCTCGATGAAGTCCAGGCACTGCTGGCGGTCCTCCTCACCGAACACGACCGTCCAGCCGGCCGGGACGTCGGTGAACGACGGCCACAGCGAATGCTGCTCCTCATCGTTCCTCAGGACGTAGAACAGGCCGTTCGGGTCGTCAAAGGGATTGGTGCTCATCGTCCACTCCAATTCGAGCCGTGCGCGCGTAGGCATTCAGGGGTGTGCACGGTGGGGTGAATGCCGGGCCGATGGGGCCGTCCAGCACGCTGATCATTGAGGGCCGGTGTGACTTCGATGGGGCCCGCGCGGAACGGCGGGCCCCGATCGTGTCCTCTTCTGGTTACCCACAGCGAGCACACCCTACCGACGGAACGCTCGGGTGGAATAGTTACCGATCAGGAACCTTGGAATGGCCCCGGCCGGGAACTTCCGGGCTCAGCGCGGCAACCTGCCCATCAGGCGAGCCGTTTCCCGGTGCCGGGTGCATTCGCTTCCGTCGAACGATTTCTGGACGCGCTCGAAGACCTCCGCCGGCTGCTCCTGGCTGAGCTTGAACATGCCCTTGGCGCTCGTGACCGTGACCCGGAACGCGCCCACGCCCGTGACGATCCGGCGGAAGTAGCCGAGCGATTCGGACTGGTCCCACCCGGCGCCGAAATCGGCCTCGAACGCCAGCGCGGTGGACCGGACCACCTCCAGCGTCTCCTCGACCGACTCGATCTTCTGGACCGTCCCGCGGACGTGCACCGCAGTGAAGTTCCAGGTGGGCGCGGCGGGCGTCACCTCGTACAGGGCCGGCGAGACGTAGGCGTGCGGGCCGCTGAACGTCAGCAGGATGGCGGCGCCCGTCTCCAGCGCCTCCCAGTGCGGGTTCATCCTGTTCATGTGGCCCAGGAGCGTGGCGCCCTCCAGGTCGCCTGGCCAGTCGGGATGCGCGGCCGGATCGGGGATCACCGGCAGGTGGGTGGCGAACGGCCCCTCCGCGTCGCCGCCGTTGATCACGGCCAGGGCCAGCGGATTGCCGCGGACGAGCTCGGCCATCCAGGCGCCGTCGGGCTCGCGATAGAAGCTGGGAACGAACATTGTGAATTCACATCCTCCGCGCCGGTCGCGTGCGTTGCTGTCCTGTCGGCAGGACAGGGCTCCGCCGGACGGCGACTGTTGAAGGGACACGTTTCCCCTTAAGTTGACCCCAGGTATTCTTCGGCGCAACAGCGAATGCACGGCTCCGGACCCGGCCCGGCAAGAATGGCGGTATCCGTGCCATGGCTGCCGGAATTCGCCCGCTAAAAGTGCCGGACTCCCTGTCTCGGCAGCGCTAAGGGAGAGATGTCTGTGCGTACCGGTTACGAGGCATACGATGTGGTCGGCATCGGATTCGGCCCGTCGAATCTGTCGCTCGCCATCGCCCTGGAGGAACACTGGGCCAACGCGTCGGAGCGTCCGCCCGCGGCCGCCTTCTTCGAACGGCAGCCCGCATTCGGCTGGCATCGCAGCATGCTGCTGCCGTCGACGACCATGCAGGTGACCTTCCTGAAGGATCTGGCCACCTTCCGCAATCCCATGTCGCGGTTCAGCTTCATCGCGTATCTGCACGAGATGGGCCGCCTGGCGAGGTTCGCCAACAACCAGAGCTTCTTCCCGACGCGCCAGGAGTTCCACCAGTACCTCGAATGGGCCGCCTCCGGCTTCACCGACCGCGTCCGCTACGGCGCGACAGTGGAGGAGATCCGGCTGCCGCCCGGCACCGGGCCCGAGACGGCCGATCACCTGTGGTTGCGCGTTCGCACCGCGGCGGGGACGGACACCGTCAACGCCCGCAACGTCGCCATCTCGACGGGGCTGGTGCCGCGCATGCCCGCCGGTGTCGACCGGGACGACCGGGTCTGGCACAGCTCCGAGTTCCTGGAGAAGTACGGGCGGACGAAACCCGGCGACCTCGCGCGGGTGGCGGTGGTCGGAGCCGGGCAGAGCGCGGCCGAGATCACCCGGTTCCTGCACGAGAACCTCCCGGGCGCCGAGGTCACCTCGGTCGTCCCGTCCTACGGCTACTCCATCGCCGATGACACGCCCTTCGCCAACCAGGTCTTCGATCCCGGCGCCGTGGACGAGTACTACTTCGGCAGCGACCGGACGCGCGAGGCGTTCTGGAACTACCACCGCAACACCAACTACTCGGTCGTCGACGACGAGGTCATCCGCGACCTCTACCAGCGCTCGTACGAGGAGGAGCTGTGCGGCGCCGCGCGGCTGCGGTTCCTCAACCTGACGCGGGTCGAGGGGGTCAAACGGGCCGGCGACAGGATCCACGTGTCCCTGTCGTCGCTGCTGGACGGCAACGCGGGCGAGCTGGAGGTCGACGTGCTGGTCTTCGCCACCGGCTACGACGCGATGGAGCCGGCCGGGCTGCTCGGCGACCTGGACCGGTTCTGCGCACGCGACGAGGAGGGGCGCTACCAGGTGCAGCGGGACTACCGGCTCGTCACCCCTGGCCTGTCCTGCGGCATCTACCTCCAGGGCGGGACCGAGCACTCGCACGGCCTGACCTCGTCGCTGCTGTCGAACACCGCCATCCGCAGCGGCGAGATCGCCGACTCCATCATCCATCGGCGGGCCGAGCGTGAGCTGCCGAGCCTGAACGCCTGACCCGGCGCGCGGGACAGGCCGGGATGAACGCATTCTCATCGCGGCCCCGGCAGTTATTGCCTCGCCGATTCCCGAGCCGACGGAAATTCACGGAGTACCGCCACGGTTTTTGGCCGGCCCAAGATTCGCTTTGGACGGGCAGCCCAGGATGTGGCGCATCGCTTTTGTCTGCGACAAATGGAGGAGATGTGGTCCACCGGACTTTCCGGGCGGCGCGCCGAATGGCCGCACGCCCCTGTTCCGAGGCCTTAAACCGGTGAAGGGCATTGTGCTGGCGGGCGGGAACGGGACGCGGCTGCAGCCCCTCACCCTCGTGGGCTCCAAGCAGCTCGCCCCGGTCTACGACAAGCCCATGATCTATTACCCGATGTCCGTGCTCATGCTCACGGGCATCGACGACGTGCTCATCATCGCCCGTCCCACGGAGATCGACCTGTTCCGCAGGCTGTTCGGGGACGGCGGCAGGCTCGGCATGCGCATCGACTACGCGGCCCAGGACGAGCCACGGGGGATCGCCGACGCCTTCCGCGTCGGCGCCGACCACATCAAGGGGGAGGAGTGCGCCCTGATCCTGGGTGACAACCTCTTCCACGGCGCGAAGCTGCCGTCCAGGCTCCGCAGGGCCGCGCAGGAGATGCGCGGCTGCGTCCTGTTCGGCCACCAGGTGGCCGAGCCCCAGCACTTCGGCGTCGCCGAGATCGACGCGAAGGGGCAGCTCATCTCCATCGAGGAGAAGCCGGAGCACCCGCGTTCCAATCTCGCGATCCCTGGCCTGTACTTCTTCGACGACACCGTGACGGACATCGCGCAGGGCCTGCGGCCCTCCGCGCGCGGCGAACTGGAGATCACCGACGTCCTGCGCGCGTACCTGGCGGAGGGGCGCGCCGATCTGGTCTGGCTCGGCAGGGGCGTCACCTGGCTGGACACCGGGACCCACGAGTCCCTTCTCGACGCCGGGCGGTTCGTCCGGGACACGCAGCACCACCAGGGCACGCGCCTCGGCTGCGTCGAGGAGATCGCGATGTACATGGGCTTCATCAGCACGGAGGCCTGCTACGAACTCGGCGCCGAGATGAGCGGTTCGCCCTACGGCCGGTACGTCATGGACAGCGCCCGCCGGCACCGCCTGAACCCGGCACCCGCCAGCTTCCTGGAGGAATGATGCATCTCCTGATCACCGGCGCCGCCGGGTTCATCGGATCCGCGTACGTGCGCGCGCTGCTCGGCCCCCGCCCCTTCGGCACGGCGGCCGAGGTCTCCCACGTCACCGTGCTCGACAAGCTCACCTACGCCGGCAGGCTCGACAACCTCGATCTCACCCACCCGCGGCTCAGCTTCGTCCAGGGCGACATCTGCGACGCCGAGCTCGTCGACCGGCTCGTCGCCAGGGCCGACCAGGTGGTGCACTTCGCTGCCGAGTCCCACGTCGACCGGTCCATCGCCGGCGCGGACGCGTTCGTGCGCACCAACGTGACCGGCACCCAGACGCTCCTGGACGCGGCGCTCCGCCACGAGGCCGGCCGGTTCGTGCACGTGTCCACCGACGAGGTCTACGGCTCCATCACGACCGGCTCCTTCACCGAGGAGGACCCCCTCGGCCCCAACTCGCCCTACGCGGCGTCCAAGGCGGCCTCCGACCTGATCGCCCTCTCCTACCACCGCACCCACGGCCTGGACGTCCGGGTCACCCGCTGCAGCAACAACTACGGGCCGCGGCAGTTCCCGGAGAAGGTCATCCCGCTGTTCATCTCGCGGCTGCTCACCGGCGGCGAGGTGCCGCTGTACGGCGACGGCAAGAACGTCCGCGACTGGCTGCACGTCGAGGACCACTGCCTCGGCATCGACCTGGTGCGCGCGGGCGGCCGTCCCGGCGAGGTCTACAACCTCGGCAGCGGCACCGAGCTGAGCAACCTGGAGCTCACCGAGCTGCTGCTCAAGGAGTGCGGCGGCAGCTGGGACCAGGTGCGCTACGTGGAGGACCGCAAGGGCCACGACTGGCGCTACTCGATTCACGACGGCAAGGCCCGCGGCGAGCTCGGCTACCGTCCCCGGCGCGACTTCGAGTCCGGCCTCGCCGAGACGGTGGCCTGGTACCAGGAGAACCGCGCCTGGTGGGAGCCGCTCGGCCGCGGCGCCACGGCATGACCCAGTGCCACCGCATGACCAGTGACACCGCATGACCACGTGACCGGGCATGACAGCGTGACAGGCTTAACGAGCCCCGGCGTCCCTCTGGAGGAACTTGTGGCAGCACCACCACGACCGCTGCGCTTCGGCGTCCTCGGCTGCGCGGACATCGCGTGGCGCCGCACCCTCCCGGCGATGGCCGCCGCGCCGGGTGTCGAGGTGGCCGCCGTCGCCAGCCGGGACGCGGCCAAGGCGGCCCGGTTCGCGGCCGCGTTCGGCTGCGAACCGGTGGTGGGGTACGAGGCGCTGCTGGCGTCCTCCGGCATCGACGCCGTCTACGTGCCGTTGCCCGCGATGCTGCACGCCCGGTGGGTCGAGGAGGCGCTGCGCGCGGGCAAGCACGTCCTGGCCGAGAAGCCGCTGACCGGGGACGCGGAGAGCACCGTGCGGCTGCTGCGGCTCGCGGAGTCGCTGGGGCTCGTGCTCCTGGAGAATGTCGCCTTCCCGCACCACGCGCAGCACGCCCGCGTCCGCGAGCTGCTCGCAGACGGCGCCATCGGGGACGTGCGCGACTTCACGAGCGTGTTCACGATCCCGGAGCTCCCCGCGGACGACATCCGCTGGCAGCCGGACGTCGGCGGCGGCGCCCTGCTGGACATGGGCATCTATCCGATCCACTCGGCCCTGTACTACCTCGGGTCCGGCGTCGAGGTGGTCGCGGCCGTGCTGCGGGTGCGGGCCGGCACGGGCGCGGTGGCGTCCGGGCGGATCCTCGCGTGCACGCCCGGCGGGGTGACGGCCGACCTGCTCTTCGGGATGGCGCACTCGTACCGGACGAGCTGCGAGTTCGCGGGCGGCGCCGGGCGGCTGCTGCTCGACCGGGCGTTCACGCCGCCGCCGGAGCACCGGCCGGTGCTGCGCGTCGAGCGGCAGGACCACCGCGAGGAGATCACGCTCCGCGCCGACGACCAGTTCGCCAACGTCGTCCGGTACTTCGCGGACGCGGTGCGGACGGGGACCGGAGCGGCCGACCGCGCGGCGGCGAGCCTGCGCCAGGCCCGGCTGGTCGCGGACGTCGAGCGGCAGGCGGTCCGGATCGAGATCCCGTAGCTCCGGTCCCGTGGCCCGCCGCTACGCCTCCTTCAGCGTGTTCAGGCACACCAGGAGCGTCCGCGCCTGGACGCTGACGTAGTGGCTGTGCTGGGCGAGCGCGGCGAGCTGGTCGCGGGAGACCCAGCGGAATCCGGGCGGCGCGTCGAGCGGCGCCTCGCTCTCGCCGGCCTCCACGACGAGGTAGCGGCTCACCGCGTCCAGGAAACGGCCGCCCTCCTCGGAGTGCAGCGCGCAGTAGCGGATCCGGGACGGGGCCGCGGCGGTCACCAGGTCGAGGAAGGGCGGCCGGTCCTCCGGGGGCAGGTGCGCGTGGTTGCCGGGCGTGCACTGGACGGTGGGGCCGAGCTCCGCGTCCAGGAAGCCGCCCTCCGCGCGGGCGCGGACCAGCACGTGCGGCACGCCCTCGATCGTGCGGGTCAGGAAGGCGACGACGCCCTGTCCGCGCGGCTCGAACAGCGGCTGGGTCCAGTGGCCGACCTCGCGGTTGCCCGCCTGCACCGACACGGCCACGACGCGGAAGTACCGCCCGTCCTCGTGGTCGATGGAGGACGCGCCGCGCGTCCACCCCGGCACGCTGGCGAGCGGGACGCGTTCGCCGCGGATCGGGGTCACGGACCGCTGGGCGGCGAGCCAGGACAGCAGCTCGGTGTCTGAGCCCAGCGCGTGGGCGGCGCTCTGCCCGTACAGGCCGGCCAGAGCCGAGCGCGCGTCCATGTTCACCGTGTTGTCGTAGGCCAGCAGCTCGTGGATCTGGCCCAGGGTGAGCCAGCGGAAGTCCTCGTGCTCCGGTACCGGGCCCACCGCTTCGACGATCATGTTGCGGTTGCGCTTGCGGTGGAACCAGGAGCCGTGCTCGGACTGCAGCACGTCCGACAGGACGCGGCCCCGGGACGGGTCGGTGAAGTACTCCAGGTAGCGGACGGCCGCACCTTTGTGGACCTTGGTGTAGTTGCTGTACGTGGCCTGCACGGTGGGGGAGAGCTGCAGCAGCTCGGGGTTGCCGGGCTCCATCTTGGCCTGCATCAGGAAGTGCAGGACGCCGTCGAACTCCCGGGCCAGGATGCCGAGGATGCCGACCTCCGCCTGGACGATGATGGGCTGCTGCCACTCGACGCGGGCGGGCTGCTCACCGACGCCGACGCGCAGCCCCTCCACGGTGAAGAAGCGGCCGCTGCGATGGACGAGGTTCCCGGTCTCCGGGGCGAAGGACCAGCCGTCGAGGGCGTCGAAGGGGATGCGGTCCACCGCGAACCGGACCTCGCCGCGGCGCCGGTGGAGCCAGCCGCGGATCTCCTCCGCGGAGTCGCCCGTCAGCGTCGCCGCCGACAGGGCCACGCGGCCGGGAAGCGCGGCGTCCTGCCGCGGCCTGAGCGACGGCCGTACCCGCTTGTCATCCACGGCGGTCATCGGTTGTCCTCCACGAACTCGGTGATGGAGGCGATGACGTAGTCGATCATCTCCTCGGTCAGGCCCGGGTAGACGCCGACCCAGAAGGTGTGCTCCGTGACGAGGTCGCTGTTGGTCAGCTCGCCCGAGATCCGGAAATCGCGGTCGGCGTAGGCGGGATGGCGCGTCAGGTTCCCGGCGAACAGCCGGCGCGTGCCGATCTTGCGGTTCTCCAGGAAGTCCACGAGCTCCGCGCGCCGGAAGGGCGCCTCGGGGTCGACGGTGATGATGAACCCGAACCAGCTCGGGTCGCTGCCCGGCGTTGGCTCCGGCAGCAGCAGCCACGGCACGTCCGCGAGGCCCTCGCGCAGGCGCCGCCAGTTGCGCCGCCGCGCCGCGCAGAACTCGTCGAGCTTGTCGAGCTGGGTCAGGCCGAGCGCCGCCTGGAGATCGGTCGCCTTCAGGTTGTAGCCCACGTGCGAGAAGATGTACTTGTGGTCGTAGCCGGCCGGCAGCGTCCCCATCTGGTAGCCGAACCGCTTGCGGCAGGTGTCGCTCTCGCCCGGCTCGCACCAGCAGTCCCGGCCCCAGTCCCGCAGCGACTCCACGATCCGGGCCAGGACCAGGTTCGAGGTGAGCACGCAACCGCCCTCGCCCATGGTGAGGTGGTGGGCCGGGTAGAAGCTGACGGTCGTGAGGTCCCCGAAGGTCCCCGCGAGCCGCCCCTTGTAGGTGGTGCCGACCGCGTCGCACGTGTCCTCGATCAGCAGCAGGTCGCGTTCCTCGGCGAGCTCCGCCACCTCCGCGACCTCGAAGGGGTTGCCGAGCGCGTGCGCGATCATGATCGCCCGGGTGCGGGGGCCGATGGCCTTCTCGACGCGCTCGACGGTGGTGTTGTACGTGCGCAGGTCGATGTCCACGAAGACCGGGACGAGGCCGTTCTGCAGGATGGGGTTCACGGTCGTGGGGAAGCCCGCCGCCACCGTGATCACCTCGTCGCCGGGCATCAGCCGGTGGTCCCCGAGCTGGTGCGAGGTGAGCGCGGTGACCGCGAGGAGGTTCGCCGAGGAGCCGGAGTTGGTCAGATGCGCCTTGCGCCGCTCCATCCGGCGGGCGAAGGCCGACTCGAACCTCCTGGACGACTTGCCCGCCGCGATCCGCATGTCCAGCGCGGCCTCGACGAGCGCGGCCCGGTCCTCCTCGTCGAGGACGGCGCCGGACGGCCAGATCTCCGTGACGCCCGGGACGAACCCCCGGCCGCCGTCGCTGTCCTGGTGGTACTTGCGGACCTCATCGAGGATGTGCGCGGCCCGTTCACTCATGTGCTGTCCTTCCTTGGCCGTCCCGGAGTCGAGCGGCCGTCCCGGAGTCGAGACCGTTCGGTACGTCGGGGACGAGCACCCCCGTGGCCGTGAGCAGATCGCGCACCGAGTCCGTGAGGGTCCGGCGCGGTGCCCAGCCGAGCAGCCGCCGCGCCCGCGAGATGTCCAGGCGCTGCCATAGGGCGTCGGAGCGGTTCGCCTGGGCGGGCTGCTCCTCCTGCACGCGGACCGACCGGCCGCTGCAGGTGATCATCAGGTCGACGAGCTTGCGGACCGGGATGGTCTCGCCCCGGGCGATGTTGACGACGGCTCCCGCCTCGGCGAGTGCGGGCGCCGGGACCAGCGCCGCGGCGACGACGGCGTCGGCGACGTCCCGGACGTCCACCAGGTCGCGGTGGGCGCGCAGCGGTGCGAGCCGCAGGACGTCCTGGCCCGCCGCCAGGTGGGCGGCCACGGTCCCGGGGAGGCTGCCCCGGGGGGCGCCCGGCCCGCACGTGACGGAGACGCGCAGGACCACCCCGTCGACCTCCCGCCTCCGGACGGCGCCGACGACGGTGCGGGTGCCCGCCAGCTTGGTGCGCCCGTAGGCGGTCGCGGGCGCCGGCGGCCAGTCCTCGTCGATGAGGTCGTCCGGGCCCGCCGGCCCGTACTCGTGGGCGCTGCCGAGCTGGATGAGGCGGGGCCGCCGCGGCAGGGCGGCGACGACGTCCGTCAGCCGCTCCACCAGGCGCGCGTTGAGCTCGGTCATCTGGTCCGCGGTCGCCTCCCAGACGGCGCCCACGGCGTTCACCACGACCTGCGCCTCGGCGTCGGCGCACAGGCGGGTGAGCTCGGCGAGGTCGGCGGCGGCGATGTCGAGGCGCACCGTGCTGCTCGCCCCGTGGTGGCCGTTCGCGCCGTCGTGGCCGTTCGCCGCGTCGTGGGTGACCGCGGCGCCGGGCCGGGCGCCCCGGGCGACCCGGACCACCCGGGCGCCCGCCGCGGCGAACGCCGTGCAGATGTGCTGCCCCAGATAGCCGGAGGCGCCCAGCACGAGGACCGATTGACCGGTGAGCGTTCCTTTCACGAGCGGGCCTTGCCCTTCGTTCACGGGGCCTGCGGGAAATGGTTCCAAGAAACTCTCCCTGTCATCCGGCCTTCCGCTCTGTAGGTTCTCCACGCGAACCGGTCCGGCAAGTGTGGCCCGCGCGGCTAAAGCGGATCTAGGCCCAGCCTTTCGCGCCATTCGGCGGTAATTCGGCGGCGGGCGGGCGGGCCAAGAACAGCTCAAGGTCGCCTTTAGGAGGGCCCGCGAGGGTTTTCGATGTTCTGGTGCCTACGGAGGAGTTGACCGCTGTGCGCGTCCTGTTTGTCACCGTTCCCTGGCGGACTCACTTCCAGCCCGTCGTGCCGGTGGGGTGGGCCCTGCAGACGGCGGGCCACGAGGTGCGTGTCGCCAGTGGCCCGGAGCTGGCCGACGTCATCACCGGATCGGGCCTGACCGCGGTCCCGGTCGGCTCCGACGAGCCCGTCCTGCAGAAGCTCGGCGAGATGTACAGCGAGGAGCACCAGGAGATCGTCGACACCCTGGAACGGCTCGGGGCGAACGACGACCTGCTGTTCGCCTTCGCCGAGAACCGCGCGGAGAAGCTCACCTGGGACCGCCTGCGCTGGCTGAACCGGTACCTCACCGAGATCCTCAAGGTCATGAACGACTCGATGATCGAGGACCTGGTGGAGTACTGCCGCTGGTGGAAGCCCGACCTGGTGCTCTGGGACTGGCTGAGCTACGCGGGCTCGGTCGCGGCCACGACGGTGGGGGCGGCCCACGCCCGCATGACCACCTCGATCGACATGGACGCCCGGTTCCGGCGGCACTTCGTGCGGGTGCATGCGGAACAGGCCCCCGAGCACCGGGAGGACGCCCTGGCGGACTGGCTCGGAGGCTGGGCGGAGAAGTACGGCGCGTCGTTCGCCGAGGAGATGGTGACCGGGCATTTCACCATCGACCAGATGGTGGGCTCCATGCTGCTGGAGTCGGACGTGCCCCATGTGCCCATCAGCTACGTCCCGTACAACGGACCCGCCGTCGTCCCGGACTGGGCCCGCCGCGACCCGTCGAAGCGGCGCGTCCTCGCCACGTTCGGGGTGAGCCAGGACGAGGGGGCGGACTACCAGGCCCTGGTCGTCGATCAGGTGCAGGACATGCTGGACTCCCTCGCCGATCTCGACATCGAGCTGGTCGTGACCCTGTCCGAGCAGATCCAGAAGGAGCTGGAGCGCGTCCCCGGCAACACGAGGATGGTGGAGTTCGTGCCGTTGCACGTCGTCATCCCGTCGTGTTCGGCCGTCATCCATCACGGGGGAGTCCCCGCGTTCCTGGACTCGATCGCCCACGAGGTGCCGCAGCTGATGGTCGGCCGCGTCGTCCCGGACATCGAGGACCGCGCACCCCGGCTGGAGCAGGCCCGGGGCGGGCTGTGGATCCCGCCGGGCGAGCTGAGCGGGGAGCGGATCCGGGAGCAGCTCGTGCGGCTGCTGGACGAGCCGGAGTTCCGCGAGGGCGCCGCGCGGCTGCGCGCGGAACTGCTCGCCCAGCCGGCGCCCCGCGACGTCGTCCCGGAACTGGAGCGGCTCGCCGGCCGCTACCGCTCTCGTTGATGCCACTGGCCTGGACCGCTGTCCGGTCGCCAGGACAGCGCCCGATCAGGGAGGCGTGAGGATCCTATGGAGATCGAGGAGACGGACGCCGTTCCCGGCGCCTATGTCATCACCCCGCACCGGCACACCGACGAGCGCGGAGCGTTCTTCGAGTCCCTCCGCACGGACCTGGTCAGCGAGGCGATCGGGCGACCGTTCACGGTCCGCCAGGTCAACTACTCGGTGTCGCGGCGGAACACGCTGCGCGGCGTGCACGGGGTGCTCATCCCGCCGGGACAGGCCAAGTACGTCACCTGTGTCCGCGGCGCGTTCCGCGACATCGCCGTCGACCTGCGCGTCGGCTCGCCCACGTTCGGCCGGTACACCGTCAACGTGCTGAGCGCGGAGAACGGTGTCGCCGTCCACCTCACCGAGGGGCTCGGCCACGGCTTCCTGGCGCTGACGGACGACACCTGCATCTGCTACGCCCTGTCGACGGTCTACGTGCCGGGCACCCAGTTCGAGATCGACCCGCTCGACCCGGAGCTGGCCCTGCCGTGGGGGTTCACCGAGCCTCCGCTGCTGTCGGAGAAGGACGCGCGGGCGCCGACCCTGGCACAGGCCCGCGCGAAGGGCATCCTGCCGCGCTGGCCGGGGACGCCGCCGGAGGGCGCCGAGCAGCCCGGGCCCGATGGCAACGGCGCCGCACACGATGGCACGTCTCGCCCGGCCGCGCGACCGTCGTACCGCTGATCCGGCCGCTGATCCGGCCCGCCGGACCGGCCGGGTGCTGGAGGGGCGCCGGACGGGCGCCGTCCAGGCCAAGGACGGTTCAAGGTCGCCTTAAGAGGGTTCGGCGAGGGTTTTCGATGTTCCGGTATCTACCTAGGAGTTGACCGCTGTGCGCGTCCTGTTCGTCACCATTCCTTGGCGGAGCCACTATCACCTCGTCGTGTCGATGGGGTGGGCCTTGCAGGCGGCAGGGCACGAGGTGCGCGTCGCCAGCGGGCCCGAGATAACCGACGCCATGACCAGATCGGGGCTGACGGCGGTCCCGGTCGGCTCCGACGAGCCCATCATGGAGAAGCTGGAGAAGCTGCTCGACGCGGACGTCCTGGGAAAGGTCGAGGAGCTCACCGAGCAGGGCGACCTCCTGGTCGACATGTGCGAGAACCGCGAAGAGGAACTCACCTGGCAGCGCCTGAAATGGGCGTACCGCATGTACAAGCGGACCCACGCGGCCATGAACGACTCGATGGTCGAGGACCTGGTGGAGTACTGCCGCTGGTGGAAGCCGGACCTGGTGATCTGGGACTACCTGAGCTACGCGGGCGCGGTCGCCGCCGCGGCGGTGGGGGCGGCCCACGCGCGCATGCCGATCGGGTTGAACGCCGAGGCCCGGATGCGGGCGAACTACCTGCGGGTGCGGGCGCAGCAGCCCCTGGAGGACCGTGAGGACCCGCTGGAGGAGTGGCTCGGAGGCTTGGCGGAGAAGTACGGCGCGTCGTTCTCCGAGGAGCTGGTGACCGGGCAGTTCACCATCGACCAGATGGTGGGCTCCCTGCGGCTGGAGTCGGACGTCCCGAGCGTCCCCATCGGTTACACCCCGTACAACGGGCCGTCCGTGGAACCGGACTGGACCCGGCGCGACCCGTCGAAGCGGCGCGTCCTGGCCACCTTCGGGATCAGCCTGGAGCAGGCCGACTGGGCCCAGGCACTCTCCAACGAGCAGTTGCAGGGGATGCTGGACGGCCTGGCCGACCTGGACATCGAGCTGGTCGTGACGCTGCCGGAGAAGATCCAGAAGGAGCTCAAGCGCGTCCCCGACAACACCAGGATGGTGGAGTTCGTGCCGTTGCACGTCATCATCCCGTCGTGCTCGGCCGTCATCCACCACGGGGGCATCGGCCCGTTCCTGGACTCGATCGCCCACGAGCTGCCTCAGCTGATGGTCGGCCGCGTCCTGCCGGACATCGGCGAGCGCGGTCCGCGCCTGGAGCAGGCCGGGGCCGGCCTGTGGATCTCGGGTGACGATCCCGGGGAGCTGAGCGGGGAGCGGATCCGCGAGCGCGTGGTGCGGCTCCTGGACGAGCCGTCGTTCCGGGAGGGCGCCGGGCGGTTGCGCACGGAGCTGCTCGCCCAGCCGACCCCCGGCGAGGCGGTCCGGGAGCTGGAGCTGCTCACCAGCCGCTACCGGTCGCGTTAATGGCCGTCGTCCATCAGGATCGCCCGCTGGACGTCCTGGAGCGCCGCTCCGGGCTCGACGCCCAGCTCCTCCCGGAGCGTCCGGCGGGCCCGCTGGTAGGCGAGCAGGGCGTCGCCCCGGCATCCGCTGCGGTGCAGCGCCAGCATGAGCTGCCGGTGGAACGCCTCCCTGATGGGGTGCTCGGTGCTGAGCAGGTACAGGTCGCTGACGAGCTCGCGGTGCCGCCCGAGGGCCATGCGCGCGTCCATCAGGCCCTCCATGCACTCCAGCTGGGCCTCGTTGAGCCAGGTGCGGAACCCCTGGAGGATCGGCCCGCGCGCCGCGTCGGCGGGAAGCGGGCCCCGGCACAGGGCGAGCGCGTCCTCGAAGCTGCGCACCGCGGCCTTGTGGTCGCTGCTCCTGAGATGGGCCCGGCCCTCTTTCAGCAGGGCCGTGAAGTCGCGCAGGTCGAGCCCGTCCGGCGGCGCCAGCGTCAGGACGTATCCGGGGGGCCGGGTGAGGACGGGGCTCGGCTGCGTTCCGGGACGCCGGAGCAGTTTGCGGATCTGGGAGATGTAGACGTAAAGGCCCGCCGTGGCACTGCGCGGCGGTTCCTCTCCCCAGATCTCCCTGATGAGCCGGTCGGCGCTGACGACCTGGCCGGACCGGATGATCAGCGCGGCCAGCAGGATCTCCACCTTCTGCGCGTTGACGGTCTGCGCGCTCTTTCCGTCGATGACGCGCAGCGGTCCCAGAATCTCGTAACGCACGCTGTGAACTCCCATTCTCTGGAAAGACGTTCGTCCGCGCCGGGTGACGCCGCTGCGGTGGCCGCGGCGTGCGGAATTCGTCCGGTGAGTGAAAGTCGGGACGGAGCCGCGGATCAAGGAATTCAGAGCCTTCTGCCCCACCTGTGGAGATTGACATCCAGTGGTGGGAGGGACCGCGCCCCGGCTGGCCTGAACATACCTCAGATCGGCCGATCGTGACCCGGCCGCGGCGGGTGCCGGGCGCCCGGCCGGCCGGCCGGTACCGGTGCCGGACCAGCGTGCGGGCCGCCATCCGGCGTCCTCGGCGGCCCCGAACCGCTGTCTGGTCGCCAGGACAGCGCGTGAGTTCCATAAACGGGAGGCAGGCCGGGCTTCCGGGAATGGGTGCCGCGCCGTGTTCGAGCATTGACAGGCGCCTGGGGCGACGTGCTTTCCTAATGGCTGCGCGACCATCCCTACAGGACGGAAACGGGCGGACTCGAGAACGGCGGTCCTGGCGAGAACCGGCGCGCGCGGGGTCGCTGTCGGCTCGATATTCCCCCGCCGGTTCGGTGACATCGGTCAAGTGACGGTTCCATCTCCTGGTGCCAGATAACTGTCGCTCTGCCGGTGTGAGACTTCCGCTGGGATCTTTCTCTGGGGAAGCGACGAAATGCCGATGAAAGCCAGTGGCGAACCAGCCGCGTCCGCGCAGGATGAACAGGAGTGCCGAGTAATGATCCCACTGTCTTTCGCGCAGCGCCGACTGTGGTTCATCGACAGGTTCGAGGGCCCGTCGGCGATGTACAACGTGCCCTTCCTGGTCCAGCTCACCGGTGAGCTGGGCACGGAGGCGCTCGCGGCGGCGGTGCGTGACGTGGTGGCCCGGCATGAGAGCCTGCGGACCCTGATCGTGGAGGACGCCGGCGGCGTCCCCGAACAGCGGGTGCTCCCGGCCGAGGAGGTCCGCCTGGACGTCCCGGTGACCGAGGTGGCCCCCGGGGAGCTGGACGGCGCGGTGCGGGAGGCCGCCGCCACCGTGCTGAGGCTGTCGGAGGACATACCCGTCCGCGCGACCCTGTTCCGCGTTGGCGCCCTGGACCACCGGTTGCTGCTCCTGGTCCACCACATCGCCGGCGACGGCGAGTCCATCGGCCCGCTGGCGCGCGACCTGGCCGCCGCCTACACCGCCCGCGTCAGCGGCGAGGCGCCCGGCTGGCCCGAACTGCCCGTGCAGTACGTCGACTACACGATGTGGCAGCGCGAACTGCTCGGCGACGAGGACGACCCGGGCAGCGTCCTGTCCGCCCAGCTCGACTACTGGCGCGGCGAGCTGTCGGGCGTGCCGCAGCCCCTGCGCCTGCCCGCGGACCGGCCGCGCCCCCCGGCGGCCAGCCACCGGGGCGACGTCGTCGACCGCGCCGTCGGCGAGGACCTGCTGGCCAGGGCCGAGGCCCTGGCCGAGCGCGCCGGGGTGTCGACGCCGATGGTGTTCCAGGCCGTCCTCGCGGTCCTCCTGCAGCAGCTCGGCGCGGGCGAGGACATCGCGATCGGCTCCACCATCGCCGGACGCCGCGACGCCGACCTCACCGACCTGGTGGGCTTCTTCGTCAACACGTGGGTGCTGCGCACCGACCTCTCCGGCACCCCCTCCTTCGACCAGGTCCTCGCGCAGGTGCAGCGGAAGGCGCTGACCGCGTACGACAACCAGGACGCGCCGTTCGAGCGGCTGGTGGAGGCCCTCAACCCCGAGCGGTCCACCGCCTACCACCCGCTGTTCCAGGTGATGTTCACCTGGTCGGACGGCGCCTCGGTCGAGTTCGGCCTCCCGGGCGGCCTGCGCGCCCACATGGCCCCGCTGTGGACGTCGATGGCCAAGTTCGACCTGGAGTTCAGCTTCTTCGACGAGCCAGGACGTCCGGGGCTGTCGATCCACCTGGAGTACGCGACCGATCTGTTCGACCGGTCCACGGCCGAGGCCGTCATGGACCGCCTCGTCCGCCTCACCGAGCTGCTGACCGGCGCACCGTCACGGCCGGTCGCGCTGGCGGACGTCCTGGCGGACGGCGAGCGCGAACTCGTCCTGCGCACCTGGAACGACACGGCGGCCGAGACACCCGGGCTGAGCGTCGCGGGCCTGATCGAGCGCCAGGTGGCGGCGACGCCGGACGCGACCGCCGTCGTGCACGACGACCTGGAGCTGACCTACGCGGAGCTGGACGCCCGGGCCGAGCGGCTGGCGCGCGAGCTGGCCGGGCGGGGCGTCGGCCCGGAGACCGTCGTGGGCCTGGCCCTGCCGCGCTCGGCGGACCTGATCGTGGGCATCCTCGGCATCTGGAAGGCGGGCGGCGCCTACCTGCCGATCGACCCCGCCTACCCGGGGGCGCGCCTGGGCCACATCCTCTCCGACGCCCGCCCCCAGCTCGTCCTCGCCGCCGCGGACACCGTGGGGGTGCTGCCCGGCGCTGACGTGCCGACCCTGCTCATCGAGGACGCCGAGCTCATCGAGGACGCCCGGTCAGCCGATCCAGCAGCGGCGGGCCCGCGGGCGCGGCCGGCCGCGGCCCGCCCGGCGAACGCCGCGTACGTGATGTACACCTCGGGGTCGACCGGCGTGCCGAAGGGGGTGACCATCACCCACCGGGACGTGGTGAACGGCGTGCTGCGCCTCGCCGGCGTCGCCGGGATCGGCGCGGGCACGCGCACCCTCGCGGGCACGTCCGTCAACTTCGACGTCTCCGTCTTCGAGACCGTCACCACCCTGGCCTCCGGCGGCATCGTCGAGGTCGTCCGCGACGTCCTGGTCGTCGACGAGCGCGGGGGCTGGTCCGGGGGCGTCATCAGCACGGTCCCGTCCGTCTTCGGCGAGGTCCTGGACCGGGTGGGCGGGAAGATCCAGGCCGAGGCGGTCGTCTTCGCCGGTGAGGCCCTGTCCGCCTCGCTGGTCGAGCGGGTCCGCGAGGTGATCCCGGGCGCCCGCGTGGTCAACGCCTACGGGCAGACCGAGTCGTTCTACGCCACCGCCTTCACCGCCGACGACGCCTGGACGGGCACCGCGAGCGTGCCCATCGGCTCCCCGCTGGGCAACATGCGCACCTACGTCCTCGGCGCGGGCCTCAAGCCCGTCCCGCCGGGTGTGGTGGGCGAGCTGTACGTGGCGGGCAACGTGGCGCGCGGGTACCACGGGAAGCCGGGGCTCACCGCCGAGCGCTTCGTCGCCGACCCTTACGGTCCGCCCGGCGCGCGCATGTACCGCACCGGCGACCTGGCCCGCTGGACGGCCGGCGGCCTACTCGAATACGCCGGACGTGACGACGCGCAGGTGAAGGTGCGCGGCGTCCGCATCGAGCCGGGCGAGGTCGAGGCGGCGCTGACCGCGCACCCGGGTGTGGCGCAGGCGGCCGTCGTCGCGCGCCGGGACCAGGGCCGCGCGCGGCTGGTCGGCTACGTGGTGCCGGCGGGCATGTGGGATTCGGGCTTCGGCACGGTGGCGAGCCTGGGCGATCTGGAGGTCGACCTGACCGCCGCCGTCTCCGCGCGTGACCTGCGCAAGTTCGTCTCCGCCAGGCTGCCGGAGTTCATGGTGCCGTCGGCGCTGGTGATGCTGGACCGGCTCCCGCTGGCCCCCAACGGCAAGCTGGACCACGGGGCGCTGCCCGAGCCGGATGTCACCGGCACCGCCTACCGCCCCCCGCGCACCCCCGCCGAGGAGGTGCTCGCCGCCGTCTTCGCGGAGGTGCTCGGCCTGGACCGGGCCGGTGTGGACGACGACTTCTTCGCCGTCGGCGGCGACAGCATCCGCTCCATCCAGGTCGTCTCCCGGGCCAGGGCACAGGGCGTCGAGATCACCCCGCGGCAGATCTTCGAATGCCGGACCGTGGCGGAGCTCGCCCGGGCGGCCGGGGAGGGCGGCGAGACCGCGCCGACCCCGCGGGAGCCGGAGGGCGGCGGCACCGGCTTCATGCCGCTGCTGCCCATCGGCCACTACCTGATGCGGCTGGGCGGCGACATCGACCGGTTCACCATGGCGATGACGGTCGACCTCCCCGCCGGGATCGACCGGGACGGCCTAGCGGCGACACTGACGGCCGCCTTCGACCGGCACGACATCCTGCGCTCCAGGCTGGTCACCGGCGAGAGGACCGGGCTGGAGGTGGCCGCGCCCGGCACCGTCGACGTGGCGCCGCTCGTCCACCGCGTGGTGTGCGACGGTACCTGGGGTGAGTCCTGGCGGGAACGGGCCGCCGCCGAACTCGACGCCGCGGCGGGCCGGCTGGACGCCGCGGGCGGCGTGATGGCGCAGTTCGTGTGGTTCGACGCGGGCGCCGAGACGTCCGGGCGGCTGAGCATCCTGCTGCACCACTTCGCGGTGGACGGCGTGTCCTGGCGCATCCTCCTGCCCGACCTCGCCGCCGCGTGGCGGCAGATCCGCGACGGGCGCGCCCCGCGGCTGCCCGAAGTCGCCACTTCCGCACGTCGCTGGGCGCAGGCGCTGTCCGAGGCCGCCGCCGAGCGCGCGGAGGAGCTCGGGCTGTGGCGCGAGATCGTGTCCGGCCCCGACCCGGACCTGGGCGCGCGGCCCTTCGACCCGTCCGTCGACACGATGGCCACGGTCGGGCACGTCTCCTTCGACCTGCCCGCCGAGACCACCGAGGTCCTGCTGACCACGCTGCCCGCCGCGTTCCGCGGCGGCGTCAACGACGGCCTGCTCACCGCGCTGGCCGTCGCCGTCGCCAAATGGCGCGAGCGGCGCGGCATCAGCGAGACCTCGGCGCTGGTCCGGCTGGAGGGCCACGGCAGGGAGGAGGCCGTCGTTCCCGGCGCCGACCTGTCGCGCACCATGGGCTGGTTCACCAGCATGTACCCCGTCCGCCTCGATGTGGCCGGAGTCGACCTGGACGACGCCCTCGCGGGCGGCGCGTCCGCCGGAGCCGCCGTCAAGGCCGTCAAGGAACTGCTGCTCGCCGTCCCGGACAAGGGCGTCGGCTACGGCATGCTGCGCTACCTCAACCCCGAGACCGAGGCCGTCCTCGGCGGGCACGCGGCCGGGCAGATCACCTTCAACTACCTGGGCCGCTACACCGGTTCGGCCAACATGCCGCAGGAGCTGCGCGGCCTCGGCTTCGCCCAGGTCGAGGGCACCACCATGCTGGCGGTCGGGCCGGACGGGGACATGCCCGCCCTCGCCACCCTGGGGATCAGCGCTTACGTCACCGACACCGAGCGCGGCCCGCGCCTGGACGCCCGCCTGGAGTTCCCCACCGGACTCCTGAGCGCCGACGAGGTCCAGGAGTTCGCCGCGCTGTGGCGCACCGCCCTGGAGGGCCTTGCGAGGTACGCCGCGCGACCGGACGCGGGCGGCCTCACGCCGTCGGACGTGCCTCTGGTCGAGGTGAGCCAGGGCGAGCTGGACGCCTGGCAGGAGCAGTACGCGGGCTTGAGCGACGTATGGCCGCTGACGGCGATGCAGAGCGGGCTGCTGTTCCACACCGAGCTGGCCGGTGCCGCGTTCGACGCCTACCAGATGCAGTTCGCCTTCCACCTCGCCGGTGAGGTCGAGCCACGGCGGATGCGCGCGGCCGGTCAGGGGCTGCTCGACCGTTACCCGAACCTGCGGGCGGCGTTCGTCACCGACGACGACGGCGACCGGGTCCAGATCGTCCAGGACGGCGTCGAGCTGCCCTGGCGCGAGGAGGACCTCAGCGCCCTCGCCGCGGACGAGCGCGAAGACCGCCGCAAGCGGTTACTGGAGGAGGAGCACCGCACCCGCCTCGACCTGGCCGCCGCGCCGCTGATGCGGATGTCGCTGGTCAAGCTCGCGGCCGGTGAGTGGGACCTGGTCCTCACGACCCACCATGTCCTGTTCGACGGCTGGTCGGTGCCGCTGCTCATGCAGGACCTGCTGCGCCTGTACGGCTCGGCCGGGGACGCCGCCGCCCTGTCCAGGCCGCGGAGCTACCGCGACTTCCTCGCCTGGCTCGCCCGCCGGGACCGGGAGGCCACCGCCCGCGCCTGGGCGCGGGAGCTGGACGGCGTCGACGAGCCCACCCTCCTCGTCCCCGACGCGCCGGTCCTCGGGGGCGAGGCCGCCGGGGTCGGCCAGATGGAGGTGCCGCTCACGCCGGAGCGGTCCGCCGGGCTCGCGCGCCGCGCGGGCGAGCTGGGCGTGACGCTCAACACCCTGGTGCAGGGCGCCTGGGCCGTTCTCCTCGCGGGCCTCACCGGCCGCCGGGACGTGGTGTTCGGCGCCACCGTCTCGGGGCGTCCGCCGCAGGTCGCGGGCGTGGACGAGATGGTCGGCATGTTCATCAACACGCTGCCCGTCCGGGTGGAATGCGCCCCCGGCCGGTCGCTCGGCGACGTCCTCGGCGAGCTCCAGCGGCGGCAGAGCGCCCTGCTCGACCACCACCACCACGGCCTGCTCGAAATGCACCAGGCCACCGGGCTGCGCTCGCTGTTCGACACGGTGGTGGTCTTCGAGTCGTACCCGATCGACGGCGCGGGCCTGAGCGAGGCGTACTCGGCCGCCGGGATCTCGGTGACCGGCATCAGCCCGCTCAGCGGCACGCACTACCCGCTGGTGGTGATGGCCTTCGCCGAGCCGCACCTGAAGGTCGGCCTGCAGTACCAGCACCACCTTCTCGACGCGGAGCGGACGGCCGTCATAGCCCGGCGCTTCGGACGCGTCCTCGCCCGGCTGGCCGACGACCCCCGGGCCAAGCTCAGCACGGTGGACCTGCTGGAGCCCGCCGAGCGTGAGCGGTTCCTGACCGGCGTCAACGACACCGCCGCCGAGACCCCCGAGCTGACCATCACCGGCCTGGTCGAGCGGCAGGCGGCGAAGACGCCGGACAAGATCGCGGTGACCTGCGGCGACACGGCCCGCACGTACGGGGAGCTGGACGCCCGCGCCGGCCGTCTCGCCCGTGCGCTGACCGGGCTCGGGGTGGGCCCCGAGACCGTCGTGGGCCTGGCGCTGCCGCGCTCGGCCGACCTGGTCACCGGCATCCTCGGCATCCTGAAGGCGGGCGGCGCGTACCTGCCGATCGACCCGAAGTACCCCGGTACCCGCCTGGACCACATCCTCGGCAGCGCACGGCCCCGGCTGGTCCTCACCGACGCCGATACCGCCGGGGTGCTCGCCGGGACCGACGTCCCGACCCTCCTCCTCGGCGACGTGGACCTCGACACCGGCGACGTGGACCTCGACACCGGCGACGTAGACCTCGACACCGGCGACGCGGCCGCGGAACCGGCGGCGCGGCCCTGGAACGCGGCGTACGTGATGTACACGTCCGGCTCCACCGGCCTCCCGAAGGGCGTGGTGATCAGCCACGCCAACGTGGTCAACGGCGTGACGCGGCTCGCCGAGCGGGTGGGCGTGGACGCCGGCACCCGGATGCTCGCGGGCACCTCCGTCAACTTCGACGTGTCCGTCTTCGAGATCGTCACGACCCTGGCCCGGGGCGGCACCGTCGAGATCGTCCGGGACGCCCTCGTGCTCGCCGAGCGCGAAACGGTGTCGGCGAGCGTGATCAGCACCGTGCCGTCGGTCTTCGCCGAGCTGGGCGACCGCATGGCCGGGGTCTCCGGCCTGGAGACCGTCGTCTTCGCCGGTGAGGCGCTGCCCGGCACGCTCGTGCAGCGCGTCCGCGAGGCCCTGCCCGGGGTGCGCGTCGTCAACGCCTACGGGCAGACCGAGTCGTTCTACGCCACCGCGTTCGCCGTCGAGGCGGGCCGGGCCTGGGAGGCCGCCGGCAGCGCCCCGATCGGCACGCCGCTCGGGAACATGCGGACCTACGTCCTCGGCCAGGGCCTCGCGCCCGTACCGCCCGGCGTGGTGGGCGAGCTGTACGTCGGGGGCAACATCGCCCGCGGCTACCTCGGCCGTGCCGCCCTGACCGCCGAGCGCTTCGTCGCCGACCCCTACGGCCCGCCCGGCGCGCGCATGTACCGCACCGGCGACCTGGCCCGCTGGACCGCGGACGGGCAGCTCGAGTACGCCGGCCGCGACGACGACCAGGTCAAGATCCGCGGTGTGCGGGTCGAGCCCGCCGAGATCGAGCGCGCCCTGGCCGGGCACCCGGGCGTCGCCCAGTCCGTGGTCGTCGCCCGGGACGCCGGGCGCGCTGGGGGACAGCAGCTCGTCGCCTACGTCGTGCCCGCCCCGGATGGCACGGACGGCCTGAACGGCGCGGACGGCACCGGGCAGCCGGGGGAGGCCGACGCCCTGACCGGCTCGCTGCGCGGCTATCTGCAGGACCGCCTGCCCGCCCACCTGGTGCCCGCCGCCGTCGTCGCCATCGACTCCGTGCCGCTGGCCGCCAACGGCAAGCTGGACCGCAAGGCGCTGCCCGCGCCGGACTTCGCCAGGGCCGCTGCGGGACGGGCCCCGCGCACCGCTCAGGAAGAGCTGCTGTGCGAGCTGTTCGCAGAGGTCCTGCACGTGGAGCGGGTCGGTATCGACGACGACTTCTTCACCCTCGGCGGGCACTCGATCATGGCGACCAAGCTCGTCAACCGCGTCCGCGTCGCGCTGGGCACCGAACTGGAGCTGCGGACCCTCTTCGCCCACCCGACCGTGGCGGGGCTCGTCCCGCACCTGGACGTCGCCGCCTCCGCCCGGGCACCGCTGGCCCCCGTGGTGGAGCGGCCCGAACGTCCGCCGCTGTCCTTCTCCCAGCAGCGCCTGTGGTTCCTGCACAAGTTCGAGGGTCACGCGGCGACCTACAACATGCCGCTCGTCCTGCGGCTCAGCGGCGAGCTGGACGTGCGCGCCCTGGAGGAGGCGGTCAACGACATCGTCACCCGGCACGAGATCCTCCGCACCGTCTACCGGGAGGTCGCGGGCAAGCCGTACCAGCACGTCCTGGGGCCGGAGCGGGCGCGCGTCGGGCTTCCCGTGCGGCAGGCCGCGGACGAGGCGGACCTCGCCGGGGAGATCGACGCGGCGGCCCGCCACCCCTTCGACATCGCCGCGGAGATCCCGCTGAAGGCCGTCCTGCTCGGCGCCGGCCCGGACGAGCACGTCCTGGTCCTCGTGATCCACCACATCGCGGCCGACGGCTGGTCGGCGACGCCCCTCGCGAAGGACCTGGCCGTCGCCTACGCGGCCCGCACCCGGGGCGAGCCGCCCCGGTGGGCGCCGCTGCCGCTGCAGTACGCCGACTACGCCCTCTGGCAGCGGGAGCTGCTGGGCGACGACGGCGACCCGGGCAGCCGGTTCAGCAGGCAGTACCGCTACTGGTCCAAGCAGCTGTCCCGGCTGCCCGCCACGGTCACGATCCCCGGTGACCGGCCGCGGCCCGCCGAGCTCGACCGCAGCGGTGACGTGCTGCAGTTCACCATGGGCGCCGCGCTGCACGAGGGCATCGCGGGCCTCGCCCGGGCCACCGGAACCACCCCCTTCATGGTGTTGCAGGCGACCATGGCCGCCCTGCTCACCCGGCTCGGCGTGGGCACCGACATCGCGCTCGGCAGCGGTATCGCGGGCCGCGTCGACGAGAACCTGAACGACCTGATCGGCCTGTTCGTCAACGTGCAGGTGATGCGCACCGACACGGCGGGCGACCCGACCTTCACCGAGCTGCTCGGCCAGGTGCGCAGGACGAGCCTCGCCGCGTACACCCACCAGGACATCCCCTTCGAGGCCCTGGTGGAGAAGCTCAACCCGGAGCGCTCCGCCTCGGTCAACCCGCTCTTCCAGATCGCCCTGATCCTGCAGAACACCGAGGACAAGGACTTCGAGCTGGCGGGCCTGCGGGTCGTCAGCGAGGGCGTGGGCACCGGGACGTCCCGGTACGACCTCACGCTGAGCCTGAGCGAGACCACCGGGGACGGCGGCGCGCCCGCGGGCGTCCACATCGCCGCCGAGTACTCCACCGAGCTGTTCGACGCCTCGACGATCGAGACCCTGATCGCCCGCTGGGAGCGGCTGCTGGCCGCCGCGGTCCGCGACCCCGGGCAGCGGATCGGCGACGCCGATCTGCTCACCGCCGAGGAACGCCGCGAGCTGCGCGTGGCCGAGCGGCGGGCCGAGCGGACGGTCGCGGAGGCCACCTTCCCGCAGCTCTTCGCGGAACGGTTGCGGCAGGCTCCGCGGGCGCTCGCGGTGGAGTCGCCCGACCAGGTCTGGACGTACGAGGAGCTGAACGAGCGGGCGAACCGGATCGCGCACTGGCTGATCGCCCGGGGCGTCGGCCCCGAGCAGCCGGTCGGCGTGTCCATGCCGCGCTGCGCGGACCAGGTCGCCGTGGCCCTCGGCGTCTTCAAGGCGGGCGCCGCCTACCTGCCCGTCGATCTCGACTACCCGGCCGACCGGGTGCTGTTCATGCTCACCGACGCCGCCCCCGCCGTCCTGCTCACGACGCGGAGCGGCGGAGGGGACCTGCCGGAAGGCGTGACCACCGAGGTCGTCGCCGTCGACACCCCCGAGGTCCAGGCGGCGTGGCGGGAGAGCCCCGGCACGGACCCGGCGACCGTCCTGAACCCCGCCCACCCCGCCTACGTCATCTTCACCTCGGGCTCGACCGGGCTGCCCAAGGGCGTCACCGTCACCCACGCGGGCATCGCGGCCCTCAGCCGCACCACGCGCGAGCGCCTCGCCCTGACCCCGGACGCGCGCGTCCTCCAGGTCGCGGCCCCCAGTTTCGACGCCGCCTTCTGGGAGCTGGTGCAGACCCTCACCACCGGCGCGGCCCTCGTGATCCCGGCCGAACAGCGCGTCGTCGGCGACATCCTGGCCCGCACGCTCGCCGAGCGCGACATCACTCACGTGATGCTGCCGCCGAGCGTGCTCGCCGCGCTCCCGCCCGGCGCGTCCCGCGCCCTGACCGGGCTGCGCACCGTCACCGTCGGCGGCGAGGCATGCCCGCCGGCGCTGGTCGCCGCGTGGGCGCCGGGACGCCGCTTCGTCAACGCCTACGGCCCCACCGAGACGACCGTCTGCGGCTCGATCAGCGCGCCCCTCACCAGCGACCGCACGCCCATCGGCACCGCCATCGCCGACAACCGGCTGCGGGTGCTCGACGAGCGGCTCGCCCCGGTGCCGCCGGGCACCCCGGGCGAGCTCTACGTCGCGGGGCCGAGCCTGGCCCGCGGCTACATGAACCGCTCCGTGCTCACCGCCGAGCGCTTCGTCGCCGACCCCTACGGCCCCGCCGGCACCCGCATGTACCGGACGGGCGACATCGTCCGCCAGGGCGCCGACGGGCAGCTCGACTACGTCGGCCGCGGCGACGACCAAGTCAAGATCAACGGCATGCGCATCGAGCCCGGCGAGATCGCCGCCGCCCTGGGCCGGCACCCGGGCGTCGCGCAGGCCGTGGTGACCGTCCACGAGACCAAGGACGGCGAGAGGCGCCTGGTGGCCTACGCGGTGCCTGCCCCGGCCGGGGGCGCCGGCCCGGAGGGGAGCGGCGCCCCCGACGCGGACGGGCTGCGCGCGTTCCTCTCCGAGCGCCTGCCGGACTTCATGGTGCCCTCGCTGTTCATGCTGCTCGACGCCCTCCCGCTGACGCCCAACGGGAAGCTCGACAAGGCCGCGCTGCCCGAACCGGAGGTCACCGGCGGCGCCTACCGGGCGCCCCGCACCGACGACGAGCGGGCGCTCGCCGCCATCTACGCCGAGATCCTCGAACAGGACCGGGTCGGGATCGACGACGACTTCTTCGCCATCGGCGGCGACAGCATCCGCTCCATCCAGGTCGTCTCCCGCGCCCGCGCGCAGGGTATCGAGGTCACGCCGCGGCTGATGTTCAAGCACCGGACCGTCGCGGCGCTCGCCGCGGCCGCCGCGGTCACGGACCGGGGCGGGCCCGCCCGCGGGGAACCGGCGGGCGGCGGTGTGGGCTGGATGCCGCTGCCTCCCGTGGCGCGGCGGATGAGCGAGTACGCCGGCGGCCACGACGGGTTCGTCATGTCGATGGCGGTGGCCCTGCCCGCGGGCATCGACGAGAGCGGCCTGGTGGCGACCCTGTCCGCGGTCGTCGACCACCACGACATGCTCCGCGCCCGCGTCCGCGTCCGCGCGGGTGAGCCGGGCTTGGATGCCGCCGAGCCCGGCGCCGTCGACGTGGCGGCGCTCGTCCGCCGCAGGCACTGCGGCGGCGACTGGCAGGACACCACCTGGCGGCGCGAGACGAAGGCCGAGGTCGACGCCGCCGTCCGCGAACTGGACGCAGCGGCCGGTCAGATGGCCCGCTTCATCTGGTGCGACGCCGGACCCGACGTCTCAGGACGCCTCATCATCGTCCTGCACCACCTGGTGGTCGACGGTGTCTCCTGGCGCATCCTGCTGTCCGACCTCGCCGAGGCATGGGAGCAGGTCCGCCAGGGCCGGACGCCGCGACCGGCCCCGGTCCCCACCACGATGCGCCGCTGGTCGCACGGCCTGGTCGAGGCGGCCGCCGCGCCCGAGCGGGTGGCCGAGCTACCCACCTGGCAGAACGTCCTGGACGGCCCCGACCCGCTGCTCTCCGCCCGCGCCCTCGACCCGGCCGTCGACGTGCGCGCCACCGTGGAGACGGTGCAGGTCAAGCTGGAACCCCAGGTCACCCGTGCGCTCCTGACGACGCTGCCCGCCGCCTTCCACAGCGGCGTCAACGACGGACTGCTCACCGCCCTTGCCCTGGCCATGGCCAAGTGGCGCCGGGCACGGGGCGTCGAGGAGTCCTCGGCCCTGATCCGCCTCGAAGGCCACGGCCGCGAGGAGACCGCGGTCCCCGGCACCGACATCACCCGCACTGTGGGCTGGTTCACCACCGTCTACCCCGTCCGCCTCGACGTCGGCGGCCTCGACCTCGACGCGGCCATCGCGGGCGGACGCCCGGCGGGCGGCGCCGTCAAGGCGGTCAAGGAGCAGCTCCAATCGATCCCCGACAAGGGCATCGGCTACGGCCTGCTGCGCCACCTCAACCCGAAGACCGCCGAGGCCCTCACGGCCCGCGGCGACGGCCAGGTCTCCTTCAACTACCTGGGCCGGTTCGGCTCGGGCGGACCGGCGGCGGAGTCCGGCGACGCGGGCTGGACGATCGCCGCCGACCTGGACGACCTCGCCCCCGAGCCCACCACGCCCGCGCTGGCCGCCCTGGACATCACCGCCTACGCCGTGGAGTCCCCGCAGGGCCCGCGGCTGACCGCCGGGATCGCCTTCCCCACCGGCCTGTTCACCCGGGAGGAGGTGCGGGAGTTCGCGGACCTGTGGCGCACGGCCCTCGAAGGGCTCGCCCGGCACGCCGCCCGGCCCGGCGCGGGCGGCCTGACGCCGTCGGACGTGCCGCTGGTCCAGGTGCGGCAGCGGGACCTGGAGGTGTGGGAGGAGCAGTACCGGGGCGTGGCCGACGTGTGGCCGCTGACCTCGATGCAGTCCGGCCTGCTGTTCCAGAGCCGGCTGGCCGACGACGATTTCGACGCCTACCAGGTGCAGCTGGTCTTCCACCTGACCGGGCGGGCCGACCCGGAGCGGATGCGCGCGGCCGGCCAGGCCCTGCTCGACCGCTACGACAGCCTGCGCACCGCGTTCGTGGCCACGGCCGACGGCGAGCAGGTGCAGGTGCTGCTCGAACGCGTCGAACTGCCCTGGCAGGCCCTCGACTGGAGCGACCTGACCGAGGCGGAGCAGGACGCCGCCCTGCGGGACCTCCGCGCCCGCGACCAGGCCGAGCGCTTCGACCTGACCGCCCCGCCGATGCTGCGCCTGGCCCTGGTGAAGCGGGCGGCCGAGCGCCACGAGCTGCTCCTCACCGTCCACCACATCGTGTACGACGGCTGGTCGAGCCCCCTCGTGCTGCACGACCTGCTGCGCCTGTACGGCACCGGCGGCGACGCGGGAAGCCTCGGCCGGACCTACCCCTACCGCGACTTCCTCGACTGGCTCTCGCGCCAGGATCACGAGGCACCGGCGCGGGCCTGGACGGCGGAGCTCGCCGGGGTGGACGAGCCGACCCTCGCGGCCCCGCAGGCCAGGCAGGAGACGACCGGCGGCGGCCACCGGCGCATCGAGGTCGACCTGGACCAGGACACGGCGCGCACGCTGTCGCGGCGCGCCGCGGAGCTCGGCATCACCCTCAACACCCTGGTGCAGGGCGCCTGGGGCATGCTCCTCGCGAGCCACACCGGGCGCCAGGACGTGGTGTTCGGCGCCACCGTCTCCGGCCGGCCGCCGGAGGTGGAGGGCGTGGACGAGATGGTGGGCCTGTTCATCAACACCCTGCCGGTGCGGGTGAACCCGGCGCCCGGGCAGACCCTCGCCGGGCTGCTGCGCGACCTGCAGGAGCGGCAGGCGGCGCTGATGGACCACCACCACTTCGGGCTCGCCGAGATCCACCGGGCCACCGGGCTCGGGACGCTCTTCGACACGGTCGTGGTCTTCGAGTCCTACCCGGCGGACGAGGACGGCCTCCACGAGACGCAGAGCGCGGCCGGGCTCACCATCACCGGCATGGACTGGAAGGCGTCCGTCCACTACCCGCTGGGCCTGTTCGCCGTGGACGAACCGGAGCTGGGCCTCGTGCTCGGCTACCAGGAGCACGCCATCGACTCCGGGACCGCGCACCGGCTCGCGGGCCGGCTGGCGCGGATCCTCCGGCACATCGCGGCCGACCCCGGCCTCCGCGTGAGCCAGGTGGACGTGGTGGACCCCGCCGAGCGCGAGCGGATGCTGACGGCTTTCAACGACTTCGTCACCGACGCTCCCGAGGCGACACTGGGCGAGCTGTTCGGGCGGCACGCCGCGCGGCACCCCGGCGAGGTCGCGGTGATCTCCGGCGACACCACGCTCACGTACGGGGACCTGGACGCCAGGGCCAACCGGCTCGCGCGGGTCCTTGCGGCGCGGGGCGTGGGCCAGGAGTCGCTGGTCGGGCTCGCGATGGCGCGTTCGGTGCAGCACATCATCGCCGTCCTCGCGATCGCCAAGGCGGGAGGCACGTACCTGCCCGTCGACCCCGACCATCCGGCCGAGCGCATCGCCTTCATGCTGGGCGACGCCGACCCGACGGTCCTCGTGACCGACGAGAAGACGTCGGCGGGCCTGCCTGAGAGCGGCTGCCCCCACCTGGTCGTCGACGAGCCGGACACCGCCCGCGAGATCGCCGCCGCGTCGGCGGAACCGCCCGCGGCGGCGACGGCCGGGCACGTGGACCAGCTCGCCTACGTGATGTACACGTCCGGCTCCACGGGCCGGCCCAAGGGGGTGGGCATCTCCCACCGGTGCATGGCGGTCCTGACCGCGGACCGCCTCGTGGTGCGGATGGCGGAGCGGTGCGTCGCCGAGACGGGGCACGGCGAACGGATCCTCATGCACGGCACGCAGGCCTTCGACACCTTCACCTACGAGCTGTGGCGCCCCTTGCTCAGCGGCGGGGCCATCGTCGTCCTGCCGCCCGGGCGGCTGGACTCCGCCGCGCTCAAGCGCATGATCGCCGATCACGGGGTGACCGGTCTCGCCATGCCGGCGGGCCTGTTCATGGCCGTCGCGGACGAGACGCCCGAGGCGTTCGGCGCGGCGAGCGAGGTGTGGACGGTCGGTGACGTGGTGACCCCCGCCGCCGTGGAGCGGGTGCTGCGGGCCTGCCCCGGCCTGTCCGTCGTGAACGGCTACGGCCCGACCGAGACGACCGCGGCCACCACCATGCACGTCATGGCCGATGCCGCCGACGCCCGCGACGTCGTCCCGATCGGCCACCCGATGGACAACACCCGCATGTACGTGCTCGACGCGGCGCTGCGGCCGGTGCCGGTGGGGGTCCCCGGCGAGCTGTACGTCGCCGGTGAGCGCCTGGCCCGCGGCTATCTGGGCCGGTACGGCTTGACGGCGGAGCGCTTCGTGGCCTGCCCCTTCGGCGGGCCGGGCGAGCGCATGTACCGCACCGGCGACGTGGTGAACTGGACGGACGAGGGCCTCCTGGTCTTCCACGGCCGCGCCGACGACCAGGTCAAGATCCGCGGTTTCCGGATCGAGACCGGCGAGGTCGAGGCGGCCCTCGCCGCGCATCCGGGCGTCGCCCAGGCCGTGGTGGTGGCCCGGGACCACCGGAGCGCCGGCAAGCGCCTCATCGCCTACCTCACCCCGGCCGCGGGGGAGGAGCCGGACGCCGACGAGCTGCGGGTCTTCACCGCGCAGCGGCTGCCGGGCCACATGGTGCCGTCCGCGTTCATGATCCTGGAGAGCCTTCCGCTGGGCGCGACCGGAAAGGTGGACCGCAGGGCGCTGCCCGCGCCCGAGTTCGTCAGCGACGCCCCCTACCGGGCCCCGCGCACCGCCCAGGAGGAGCTCCTGACCGACGTGTTCGCACAGCTCCTCGGCGTCGAGCGGGTCGGCGTCGACGACGACTTCTTCGACCTCGGCGGCCACTCGCTGCTCGCCACCAAGCTCATCAACCGGATCCGCACGGTGCTGAACGTCGAGGTGCCGATCCGCCTGGTGTTCCAGGCGCCGACCGTCGCGGAGCTGGCCGCGCACCTGACCGGGGGCTCCGGCGCGACCGGCGACAGCGACCCGTTCGGTGTGGTGCTCCCGCTGAGGACCGGCGGGACCAAGCCGCCGATGTGGTTCATCCACCCGGGCTTCGGCCTGTGCTGGGCCTACCTGGGCATGGCCGGGCGGCTCGGCGACCGGCCGGTGTACGGCGTCCAGGCGCGCGGCTTCGACGGCGCGCCGCTGCCGGAGAGCCTCGCGGCCATGGTCACCGACTACACGGAGCAGATCCTCTCCGTCCAGCCGGAGGGCCCGTTCCAGCTTGCGGGGCACTCCATCGGCGGGCCCCTCGCCCAGGCCGTCGCCGCCGAGCTCCAGGGCCGGGGGCACGAGGTGGCCCTGGTCGCGCTGCTCGACGCCGTCCCGGGCGACTGGTTCGTGCGGCACGCGGGCTCGCGTCTCGACCGGTCCGAGGCGCGCGACTTCCTGGACGGCTACCTGCCGGGCGACGCCGACGACGAGGACCGCAGGACCATCGTCGAGAACGGGGCCACCGTCATGGTCGAGCACACCCGGATGGTCGCGGAGTTCAAGCAGCCCACCTACCGCGGCACCGTTCTGTTCTTCAACGCGACGCAGAGCCCCGAGGCGCAGCCGGGCCTGTGGGACCCCTACGTCGAGGGCGAGGTGCACGCCTACGACATCGACTCCACGCACTTCGGCCTGACCGCGCCGAAGCCCGCGGCCGAGATCTGCGCCGTTCTCAACCGCCACCTCCGCGACTAGGGGCCGGTCCTCGATGACCGCGCCCGGGATCACCCATGGAACCGAGAGAGCAAGGGAGAAGAAAGTGACGCACGTCGCTGACCGCTGGGGAATGAATCCGGCGTACTTCTGGATGTGGGACCGCCGGCCGGACAATCCCGTCAAGGTCGACGACAACGGCGTGTTCCACGTGTACGGGTACGCCGAGTGCGTCGAGGTCTACGGCGACCCGAAGACGTACTCGTCCAACATCGAGGCGCTGTTCTTCGGCGAGGCCGAGGAGGGCGAGGCGCTCAGCGAGGGCGCGCTGAGCGCCGCGGACCCGCCGAAGCACACGAAGATGCGCAAGCTCGTCAGCCGCGCGTTCACCCCGCGGATGGTGGCCGGCCTCGAACCGCAGATCACCAAGATCACCCATGAGCTGCTGGACGCGGCGGCGGACAAGGACCGCCTGGACCTGATCGAGGACCTCGCGTACCCGATGCCGCTGATCGTGATCGCCGAGATGCTCGGTGTCCCGCACAGCGACCGCGGCCTCTTCAAGGAGTGGGTGGACAAGATCGTCACCGCCGCGGGCGAGGTGACCGTCGAGAGCACCGACAAGCAGCGCACGGACGAGGACGTCGCGGCCGCCATGGGCCAGGTGCCCGAGATGATGAACTACCTGCGCGAGCACATCGCCGAGCGGCGCCGGAAGCCGCGGGAGGACCTGTTCACCAAGCTGGTCGAAGCGGAGATCGACGGCTTCCGCCTGAGCGAGGCCGCCATCGCGGTCTTCGCCAGGGAGCTCCTCATGGCCGGGCACCTCACCACCAGCGCGACGCTGGGCAACACGCTGCTGTGCCTGGACGCCCACCCGGAGCAGATGGCACGGCTGCGCGCGAACCCGGACCTGGCCCCCGGGGTGATCGAGGAGAGCCTGCGGTTCCTGGGGCCGTTCGTGGCGTCCATCCGCGCGACCGTCGCCGACACGGAGCTGGCGGGGGTCAAGATTCCGAAGGGCCGGCTCGTCAGGCTCTGGCTCAGCGCGGCGAACCGGGACGAGCGCCAGTTCGAGCGACCGCACGTGTTCGACCCGGACCGCGACCCCAACCCGCATCTGGGCTTCGGCCGCGGGATCCACTTCTGCATCGGCGCGCCGCTGGCCCGCCTCGAAGGCCGCATCGGGACGAACGTCCTGCTGGAGCGGTTCCCGAAGGTGCGCACGGACCCGGACAACCCGCACGAGTTCACGGCGATGGAGGAGGTCCTCCTGGCCTCGAAGCTGCCGCTGCTCGTCAACTAGAGGACACGAAGGAGCTGAGCGCCATGCGCGTCTTGCTTGTCACCTTTCCCTGGCAGAGCCATTTCCACCTCCTCGTGTCGCTGGGGTGGGGCCTGCAGACGGCCGGGCACGAGGTGCGCGTCGCCAGCGGCCCGGAGCTGACGGACGTCATCACGAGGTCGGGCCTGACGGCGGTCCCCGTCGGCTCCGACGAGCCGGTCTTCGAGAAGCTGGAGCGTTCGCAGGGCGAGCTGTTCGAGAAGCTCACCGCGGAACTCGACGGCCAGGCCGACCTGGACCTGAGCTTCGACCTGTCCGAGAACCGCGAGGAGAAGCTCACCTGGGACCGCCTGCGCTGGGGGTACCGGTTCATCGCCGCGAACATCAAGGCCATGAACGACTCGATGATCGAGGACCTGGTCGAGTACTGCCGCTGGTGGAAGCCCGATCTCGTGGTCTGGGACTGGATCAGCTACGCGGGCCCCGTGGCCGCCGCCGCGGTCGGGGTGCCGCACGCCCGCGTGCCGATCGGGCTGAACGTGGACGCCCGGATGCGGGACCACTACCTGCGGGTGCGGGCGGAGCAGCCGCCGGAGAAGCGCGAGGACCCGCTCGGGGACTGGCTGGCGGAGTGGGCGGACAAGTACGGCGCGCCGTTCTCCGAGGAACTGGTGACCGGCCAGTTCACCATCGACCAGATGGTGGGCTCCATGGTGCTGGAGTCGGACGTGCCGTCCGTTCCCCTCCGGTACGTCCCCTACAACGGGCCGTCGGTGGTGCCGGACTGGACCCGCCGCGACCCGTCGAAGCGGCGCGTCCTCGCCACCTTCGGCTGGACGATGGAGAAGGACCCGTCGGCGCTGGCGCTGTCCGGCGACCAGCTCCAGGCGATGCTGGACTCCGTCGCCGATCTCGACATCGAGCTGGTCGTGACCCTGCCCGAACAGGTCCAGAAGGAGCTCAAGCGGGTCCCGGACAACACCAGGATGGTGGAGTTCGTGCCGCTGCACGTCATCATCCCGTCGTGCTCGGCCGTCATCCACCACGGGGGGATCCCCTCGTTCGTGGACTCGCTCGTCCACGGGGTGCCCCAGCTGGTGATCAGCCGGATCATGCCGGACATCGGTGAGCGGGGCCCGCGCCTGGAACGCGCCGGGGCCGGGCTGTGGATCCCGGGCGACGACCCGGAGGAGCTGAGCGGGCAGCGGATCCGCGAGCACCTGCTGCGGCTCCTGGACGAGCCCGCGTTCCGTGAGGGCGCCGGGCGGCTGCGCAAGGAACTGCTCGCCCAGCCCACCCCAGGCGAGGCGGTCAAGGAAC
Organism: Actinomadura soli; assembly: GCF_005889715.1. Classification (GTDB taxonomy): domain Bacteria; phylum Actinomycetota; class Actinomycetes; order Streptosporangiales; family Streptosporangiaceae; genus Spirillospora; species Spirillospora soli. The sequence continues at coordinate 39,766 of NZ_VCKW01000026.1, forward strand.
TGGAGCGGCTCACGAGCCACTTCCGCGATCGCTGAACCGGGACCGGAGAACGGAGAAATCAGAACGCTGAACGCGGCCGAGCCTGAGCTCGGCCGCGTTCAGCATCTGCGGGGTCAGCCGGGAAAGGGACCGGCGGGCGCGAGCAGGTCGGGGCCGATGGCCTTGACGCTGCCGCAGCCGGTCAGCGCCAGCGCCAGGTCGAGTTCGGCGAGCAGGCACCGCAGGACGTGGTGCACACCGCTCTGCCCGTCGAGCGCCAGCCCGTACAGGTAGGGCCTGCCGTACAGGACGGCGTCGGCGCCGAGGGCCAGGGCCTTGACGACGTCGCCGCCGGTGCGGACACCGGAGTCCAGCAGGACCGGGACGTCGTCCCCGACGGCGGCGCGCACCGCGGGCAGGCAGTCCAGGGCGGCCATCGTGCCGTCGAGCTGGCGGCCACCGTGGTTGGAGACGATCACCCCGTCCGCGCCGCCGGCCAGCGCGAGGCGGGCGTCGTCCGGGTGCAGGACGCCCTTGACGAGGATGGGCAGGTCGGTCAGCTCGCGGAGCCACGGGAGCCGTTCCCAGGTGAGGGACGGGTTGCCGGAGACGCTCGCCCAGTGCATGACGACCGCGTCGGTGCCCGCGCCGGGCGGCAGCGCCGCCTGGAACACCGGGTCGCTGGTGAAGTTGGCGAGCCCCGTCCCGCGCAGGAACGGCAGGTAGCCGTGGTCGAGGTCGGCGGGCCGGTAGCCGGGGGCGGGGTTGTCGACCGTGAGGACCAGTGCCGTGTAGCCGCTCGCCTCGGCGCGGCGGACCAGGGACGTGGCCAGCTCCTCGTCCGAGGGCCAGTAGAGCTGGAACCAGCGGGGTTGCGGGCCTGCCGCCGCCGCGACGTCCTCCAGGCTGTGCGAGGCGTAGGAGGACAGGACGAAGGGCAGGCGCGCGTCGGCCGCGGCCCGGACGGCGGCGAGTTCGCCCTCGGGGTGGACGACGGTCTGCGCGGAGATCGGCGCCAGCAGGACGGGTGCGGGCAGGCGCAGGCCCGCGCGGGACACCGACAGGTCGCGGCGGGTGACGCCGCGCATCACCCGCGGCACGAGACGCCACCGGTCGAACGCCTCGCGGTTGGCGCGCCCCGTCGCCCCGGTTCCGGCGTTGCCCGCCACGAACGCGTGCACGGCCGGTGGCAGCACCTCGCGTGCCTCGTCCTCCAGCAGGGTGAGATCGGTGGTGAGCCGGCCCCCGCGCGCGTCCGGGCCCGCCAGGTAGATCTCCAGGACCAGGTCGGCAGGGGGGCCGGCGGCGCGCGCCGCCAGGTCGTCGTGGATGTACCGGGTGAGCAGTTTCGAGATCTCGGCGACGCGTTCCGTCAGCCCGAAGTGGCCGCCGGAGTGGATCTCCACGGAGTGGTCGACCGTGGTGTGGCGGGTCCAGGGCTGCACCTGTTCCAGCGTGTTCTTCGGGTCCGCGGACGCGAGGAGCACGGTGAGCGGTGTCGCGAGGACGGTGTCCTCGGAGCACCGGTAGCGGCGCAGCAGCCGGTGGTCGCCGCGCATCATGCGCAGCACCTCCGCCAGGAAGTCCGGTTCCCGCAGGAGCGCTTCGGGGACGCCGCCGAGGTGCCGGAGGCCGTCCGCGAGGCCGTCGTCCGGGATGGCGTCGAGGTCGGGCTCCTCCCAGTCCGCCGACGGGGGCCGCGCGGCGGAGACGAACACGCGGGCGGCCCCGCCGCGCTGCTCCAGGAGGCGGGCCGTCTCGAAGGCGACGAGGGCGCCCAGGCTGTGGCCGAGGAGGAACAGGGGACGGTCGGCGCACGGGGCCAGGGCGTCGGCCGTCCCGGCGGCCAGGGCCGCGATGTCCGCGGCGAAGGGCTCGGCCCTGCGTTCGGCACGGCCGGGGTACTGCACGGCGAGGAGCTCGACGTCGTCGGGCAGCGCCCCGGACAGGCCGGTGAACGCCTGCGCGGTGCCCGCCCCGTGCGGGAAGCACACCAGGCGGGCGGTGGCGTGCTCCCGGGGATGGAAGACGCGGATCCAGCGTCCGGCACGGTCCGGCGTCCTGGGCTGGGCGGGTGCGGATTCGGCGGTGCGCTCGGTCATGAGGTCGGTGCCCCGTTCTCGGTGGAGGTGGCCAGCTTGTCGAGGAGGCGGCCGAGGCGCTCCCGCACGACGTCGCGCTCGGGACCCGTGAGGGCCCGTTCCGCGAACGCGGCCTCGAAACCCGCGATCTGGTCGATGAGTGAGGAGTCCACGCCGGTGACCTCGGCGCCGAGCCCCGGCACCATCTCGCGCAGGTAGCCGGCGAGTTCGCGCGGGGTCGGCCAGTCGAAGACGTACGTGGCCGGAAGCCGGAACCCGGTGGCGGCCGTGAGGTGGTTGCGGAACTCCACCGCGGCCAGCGAGTCCACGCCCGCGTGGTCGAAGGCGAGGTCCGGGTCGACGTCGGCGGCGGAGGCGTGGCCGAGCACCCCGGCGAGGTTGGCGAGGAGCTGGTCCAGGACGCTGTCGCCGCTGCCCTCCGCCGTGCCCTCCGCCGTGCCCTCCGCCGGCCCGGTGTCCTGCGCGTGCCGCGTCCCGGAGCCGGCGGCGCGCTCCTCGGGCCCGTCCGCCCCGGCGGGCAGCAGGGACTCCAGGAGCGGCGGCAGGGCGCCGCCGCGGCGCTGCGCGGCCAGGGCCTCGACGTCCCAGCGCCCCGCCACGGCCACCGGCCGGTTCCGGCGGACGGCGGCGTCGAGGAAGGCCAGGCCCTGCTCGATCGGCATCAGCAGGACGCCGAGGCGCGCCATGCGGGCGATCTGGGCCCTGGTGAGCGTGCTGCCCATGCCGCCGCCCACGTCCCACTGGCTCCACACGATGGACACGCCGGGCCTGCCCTCCGCGTGCCGCCGCTCCATCAGGCCCTCCAGGAACGCGTTCCCGGCCGCGTAGGCGCCCTGCCCCGCGGAGTTGAACGTGCTCGCGATGGAGGAGAAGACGACGAACGCGGACAGGTCCAGCTCCGCGGTCAGCTCGTGCAGGTTGAGCGCGGCGTCGACCTTGGGACGCAGCGGCCCCTCGAAGTCGCCGGCGGTCAGGTCGGTCAGGATGCCGCCTTCGAGGACGCCCGCCGCGTGGACGACCCCGCCGATGCGGACGCCGTCGCGGGCGAGGTCGTCCAGCGCGGCGGCGAGCGCCCCGCGGTCGGCGGCGTCGCAGGCCACCGTGCGGACGTCGGCGCCGAGGCCGCGCAGGTCCGCGATGGTGCGCTCCGCGTCGGGCCCGGGTGCGCCGCGGCCCATCAGGACCAACTGCCGGATGCCGTGCCGCTGCGCCAGGTACCGGGCGGTGATCCGGCCGAGCCAGCCGAGACCGCCGGTGACCAGCACCGCCCTCGTGGTGTCCCAGAGCTCCTCGGGGTCCGGCAGGTCGAGGACGATCTCGCCCGTATACCCGGTGTCGGCGAGGTGCCGGAAGGCGTCGGGCGCGCTGCGGACGTCCCAGACCGGCACCTGCGGCGGCGGCGCCGCGCCCTTGCCGGACAGGTCGAGGAGGGCGTCCTGGACGCGGTCCGGGTCCGCGGCGGCCGTCAGCCGGGACGCGGTGACCGCGGCCGCCTGGCGGAAGGACCACCCGTCGGGGACGCGGCAAACCAGGCGGCGGTCGGTCACCGTGATCGGTCCGACGCCGGAGCACAGGCCGAGGACGCGGTCGCCGGGACGCAGGCCGCTGACGCCGTCACCCACGTCGACGACGACGCCGGCGCCCGCCCCGCCCGGGGAGAGCGGCACGTCGCGGAAGCGGAACCCGGCCGCCCGCAGGCGCACCCGGACCTGGCCCGCTGCCAGGGGCTGCTCCGCTTCCGGCCACGGTTCGAGAGAGATCTCGGTGAAGGACTCCTTGCCCGCGTGGTCGAGGCGCCAGTTCCGCCCGGCGGGCGGGCGGAGGGTCGTCGCGGGCGCGGTCGCGCTGAGGGCGGGCCGGTACACGGTGCCGCCGCGCAGCGCGAGCTGCGGCTCGCCCGTGGCCAGCGCGGCGGGGAAGGCTTCGCGTGAGGCGGCCGTGCCGTCGTCGTCGAGCAGGACGAAGCGGCCCGGGTGCTCGGCCTGGGCGGAGCGCAGCAGGCCCCACACCGCGCGGTGCGCGGGCTGCTGCCCGGGCGAGCGCTCCCCGGCCACGGCGACGGCGCCGCGGGTCACGACGACCAGCCGGGCGCCCGTCAACCGGTCGTTCCCGACGACGAACTGGGCCGCGCTCAGGACGTCGCGCAGCGTGTCCCGCACGGCCGCCGACGTGACGGCCTCGGGGACCGGGCACGGCAGCAGGATCGTCCGGGGAGCGGGCTCCCCGGCGGCGAGCGCCTCGGCAAGGGCGGCCGGATCGCGGTGGCCGCCCGGTCCAAGTTCCACCCAGGACTCGGCCGACGCGGACGGCGCCGCGGTGGGCGGCGCGGGCATCGGCGTCCAGTGCGGCAGGAACAGGCCGTCGGACTCGTCCTCGTCGACGGAGCCGATGCCCCCGGCCTGAGCCGGCCGCAGGGCGAGCGAGCCGATCGAGACCAGCGGCCTGCCCTCGGGATCGGTGATGTCGACCGCGACCGTGTCCGACCCGGCGGGCGCCAGGCGGGCCCGTACCCGGTCGGCGGTGACGGCGTGGACGCGCACGCCGGTCCAGGTGTGCGGCAGCATGGCCAGACCCGGAGAGCCGTCAGCGTCTTCGGTGTCCCTGGCCGCCAGCGGGTGCAGGACGGCGTCGAGGAGCACGGGGTGCAGCGCGTGCGTACCGGCGGGTGTCTCCTCGGGCAGGGCCACGTCGGCGTACGTTTCCGTGCCGTGCTCCCACATCGCCCGGACGCCGCGGAACGCCGGCCCGTACCGGAGCCCCCGTGCCGCCAGAGCGGCGTAGAGGTCGTCGGGCACACCGAGGGACACGGCGTCACCGGGCGGCCCGTCCCACGGGTCCGCGTCCGCGCCCGGACCCTGGCGGGAGACGGTGCCGTGGGCGTGGCGGGTCCAGGCCGACGGGCCGGTGCCGTCCGCGCGGCGGGCGTGTACGGTGACGGCGCGGCCGCCGTCCTCGCCGGCCGCCGCGAGGAACACCCGCAGCTCGATCTCCGCGCCGTTCGGCACGACGAGCGGCGCCTCATGGACGAGCTCCTCGACCAGGTCGCAGCCCGCCGTGCGGGCGGCGGTCACCACCATGTCGAGCAGGGCCGTGCCGGGCAGCAGCACCCGGCCCCCGACGCGGTGATCGTCCAGCCAGGGGAGCGCGGTGCGCGAGACCCGTCCGGTGAACAGTGTCCCGCCCGGCTCCGGCACGTCGGCGACGGCGGCCAGCACGGGATGGTCGAGCCCGCCGAGCCCGGCCGACCGCACGTCCCCGGTGCGCTCGGGCATGTCGAGCCAGTAGCGGCGGCGCTGGAACGGGTAGCTCGGGAGTGCGACGCGGCGGGCGCTGCGGCCCGCGAACACGGCGGCCCAGCCGACCTCCGCGCCGGCGGCGTGCAGCCGCGCGATCGCGGTCAGCAGCGCGGTCGTCTCCGGCAGCCGGCGGCGCTGCGCCGGGACCAGCGCGGGCGCGGCCCCCGCCTCGGCCTCGGCCGGGAGGCAGTCGGCGGCCATCGCGGTGAGGTCGCCCGCCGGTCCGACCTCCAGGAACCGAGTGCAGCCGAGTTCCGCCAGTGACCGCACGCCGTCCTGGAAGCGGACCGGCTCGGCGGCGTGCCGGACCCAGTAGTCGGGGTCGGCGAGCGCGCCCGGCTCCGCCGGCCGCCCGGTCAGGTCCGACACCACCGTGAGCTGCGGCTCCCGGAAGGTCAGGCCCTCGACGACCGTGCGCAGCTCGTCGAGTGCGGGCTTCATCAGCGGGGAGTGGAAGGCGTGGCTGACCTCCAGCCAGGTGGCCTTGCCGCCGGTGCGCTCGAACTCGGCGACGATCGCGGCGAGCTCGTCCCGGTCGCCGGACAGCACCGTGGCGGCGGGCCCGTTCACGGCAGCGAGGGAGATCCGGTCCGTGCGCCCGGCGATCAGCGCGGCGGCGGTGTCCTCGCCGGCGCGCAGCGCCACCATGGCACCGCCTCCCGGCAGCCGTTGCATGATCCGGCCGCGCGCCACGGCCAGTTCGGCCGTGTCGGCGAGGGAGAGCACGTCCGCGGCGTGCACGGCGGCGAGCGCGCCGACGGAGTGCCCGATCACGGCGTCGGGCCTGATCCCCCAGGACTCGAAGAGGCGGAACAGGGCGACCTCGAAGGCGAAGAGCGCCGGCTGGGTGTACTCGGTGCTGTGCAGCAGCGCCGCCTCGGCGGAGCCCTCGGGCGCGAAGACGACCTCGCGCAGCGGGCGGTCCAGGCGGGCGTCGACCTCGGCGCAGACCGCGTCGAACGCGGCGGCGAACGCCGGGAATGCGCGGTACAGCTCCTCGCCCATGCCGGGCCGCTGGGCGCCCTGCCCGGCGAACAGGAAGGCGTCGCGTCCCTCGGCCGCCTTGCCGCGGACGGCCGCGTCCGCCCCGGAGCCCCCCGCGAGCGCGCGAAGGCCGTCCAGCAGGCCCTCCCGCCCCTCCGGGAGCAGGACGGCGCGGTGCGCGAGGTGACCGCGGGTCGTGGCCAGGGAGAAACCGAGGTCGAGAAGTTCCGTGGTCTCGGTGGTCAGCAGCTCGATGACGCGGGCGGCCTGCGCGCGTAGCGCGGGTTCGCTGTGCGCCGACAGGGCGATGGGGACGACGGGCAGCGGCGCCGCGCCCCCTTCCCCGGTCCCGGCGGCCTCCCCGGCGTCGGCGGGCTCGGGGGCCTGTTCGAGAATGACGTGGGCGTTGCTGCCGCTGATGCCGAACGATGAGACCGCGGCCCGCCTCGGACGCCCGTACTCGGGCCACCGCCTCGCCTCGGTCAGCAGCGCCAGGGTCCCCTCGGACCAGTCCACGTGCGGCGTGGGTTCGTCCGCGTGCAAGGTCCTCGGCAGCAGGCCCTCCTGCAACGCCATCGTCATCTTGATGATGCCGCCGACCCCGGCGGCGCTCTGCGCGTGCCCGATGTTGGACTTGAGGGACCCCAGGTAGAGCGGGCGGTCCGCCGGACGGTCCGCGCCGTAGGCGGCGAGCAGGGCGCTCGCCTCGATGGGGTCGCCGAGCGTGGTGCCGGTGCCGTGCGCCTCGACGGCGTCCACCTCTGCCGGGGAGACGCCCGCGGCGGCGAGGGCCTGCTTGATGACCATTTCCTGGGCGTGGACGCTGGGCGCGGTCAGGCCGTTGCTGTCACCGCTCTGGTTGATGGCGGAGCCCCGGACGACGGCGAGGACGGGATGCCCGAGGCGGCGGGCGTCCTCAAGGCGCTCCAGAAGCAGCAGCCCGACGCCCTCGGACCAGCCGGTGCCGTCCGCGGACGCGGCGAACGACTTGCAGCGACCGTCGGTGGAGAGCCCGCGCTGGCGGCTGAACTCCACGAACGGCATCGGCGTCGCCATCGTGGTCGCGCCCCCGGCCAAGGCCAGGGAGCACTCGCCGCGGCGCAGCGCGCCGCCTGCCAGATGCAGCGCCACGAGGGAGGCCGAGCACGCCGTGTCGACCGTCAGGGTGGGCCCTTCGAGCCCGAACGTGTAGGCGAGGCGCCCGGAGGCGACACTGGCCGCGCTGCCGAGGCCCACGTAGCCCTCGTACTCGGGCGGACGGGGATAAAGGCGGGAGCCGTAGTCGTCGTACATGGTGCCGACGAAGACACCCGTGCGGCTGCCGCGCAGCGCCGCCGGGTCGAGCCCGGCGCTCTCGAAGGTCTCCCACGCGGTTTCGAGCAGCAGCCGCTGCTGCGGGTCCATCGCGTACGCCTCGCGGGGCGAGACCTCGAAGAACCCGGCGTCGAAGTCGGCGGCGTCGTACAGGAAACCGCCCTCCTTGACGTAGGACGTCCCGGGCGTGTCCGGGTCCGGGTCGTACAGCGAGGGCAGGTCCCAGCCGCGGTCGGCGGGGAACGGGCCGATGGCGTCGACCTCATCGGTCACCAGGCGCCACAGGTCCCGCGGGGACGCGACCCCGCCGGGGTAGCGGCAGGCCATGCCGACGATGGCGATCGGCCCGTGCTCGCGCTCGTCCCGCCGTGCGGCGGCGGTCCGCAACTGCTCGTTGTCCTTCAACGCGGCCCGCAATGCGTCGACGACTTGCTCGTGGGTTGTGGCCGTCATCGTTCATCTCCATCGATTCCGTGCTGGGGCTGGTCATTGCGGTCTGCGCCCAGAGCCAGGCGGACCAGTTCCTCGGTGGTCATCGTGTCCAGGGCGCTGCCGCCGCCCGCCTGCGGCCCTTCGGGCCCGCCGGGCTCGTCGGGCCCGGCGGCGGGATCGGCCCGGCCGGCGGGATCAGCTCGGTCAGCGGGATCGGCCAGGTCGGCGGCGAGACGATCGGCGAGGGTGCCGGGGCTCGGATGGTCGAAGACGAGTGTCGGGCGCAACCGGACCCCGGTCACCGAGCTGAGCCGGTTGCGCAGTTCGAGCGCGGTGAGCGAGTCGAAGCCCATGTCCAGGAAGCGCCTGGTGGCCACCACCCGTTCGTGGCTGGTGTGCCCGAGGACGGCGGCGATCTCCGTCCGTACGGTTTCGAGGATGATGTGCCGGCGTTCCTTGCGAGGCGCGGCGGCCAGGCGGCCGCGCAGCGCGGCGGCCGGATCCTCGGCGGGCCGCGCCGCCGCCACGCGCGGGGCGGCGGGCGCGAGGGCCCGCAGGAGGGGCGGGGCCGACTCCGCGTCGAGCGCGCCCAGCTCGAAGCGGGCGGGCACTAGAACGGGCGCGGAGTCCGCGACGGCGGCGTCGAACAGGGCGAGCCCTTCGCCGACGAGCAGCGGGGCGACACCGGAACGCGACAGGCGCAGCAGATCCGCGCTGCCCAGCTCGCCCGCGAGGCCGGCGCCGGACGCGTCCGCGCCCTCCCCGGCCTCCGTGCCCCACAACCCCCACGCCAGCGACACCGCGGGCAGCCCCTCGGCGCGGCGCCTGAGGGCCAGGGCGTCGAGAAAGGCGTTGGCGGCCGCGTAGTTCCCCTGCCCGGCGGCGCCCATCATCCCCGTGAGGGACGAGAACAGCACGAACGCGGACAGGTCCAGGTGCCGGGTCAGCTCGTGCAGGTGGACGGTGGCGTCGGCCTTCGGCCGCAGGACGGCGTCCAGGCGCTCGGGCGTGAGCTTCTCGATGATGGTGTCGTCGAGGACTCCCGCCGTGTGCACCACCGCGGTCGGTGGCTGGGGGAGCCCGTCGAGGGCGGCGGCCAGGGCGGCGCGGTCGGCGATGTCGCAGGCCACGACGGTCACCTGGACGCCCGCGGCCTCAAGGTCGGCCACGAACTCGGCGGCGCCCGGCGTGCGCGGGCCGCGCCGTCCGGTGAGCACCAGCCGCCGGACGCCGTACCGGTCCGCCAGATGCCGGGCCATGAGGCGCCCCAGGGTCCCGAGGCCGCCGGTGATCAGGACGCGGCTCCGCTCGTCGAAGGGCGCGGTGCCCGCGGGCCGCGGCTGGTGTGCGCGCAGCCGCGGCACCAGGAACCCGCCCGTACGGATGGCGATCTGGGGTTCGACCGAGGCGACGGCCGGCACGAGCCCGCGGACGGACTCCGGCCGACCGTCGGTGTCGACCAGCGTGAACCTCCCGGGATGCTCCGACTGCGCGACGCGGACCAGCCCCCACACCGCGGCGCGTCCCGGGTCCGGGTGCTCCCCTTCGGCCGCGGCGACCGCGTCCCGGGTGAGCACGACGAGCCGGCTGGACGAGTACCGCTCATCGCTGAGCCAGTCCTGGACGAGACCCAGGACTTCCCGGGTGTCCGCCCCGGGGGACCCACCGGGTTCGGTGGGCCCACCAGGGGCGGGGGCCGCGCGGTGTGCCGCGGGCCCGGTGGCTCCGCCCCTCGCGCCGAGAGCGGTTACCGCGCCGGTTGCGGTGGTGCCGTTGTGCGCGGCGGCGGCCGCACCGGTCGCGGTGGGACCACTGTGTGCAGCGGCCTCACCGAGCTTGAGGACGACGACCGCGGGAACCTCCGCACCGTCGTCGATGGACCCGGACAGGTCGTCCAGACCCGCGTGGGCGCGCACCGTCACCCCGCTCGCCCGCACGGCATCGCGCAGCTCGTCACCGTCCGGGCCGACCACGGCCCAGGGCCCCTGCGGGGCGGGCGCGTCGAACGTCCGGCCGATCCAGTGCAGGGCGAACAGCGAGGCGGCATCGGCCGGACGTCCCGTGGCGGACGGCAGCTCGCGCAGCACGAGCTCGTCGACACCGAGCACCGGCGCGCCGCCCTCGTCGGCGACGAGCAGGGACCAGGTGTCGCCGCGGCCGGGCCGCAGCCGTACCCGCAACACGCCGCTGCCCTCGCCGTGCAGAGTCAGGCCGCTCCACGCGAACGGCACCAGGCGCCGGTCATGATCCCCGGCGGCGGCGAGCAGGGTGTGCAGTGCGGCGTCCAGCGCGGCGGGATGCAGCAGGAAGCCGTCGCCCCCCGAGCCCGGAGGCGGCGCGATCTCCGCATACAAGTCGGCTCCATGGCGCCACAGAACGCGCAGCCCTTGGAAGGCGGGCCCGTAGCCGTAGCCGCGTTCGGCCAGGCGGGCGTACAGCCCGTCGAGCGGAACCGGCGACGCCCCCTGCGGCGGCCACGACGTCAGAGGCGCCGGCTCGTCGGCCCCGGCGGTCTCCAGCGTGCCGGTGGCATGACGGGTCCACTCCGCGCCCGGCGCGGCGGTCGCGGGCCGGGAGTAGAGCGCGAGGGAGCGGCTCCCATCGGCCGCAGGGGCGGCGACGGTGAGCTGGATCGCGGCAGGCTGCTCCAGCGACAGGGGCTGCTCAAGGGCGAGGTCGGCCACCCGCCCGGCCCCCATGTGCCGCGACGCGTACAACGCGAGTTCCGCGACACCCGCGCCGGGCAGCATCACGGCTCCGGCGATGGCATGGTCGGCGAGCCATGGCTCGGCCTCCACGTCGAGGCGTCCGCTGAACAGCAGGCCCCGCCCGTCGGCCAGCTCCACACCCTCGCCGAGCACGGGATGCTCCTGTCCGGCCGCCCGGGCTACAGGCTCGGCCGGGGCCCTCAACCAGAACCGCTCGCGCTGGTAGGGATAGGTGGGCAGCGGCACGGTGCGGGCGTGGGGGAAGTAGTGGTTCCAGTTGACGGGGGTGCCATTGGTGTAGGTGTGGGCGAGTGCGGTGGTGAAGGTGGTCGTTTCGGCTTGGTCGGGGTGTAGGAGGGTGAATGCCTGTGGGTTGTCGTGGTCGAGGCAGGCTCGGGTGAGGGTGGTGAGGACGGGTGCGGGGCCGAGTTCGAGGTAGGTGGTGGTGGCGTGTTGGGTGAGGGTGTGGATGCCGTCGGCGAAGCGGACGGTGTGGCGTAGTTGCTGGACCCAGTAGTCGGGGTCGGTGAGCTGCTGTGCGGTGGCGATCTGTCCGGTGAGGTTGGAGACGATCGGGATGCGGGGTTCGGAGTAGGTGAGGGTTTCGGCGATCTCCCGGAATTCGGTGAGGACTCCGTCCATGTGGGGGGAGTGGAAGGCGTGGCTGACCTTCAGCTGGGTGGTGCGTCGGCCTTGGCCCTCCCAGTAGGCGGCGAGTTCTGCGGTGGCGTCGGTGTCGCCGGTGATGACGACGGTGGTGGGGCTGTTGACGGCGGCCAGGTCCAGGCGCCCGGTGTAGGCGGCCAGAGTGGCGCGGATCTCATCCTCGGTGGCTTGGATCGCGGTCATCGCGCCGCCGGTGGGCGCGGCTTGCATGAGCCGGGCGCGGTGGGTGATCAGGGTGGAGGCGTCAGTGAGGGTGAGGATTCCGGCCAGGTGGGCGGCGGTGATCTCACCCAGGGAGTGGCCCAGCAGCGCGTGCGGGGTGACGCCGTGGTGCTCTAGCAGCCGGAATAGTGCGACTTGCAGGGCGAACAGGGCGGGCTGGGTGAAGACCGTTTGGTGCACCTGGACGGCTTCGGGGGTGTCTTCGTCGGCGAACAGGATGGTTTTGAGGGGGGTGGGCAGGTG